>JAEEJN010000046.1 GCA_016281935.1 Bacillota bacterium | reverse complement strand
GGCGCGCCCGCGTCCCTGAGGGCCCGCACGACGTCGGCGTCATAAGCAGGAAGATGTCCGGAAAGTACAGCGGAGCCGCAGGCCGTCTCCTCGCCTTCGACGCAGAAATTGTCCTTGACGGCGCAGGGGATGCCCGTCAGGGCGCCGGCTTCTCCTTCGGATATCCTGATTTGGACCGACCGGGCTTCGGACAGCGCGCGTTCTTCCCTTGTGGAAGCGAATGCGCCGAGAGAAGGATCGGTCTCGCGGATCCTGCTGAAAGACTCCCGGACCAGTTCCTCCGCGGAGAGGATGCTGGCATCCAGCATGCGTCTCGCTTCAGACATCCTGCTCATGGCCGTCCTCCCGTACCCTGTAGAATCCGTTCCCGTCTCTGCGTCCCTCGGGATCCCCGCAGGATGACCGTACGGGGATGTCGTCTCTGAGAAGAGAATAGGGAAGTTCGGAGGCCCCGCATACCGGGGCTTCCTCCGTGAGCTCGGGGAAACTGTCCTCGATCTCCTGCAGTTCCGTGAGGAAGGCTTCCTCTTCTTCGGGCGTCAGCCGGATGTGGCAGGCCCGCTGCAGGCTCTCGAGCGTCTTTCTGTCCATGGACACCTCCAAAGGGACCGGAGTCCCGGCCCCATTATAGCAATCTTTCCATATTTTCGGAAGACCGTGTCCAAGAGGGGCGTTTTGTGATATACTTGCATCATTCAGAATGAAACTTCGGAGGTCATCCATGTCAGAAGAAAGAAAGATCCCCCTCGGACAGACCGTGGACTGCGTCTGCGGGAAGCAGCATCCGATCCTGACCCGCGACATGCAGATCGGCGACGGCGTCATGGAAAAGTTCCCGGAGAGCCTTGAAAAGCTGGGCCTTACGGGAGACATCCTCATGATCGCCGACACGAACACCTACGCGGTCGCCGGCGAGAAGCTCAAAGGGATCCTGGAAGCGGCCGGACGCACGGTCCGCGTACGCGTCATCACGAGGAAGGAGATCCACGCCGACGCCGAGTCCATCGGCGAGGTCATGCTGGCGATGGAGCCTATGCCCAAACTCATCGTGTCCGTCGGCACGGGCACCATGAACGACATTGGCCGCATCTGCGCCCACAGGACCGGCATCCCGTACGTCATCTTCGGCACCGCTCCCTCCATGGACGGCTTCGCCTCCAACGTCACGCCCGTCCTCATCGACGGATTCAAGATCACGATCCCCGGCGTCCATCCCGAAGGCGTGTACGCCGAGATGAAGATCCTGCAGGAAGCTCCCGCCAACCTCGTGGCCGCCGGCCTCGGGGACATCCTGGGCAAGCACACCGCGCTCCTGGACTGGGGCCTCGGCAGGGACCTGACCGGCGAGCATTACTGCACCGAGATCGCCGACATGACGAAGGAAGCCCTCGACCGCTGCGTCGACGCCGTCCCCGGCATGGCTTCCCGCGAATATGATTCCATCGAAGGCCTCATGAAGGCGCTCGTGCTCTCCGGCATCGCCATGCAGATGAAGGGCGATTCCCGCCCGGCTTCAGGCTGCGAGCACCACATCTCCCATTTCCTGGAGATGAGGGACATGCTCCGCGGCAAGAAGGCAGCCCTGCATGGGGACAAGGTCGGAGTCGCCTCCATCATCGCCATGCGCGAATACGAACTGTTCTTCGAGGCCGAGCCCCATGAGCCCGTGTTCCCTGACTGGAACGCCTGGATGGACGACATGAGCCGCGCCTACGGGAGCCTCGCGCCCATCCTCCTGCGCGACAATAAGGACTATCTCCTCGGCGGAGAAGCCCAGTTCCGTCAGTGGTGCGCGAAACTCCTGCCCCTGTGGGATGAATACCGCGCGAAGACGGCCGAACTGCCCGCCCAGCGCGCGCTGGCCGCCAAGGCCCTGAAGGACGCGGGCGGTCCCGTGCTTCCCAAAGATCTGGGATATACCAAGGACGACATCTACGACGCCGTCCGCTACGCCTGGGTCATCCGGGCCAAGAGACTGACCCTGCCCGAGGTCGCGACCTTCTACGGCGACATGCAGAAGATCGCGGAAAGGATCGTGGATGAACTGGACTAATACTCCCGAGAACCTGGAAAGGCTGAAGCGCGTACGCTGCTTCGTCCTGGACATGGACGGTACCTTCTATCTGGGCAACAACCTCATCGAAGGTTCCCTGCGCTTCTACGAAGAGATCTACCGGATGGGGAAGAGCATCCTGTTCCTCACGAACAACTCTTCCCACAACAGCGATTTCTACGTGCAGAAGCTGACCCGCATGGGCTGCCCCGCCACCCTGGAGAACATCTATTCTTCCGGCATGGCGACCGCTCAGTACCTGAACCGCAACCTGCCCGGCAAAACGGTCGGGCTCCTCGGCAACCAGTTCCTCCGGGACGAGTTCGCCGATTACGGCATCAAAGTCGTGGACGAGGATCCCGACGTCCTCGTCGCGGGCTTCGATACCTCGCTGGACTACAAAAAGCTCTGCGTGTTCTGCGACTGGGTCAGGGAAGGCAAGCCCTACATCGCGACCCATCCGGATTTCAACTGCCCCACGGAGACCGGCTTCGTGCCGGATCTGGGCTCCTTCATGGCCCTGATCGAAGCCTCCACGGGCAGAAAGGCCGATCTCATCATCGGCAAGCCCTACGGCGAGATCGTCCGCGGGATGCTTGAGATGACGGGCCTTCCCCCGGAAGAGCTCGCGATCTGCGGCGACCGTCTCTATACGGACGTCGCGACCGGCGTGAACCACGGCATCCTTTCCATCTGTGTCCTCAGCGGCGAGACCCATCCGGAAGACCTGGAGACCTCGACCGTCCAGCCGGATCTCGTGTTCGACCGTCTGGAGAACATCCTCGATCTGCTATGAAGCGCTTCATCGTCATCGGCTGTCCCGGTGCTGGCAAGAGCGTGTTCTCGGAGCGCATGGCCGCAGTCACGGGGCTCCCGCTCTGGCATATGGACAACCTGTACTGGCGCGAGGACAGGACGCATCTTGAACGCGAAGAGCTCCTGGAAGTCCTGCATGAGATCACGGCGGAAGAAGCCTGGATCCTCGACGGGAACTATTCCGGGACCATGGAATACAGGCTGCGTAAATGCGACTGCGTCATCTTCCTGGACTATCCCACGGACGTCTGCCTGGAAGGCCTGAAGGACAGGATCGGTAAGGAACGCCCGGACATCCCCTGGGTCGAGAACGGGGAAGGGGACCTGTATGAAGAGTTTCTCGCTTACGTGAGCGGCTTTGCCCAGGAACAGCGCCCGAAGATCCTGGAACTGCTGGACCGCTACTCCCGCAAGGAGATCATCACGCTGCATTCCCGCAGGGAAGCGGACGAGCTCCTCGATTACTGGGAGAAGATGCGGGAGCATGACAGGGGATCGGAAGGTCCCGTTGTCCCTGAGGAAGAACCTGAGACCTGAGACCGGCCCGTAAGAGCAAAAAAACACGGCATGACTTTCATCGTCATGCCGTTTGCTGTATTCGTCGGGAGCTGATCAGCCGAGAGGGATGTTCCCTTTCGCGATCTCCGAAATGACTTCCACAAGGAATTGGTGCTCGCGCTCCAAGACTCTCGCGGCCAGGGTCTCCGCGTCGTCTCCGGGGAGTACGGGGACTTCCGTCTGCGCTACGATGTCCCCGGAATCATAGCGGTTGTTCACCCTGTGGATCGTGACACCGCTGACGGGATCCCCCGCAGCGATCACGGCCTCGTGCACGTGGATGCCGTACATCCCGCGGCCGCCGTATTTAGGCAGCAACGCCGGATGGATGTTGAACACGCGGTCATGGTAGGCTTCCAGGATCCGGTCGCCCAGCTTGCGCATGTAGCCCGCGAGAAAGATCATGTCGATCCGGTATTCCTCCAGGAGGGAGAGCACGCGTTCTTCCAGCGCCTCTTCGGATCCGCACTTCTTCGCGCTCAGGTGATAGTGGTCTATGCCTTCGCGCTCCGCGCGCTGCAGCGCCATGGAGTCCGAGTTGTTGCTGATGATCAGCGCGACTTCCGCGTCGATCGCGCCGGACTTGCATCCGTCGACGATCGCCTGCATGTCGGTGCCTCCGTGGGAGGCGAAGACGGCGATCCTCATGAAGCGGATTCCTCCGATTTCTTTTCTTCTCCGCCCTTGTCCTGCATCAGCCGGATCTCGGCGGCATAGGCTTTGCGTTTCTTTTCCTGTTCTTCGAGACGGCGGGAGTAGGCCTCCATCTCCGCCAGCATCCTGCACAGTTCACACACGGCTGACACCTCCTGTCTGTCTTTATTTTTATTGTAGTCCTTTTTTTTTGCTCTGCCAAGGGGGACGCTTGCAAGAATCCCGCGACTTTGCTATAATGCCATGGTATCGACTTGGATGCAGAAGAGTAACCGGTACACCGTCCGAAAAGAGAGGCAGCGCCGCAGGCTGGGAGCGCTCCGGGACAGGTTCCGGCGAAGTTCGCTGCGGAGTCCGCGGGCTGAAGGAGAGTAGGTCCGCGCGTGAGCGCACGTTACAGCGCGCACAAGGCGCATCATTGCGCGAATTTGGGTGGTACCGCGAACCGACTCTCGCCCCAAGGCGAGGGTTTTATTTTTTGACTAAGGAGCAGAAGAATGGCATTGCAGGATACGCTGAACCAGATGCTGCAGGAAGCCGCGCAGGCCGTCCGCGAAGCGAGGGACGCTTCGGGGCTGGACGAGCTCAGGGTCCGTTTTCTGGGCAAGAAAGGTTCCATGACGCAGATACTGCGTCAGATGGGGAGCCTCTCCCCGGAAGAACGCCCCGTCATGGGCAAACTGGTGAATGAGAAACGGGCCGAGCTGGAAGAGCTCATGGAGGCCCGCAGGAAGGCGCTCGTCGAATTCGAGAAACGGATGCGCCTCGCCTCCGAGAAAGTGGACGTGACCCTTCCGGGCAAGGAGCCCGCGGTCGGACGTCTGCATCCCCTGACGCTCGTGCAGCGCAGGCTGGAGGAGATCTTCATCGGGATGGGATTCGAAGTCGTGGAAGGCCCCGAAGTGGAGCTGGACCATTTCAATTTTGAACTGCTGAACCTGCCCAAGGACCATCCGGCGCGCGACATGCAGGATTCCATGTACATCACGGACAACATCCTTCTGCGCACCCATACGTCTCCCGTGCAGGCCCGCACCATGCTGACCCATAAGCCGCCCATCCGGGTCATCTGCCCCGGACGCGTTTACCGCTTCGACGAAGTGGACGCCACGCATTCCCCGGTGTTCCATCAGATCGAAGGCCTCGTCATCGACAAGGGCATCCACATGGGCCATCTCATGGGCACGCTGGAGACCTTCGCCAAAGAGCTGTACGGCGACGGCGTCAAGATCCGCTGCCGGCCGTCCTATTTCCCCTTCACGGAGCCGAGTTCCGAAGTCGACATCTCCTGCTATATGTGCGGCGGGCACGACGATCACTGCCGGGTCTGCCACGGCACCGGCTGGCTGGAGGTCCTGGGCTGCGGCATGGTCAACCCCCACGTCCTCGAGATGTGCGGGATCGACCCTGACGTCTACAGCGGATTCGCCTTCGGCGTGGGCCTGGACCGTCTGACGAACATCAAGTACGGCATCACGGACCTGCGCAACAATTTCGAGAACGACCTGCGCTTCCTGTCGCAGGTGTGAGGAGGATAGGATGTTAGCTCCTTATCGCTGGATCAAGGCATATGCGGATATCGGTGATTCCGCTGAAGTATTTGCAGACCGCATGGTCATGACCGGGACCGAAGTGGAAGAGATCCGGGATCTCTCCGACGGACTGGACCACGTGGTCGTGAGCCATATCGTGAAGATGACGCCCCATCCCGATTCCGACCACCTGCAGGTCTGCTCGGTGGACGCGGGCATCGGACGTCTCCTGACGATCGTCACGGGCGCCCCCAACGTCTTCGAAGGCGCGTGGGTGCCGGCCGCCCTCATCGGCGCGAAGCTGCCCAACGGCATGGAGATCAAGCTGAGCCGTCTGCGCGGAGTGGACAGCGAAGGCATGCTCTGCTCGGGTGAGGAACTGGGCATCAAGGACGACGTCTATCCCGGCGCCGAAGTGAACGGCCTCCTTATCCTGGACGAGAAGGATCCCGTGCCCGGCACGCCCATCGCCGACGTATTCGGCATGAACGAGAAGGTCCTCGATTTCAAGATCCTCGCCAACCGTCCCGACTGCATGAGCATCCTGGGCATCGCCCGCGAGGGCAGGGCCGTCATGGACGTGGGAGGGAAGGATCCCGAACTCGCCTTCACGACCGTTCCCGGACGCACGAGCGACGTCATCTCGGTCGAAGTCCGTGACACCGAAAAGTGCCGCAGGTATATGGGCCAGGTCGTGCGCAACGTGAAGATCGGTCCGTCTCCCCGCTGGATGCGCGAGCGCCTGATCGCCGCGGGTCAGAGACCCATCAACAACATCGTGGACATCACGAACTATGTCATGCTGGAGATCGGCCAGCCGCTGCACGCCTTCGATCTGCGCTTCGTCAAGGGCGGACGCATCGTCGTGCGCTGCGCGGAACCCGGCGAGACCCTCATGACCCTGGACGAGAAGGAACGTGAACTGACGGATTCCATGCTCGTCATCTGCAACGAGGAAGGCCCCATGGCCGTAGCCGGCGTCATGGGCGGCGAGAACTCCGGGATCATGGACGACACCGTCGACGTGGTCTTCGAGGCCGCGACCTTCGATTCCACCTCCATCCGCAGGACGTCCCGCACGCTGGGACTGCGCACCGAATCCTCCTCCCGCTTCGAGAAGGGCGTGGGGGTCGATATGGCCGAACTCGGCCTGCGCCGCGCGCTCGCCCTTGTGTGCGAGCTGGGCTGCGGTGAGGTCCTTTCCGACTGGGTCGACGAGGGGACTTCCGAGACCGAGCCCGTGAAGCTCCACATCACGCCCTTCCAGGTGAACCGCCTGCTGGGCCGCGAGATCCCCGTCGATACCATGATCTCCATCCTGCGCCGACTGCATTTCGAAGCGTCCTTCGACGGCGAGTACATGGACATCACGGCGCCTTCGTTCCGCCGCGACATCGTGGGTCCCGCTGACATCGCGGAAGAAGTGCAGCGCATCCACGGCTACGACAAGATCGCGATCGAACCCATCAACGGCAGGATGCACCGCGGCCATCTGACCGAAGTGCAGAAGGACCGTTACCAGATCAAGGATCTCATGGCCGGCATGGGCTATTTCGAGACCCTGAACTATTCCTTCATGAGCCCTGCGGCCCTCGACAGGCTGCATCTGGAGGCTGATTCGCCTCTGCGTCAGGCCGTGCGTATCCGCAATCCCCTGGGCGAGGACTACAGCCTGCTCCGTACGACGCTCGTTCCGACGCTCCTGAACAACGTCCTGACGAACCAGAACCACCGCGCTTCCGTCATCCGCCTGTTCGAAATGAGCAAGGTCTTCATCCCGAAGGCTTTCCCGCTGACGGAACAGCCCGACGAGAGGCTGAAGCTGTGCTTCGGCATCCTGGATCCCAAAGCCGATTTCTTTGAAGGCAAGGGCGTCCTGGAAGCGCTGTTCTCCGCGCTGCACGTGGAAGGCGTCCGCTTCACCGCGGGCGGTCCGTCCTACTATCATCCCGGCCGCAAGGCCCTCGCGCTCATCGGCGACGAAGTCATCGCCGAAGTGGGCGAGATCCATCCGGACGTGGCCGACGCCTTCGGCATCTCCGGACGCGTCATCTGCGCGGAAGCGGACGTCGAAAAGATCATCTCCCACATGAAGGAAGATCTCTCCATCCGTCCGCTGCCCCGTTATCCCTCCGTCAAGCTCGACCTGGCCGTGACCGTTGACGACGAGATCCCCGCCGGCGCCATGCTGGAGCGCATCGCCCTGTCCGGAGACGGCATCCTCGAGACCTGCGACGTGTTCGACGTATACCGCGGCGCCCAGGTCGGGGAAGGAAAGAAATCGATCGCCTTCTCCCTGGAGTTCCGCGCGCAGGACCATACGCTGACGGACGAAGAGGTGAACGGCGTCTACGACCGCATCCTCGCGGACCTCATGAGTTCCTTCGGAGCCGTGCGCCGCTGATATCTTGCATAATGAAGGGCTATCCTGTACAATAAGGGCAATGGGAGGTGGGCCTATGGAACGTCAGACTACAGTCGTCAGGATCGGCGGTCTCGATTACACCCTCGCGAGCACCAACAGCGAGGAGTACATGCACCGCGTCGCCATCTACGTGGACCGCAAGATGGAAGAGATCATGAAGAACAACCCGAAACTGAGCACCCAGATGGCCGCTGTCCTCGTCGCGCTCAACACGGCGGACGAACTGCTCCGCCTGAAGGACAGCCTGACGGACGAAGCTCCGGAAGTGCCCGCCACGCCGGCAGCGCCCGGAACGGCCGCCGCGCAGGCTCAGACGCGTCACGTACAGAGGCTGCAGCAGAACCCCGCGAACTACAAATAAGAACACGGGGAAGCCGAGCTTCCCCGAAAAGCAGCCCTTGAGGCTGCTTTTTGTTGAAAGGAACATCCATGGACGCAAGAACGCGAAAAGTCCTCGAATACGATACGATCCTGAAGAGCCTCGCCGAAGAATGCGTATCCCCTCTGGGAGAAGCGCAGGCGGCGGAGCTCGTGCCTTTCACCTACAGGATCGAGGTCGACCGCGCCCAGAAGGAGACGCAGGAAGCCGTCGATTTCATCGTGCGCACGGGTTCGTCCCCGCTGTACGCCTTCGACGACGTGACTGCCGAACTGAACAAGGCGAGGGTGGGTTCCATGCTGTCCTGCGGCGAGCTCCTGCGGATACGCCGCTTCCTGACCACGTCCAGACAGACGCGCTCGTCCCTTCTCGCGGACACGGAGCCCATGTCCGTCATCTATGAGCTGGCGCAGAACCTCTGCAGCCTGCATCTCCTGGAAGACGAGATCGACCGCTGCATCCTGTCCGAGGACGAGGTCTCCGACCACGCGTCGCCCGAACTCGCGTCGATCCGCCGCTCCATGCGGCTCTGCAACCAGCGCATCCGCGACAAGCTCAACGCCATGATCCGCTCCTCGGCCTATGCGAACGTGCTCCAGGACCCGATCATCACCCTGCGCAACGACCGCTTCGTCGTGCCGGTGCGCGCGGAATACCGTTCCTCCGTTCCCGGCATGGTCCACGATCAGTCCGGTTCCGGCGCGACGCTGTTCATCGAGCCTATGGCGGTCGTCGAGATCAACAACGAACTGAGAGAGCTCTCCCTCAAGGAGAAGGAGGAGATCGAGCGTATCCTGACCGAGCTCACGAAACGGGTCGCTGCGTATTTCCAGCAGATCTTAACGGCGACCGAGAACCTCGGGAGACTCGATTTCGTGTTCGCCAAAGGCAAGCTTTCCATGTCCATGCAGGGCTGCGCGCCCAGGATCAACGACGCGGGCGGCGTGCTCAGGATCCGCAACGGACGCCATCCCCTGATCGATCCCAAAGCCGTCGTGCCCATCACGCTCTGGCTTGGCGAGGATTTCTCCACGCTCATCATCACGGGCCCCAATACGGGCGGCAAGACCGTGACCCTGAAGACCTGCGGTCTTTTCGCTGCCATGGCCCAGTCCGGTCTGCACATCCCCGCGGGGGACGGTAGCGAGATCCCGCTCTTCGACGACGTCTACGCGGACATCGGCGACGAGCAGAGCATCTCCCAGAGCCTGTCGACCTTCTCTTCCCATATGACCCATATCGTGGACATCCTCGACAAGGCGACGGAACACAGCCTCGTGCTCCTGGACGAGCTCGGTGCGGGCACCGATCCCACGGAAGGTGCCGCCCTGGCCATCGCGATCCTCGAGCACCTGCACGACCGCGGCATCCTGACCCTTGCGACGACCCACTACAGTGAACTCAAGGCCTTCGCCCTGGCGGCTCCCGGTGTCGAAAACGGTTCCGTCGAATTCGACGTGGCGAGCCTGCGTCCGACCTATCATCTCTCGATCGGCATCCCCGGCAAATCCAACGCCTTCGAGATCTCCCGCAAGCTCGGGCTGCCCGAGGCCCTGATCGCCCAGGCCCAGGAGAAGCTGGACGCCAACACGATCCGATTCGAGGACGTCATCGAGAACGCGGAATACCACAGGCAGCTCGCGGAAAAGGAAAAGGAACTCGCCGTACGTGCGCGCCAGGAGATGGAAGAGACCCGCGCCAAAGCCGACAGGGAAGCGAAGAGGCTCGAGGAACAGCGCACGAAGATCCTGGAAGAGGCCAGGGAAGAGGCCGCGAGGATCGTCCGCAGGGCCAAACAGGAGACCCAGGAGATCACGGCCCAGCTCAGGCGCCTGAGGGACGACTCGGGACAGAGCGAGAGGGACCGCACGATCCAGCAGAACAGGGACCGTCTGCGCGAACTGGAAAAGGAGACACTGCCCGGCATCGCGGAAGCGGATCCCGCCGAGGGTGAAGCTCCGGAAACGGTCAAGGCCGGGGACACCGTCTATCTGGTCCATGTGGGCCAGGAAGGGACCGTGCTCGGCGCGCCCAATGACAAGGGTGAAGTCGGCGTTCAGGTCGGCCCCATGAAGATGACGGCGAAGCTCTCCCAGCTCCGGCTGATCAAGCCGTCGAAGAAGAAAACAGCGGAGGTGCGCCGCGAAGCCAGACTCAGGCTCGCGTCCGTGCCCATGGAACTCGATATCCGCGGCAAGGACACCCAGGAGGGCGTCGCCGAGATGGAACTGTATCTGGACCAGGCCGTCATGGGCGGCCTGAAGGAAGTGTCCGTCATCCACGGGAAGGGGACGGGCCTCCTGAGAGACGCGGTGCATCAGGCGCTGCGAAAGAACAAGCACGTGGACTCCTTCCGTCTCGGACGGTACGGAGAAGGGGAGACCGGCGTCACGATCGTGCGCCTGAAGTGAGGAACCGGACATGACGAATCCTTTGATCCTGATCGCGGACGACGACGTCCACATCTGTCAGCTGCTGTCTCTCTATCTCCGGAAAGAGGGCTATGAGATCCGGGTGACCTACCGGGGCGACGACGCGCTCGACGCATTCCGCGAGGCGCATCCCGCTCTCGTCATCCTGGACGTCATGATGCCCGGCCTGGACGGCTGGGAGGTCCTGCACCAGATCCGCGCGGAGAGTCAGACGCCCGTTATCATGCTGACCGCCAAGAGCGAGACCCAGGACAAGGTCCACGGATTCGAACTCGGGGCGGACGATTATCTGGCGAAGCCTTTCGATCCCCAGGAACTCGTGGCCCGGATCAAGGCCATGCTGCGCCGCAGCACCTGGCAGGGGAACGTGGCGGAAACGCTGGAATTCCCGGATCTCATCCTGGACCACGTGGCCTACAGGGTCGTGCAGAGGGACAAGGTATGGGAACTCCCGCCCAAGGAGATGGAGCTCCTCTGGTTCCTCGCGTCCCATAAGAACCAGGTGTTCACCCGGGACCAGCTCCTCCAGAAGATCTGGGGTTTCGAATACTACGGCGACACCCGCACGGTGGACGTGCACGTGAAGCGCCTGCGCGAGAAGCTCCTGACGCAGGGGGAGGCCTGGCAGATCAAGACGGTCTGGGGCGTCGGATACAAATTCGAGGTCGAGGAATGAGGTCGGCCTACAGAAAGATGCTGGCCATCGCGGCCATAGGCGTGACCGCGGTCTTCCTTATGCTGACCCTCGTCATATACCGGAGGACCTGGGAAGTCAGGATGGACGACTTCCGTCATGAGATGGTCCGGACGGCAGAGCAGCTTGCGGCGGCCGGGGAACTGTACTTCCTTCCTCACGACCAGCGCTATACGGACAGCTATCAGGGCTTCGTCTGCCGGACGGCCGAAGTATATGAGGCGGAGATCTGGATCTGCGACACGCTTGGCAAC
This sequence comes from Bacillota bacterium, assembly GCA_016281935.1. Taxonomy (GTDB): domain Bacteria; phylum Bacillota; class Clostridia; order Christensenellales; family UMGS416; genus JAEEJN01. Next base: position 37,025 of record JAEEJN010000046.1, on the reverse strand, counting down.
GTCCTCTATGCCGCGGACGAGGCCGGGATGCCCAGAGCCCCTTCGATCCGAGACGCCGTACTGAGGCCGAAACTCATGCCTTATCTGCAGGAATCCTTTTTCGATCTCGAGCAGAAAGGGACGGACAGCTTCGACGAAGACTTCATCCACGAGTCGATCACTTTCGGATATCCCGTTCTTCTGGACGGCATCCGGGGCATGACGCTCGGCGTCGTCCTCGTCCACGTGCCGAGGCCGGGTTTCACGAAACCTCTGGGGACCACGTTCAGCGTGCTCCTCGCATCCTATCTCATCATGCTGGCTTTCGCCATCCTGTTCGTCTACTATATCTACTACCGCTACGGATACGTGTTCTCCGGCGTTCAGAGGCTCGCAGCCAAAAAACCGGTACTGGAGATGCCCGAAGCTTTCCACGGGCAGGACGAATCCGCGAGAGCCCTTCTGAACCTGGAACGCGAACTGAACCGTGAAGAGGCTTCTCAGACCGCATTCGTGGCCAACGCTTCCCATGAGCTGAGATCGCCCATGACGTCGATCCAGGGCTTCGCGCAGGGCATGCTGGAAGGCCTCGTCCCGCAGGAGGAGTATCCGCGCTACCTTTCGATCATCGTGGAGGAATCCAGGCGCCTGAATTCCCTGATCCGCGACCTGCTGGATCTTTCCCGGATCGAGGGACAGCTGACACCCAGAAGCTTCGTGTCGTTCGAACTGCATGAGAAGATCCGTCAGGTGCTCGTGAGCTTCGAGGGAAGGATCGAGGAGAAGCACATCGAACCCATCCTGGAATTCACGACAGAGACCGCCTACGTGATCGGCGATCCGGACAGGATCTCCCAGGTCTTCGTGAACCTGATCGACAACGCCGTGAAATACTCGCCGGAGGGGGGCACGATCCGGATCTGGACCTATCCGACGCTGAACGACAGGATCATGATCGGCGTGACGGATACGGGCAACGGGATCCCGCAGGAGGACATCCCTCATATCTTCGACCGCTTCTACAAGGTCGACACGTCGCACTCGGGAAAGACCGGGACGGGACTCGGACTCGCGATCGTAAAGCAGATCCTGGAAAAGCACGACACGGAGATCTCCGTGCATTCGATCCAGGGGAGGGGAACGACCTTTTCTTTCACGCTGCGCACGCCGCAGGAATAGCGCTTACGGCGGAAGACGGCACGTCTTCCGCCTTCCGTGTGCCGTATTGCCTCACTTTTCCGTTCCTATTCTGAATTTAGCCCTTTTCAAAAGCTCCGTAATTTGGTAGAATAGCTTTATGCGAATAAGGCCGTAAAGGCTACGAACATTCAAGGGAGGATTACAATGAAAGAATATACCGCCAAAGATATCCGCAACGTGGCACTTGTCGGCCATGGCAGCGAAGGAAAAACGGTTCTGGCGGAAGCGATGCTCCTGGACGCCGGCGTGATTTCCCGCATGGGCAAGACGACTGACGGCACCACTGCGATGGACTTTGACGCGGAAGAGATCAAGCGCGGCTTCTCCATCTCCCTGGCCCTCGCGGCTCTGGAATGGAAAAACACCAAGATCAACGTGATCGACGTTCCCGGCTACTTCGACATGGTCGGCGAGATGCACTCCGCTCTGCGTGTCGTGGAGAACGCCCTGATCTTCGTCAACTCCGTGAACGGCGTTTCCGTAGGCTCTGAAAAGGCCTTCGCCCTCTGCGGCAAATACGGCGTTTCCCCGTCTTTCTTCGTCAATCAGATGGACCGTGAGCATGCCAACTTCGGCAAGGTCCTGGACGAGATGAAAGAGAAGTTCGGCACCGAAGTCTCCGCTCTGCAGTATCCCATCGTGGACGGCGGATTCAAGGGCTATGTCGATATCATCACCCAGAAGGCCTACACCTTCAACGGCAAGAACGTGACCGAGACCGCGATCCCCGGTGATCTGGCCGACACGGTCGAAGAGCTCCGCGAAGCCCTCATCGAGAACGCCGCAGGCGCCGACGAGGAACTCATGGAGAAGTACTTCGAGGAAGGCACCCTCTCCGACGAAGACCTGCTCAAGGGCGTGAAGCGCGGCATCGCCGAAGGCACCGTGATGCCCGTGTTCTGCGGCTCCGGCATGGAGAACCTGAACGTGACGTCCCTTCTGGACTCCATCGTCTCCTATCTGCCTTCTCCCGCCGACAAGGACTGCGGCGACGAGTCCGCTCCTCTGTCTGCCTTCGTGTTCAAGACCCTGTCCGACAACTTCGTCGGCAAGATCTCCTTCCTGAAGATCTGCAGCGGCAAGCTTTCCGCTACCGATACTCCTTTCAACAACACGACGGAGAAGACCGAGAAGCTCAACGGCTTCGCGACCATGGTCGGCAAGAACCAGATCGCGGTGACGACGGCCCACGCCGGCGACATCTGCGTCCTGACCAAGCTCGCCTCCACCAACACCGGCGACACCCTGACCGCCGCTTCCGCTCCCAAGAAGTTCGACGCGATCGACTTCCCGGCTCCGTCCATCGGCTTTGCGGTCTCCGCTGACAAGCAGGGCGAAGAAGACAAGGTCTTCGGCGGCCTGGCCCGTCTGCAGGAAGAAGATCCGACCTTCCGCGTCGTGAAGGGCGCCGACACCGGCGAGACCCTGATCGAGGGACAGGGCGAACTCCATCTGGACATCATCGTCAGCAAGCTCGCCGCCAAGTTCAACGTCAAGGCCAAGCTGAGCGATCCCAAGATCCCGTACCGTGAGACCATCCGCAAGCCCGTCCGCGTCCAGGGCCGTCACAAGAAGCAGTCCGGCGGACACGGCCAGTTCGGTGACATCTGGGTCGAATTCGAGCCTCTGACCGACGGCACCGAGTTCGAGTTCGTCGACAAGGTCGTCGGCGGTTCCGTACCGCGGCAGTATATCCCCGCCGTGGAAAAGGGACTCCGCGACTGCATCAAGAAGGGCGTCCTCGCCGGCTATCCCGTGGTCGGCCTCAAGGCTTCCCTGGTCGACGGTTCCTACCATCCGGTCGACTCTTCCGAAATGGCCTTCAAGACCGCCGCGTCCCTGGCCTTCAAGAAGGGCTGCGCCGAGGCTTCCCCGGTCCTGCTGGAGCCCATCTATAAAGTCGAAGTCATCATCCCCGACGAGTACATGGGCGACATCATCGGCGACCTCAACCGCCGCCGCGGCCGCATCATGGGCATGAACCCCGTGTCCGGCGGCCAGCAGGTCGTGGCCGAAGTGCCTCAGACCGAGATGTTCAAGTACGCGACCGATCTGCGTTCCATGACGCAGGCCCGCGGCTCCTTCACCATGACCTTCGAGCGTTACGATGAGATGCCCGCCAACATGGCGCAGAAAGTCATCGAAGCCGCCAAGGTCGACGAGGAAGAAGAATAATCCATATCCTGCAAAGGATCATAAAGACAAGAGGGATAGGCTTTCGCCGTCCCTCTTTTTCAAAACTACGGAGGATCTGATTTGATACACGGCAATACCGCCGGCATCCGGGATGCATGGCTGGAACAACTGGAAGAGTTTTACAACGCGGACAAGGAGACGCTCCGTCACGAGTTCCTTTCCCGTGAGCTCATGGAGCCGCTGGCGAGGATCTCCTCGAAGATCAACCGTGAGATCTCTGTCTACATCGCCCGCGACGGCATGATCATGGACGTGTCCCTGGGAACTTTCGACCGGGTGGAACTCACCGATCTCAGGCTCCGCAGAGGCGCGAGAAGGCTTTCCGGCATCCGCTGCGTCCATACGCATCCCAACGGCGCCCCCGTCCTGTCCGACGTGGATATCCGGACGCTCAAGCGCATGCGTTTCGACGCCATGGCGTGCATCTCCGTACAGGACGAGACCGCCACGGGCTTTTCCTGCGCCATGCTGTCCGGACTGGACGAGAGCGGGGAATACGAAGTGACCGAATACGGTCCCTACAGGATCGGCGACATCCCTCAGGAAGAACTGCTCTACGAGATCCGCAGCCATGAACAGACGATCTCCCAGGCGGCGAGGCTCCTGTCGTCCAGACAGGATCAGGGCCAGCGGGCGATCCTCGTCGGCATCGACCAGGGCAGGGGGATGGATTCCCTGGAAGAACTGGCAAGACTTGCGGAGACCGCGGGTGCGGAAGTCCTTCACATGGAACTGCAGAAGCGCTCCGGCATGGACGCCGCCACCTACATCGGACAGGGAAAGGCCCAGGAGATGTCCATGCTCCGCCAGGTGATCGACGCCAACCTCGTCATCACGGACGACGAACTCACGGGAGCCCAGCTCAGGAACCTCGAGTCCGTGCTCGGCTGTCCCGTGGTCGACCGTACGGGCCTGATACTGGATATTTTCGCACAGAGGGCCACGACCTATGAGGGCAAGCTCCAGGTGGAGCTCGCGCAGTACAAGTACCGTCTGCCGCGTCTGGCGGGGCAGGGCACGGCGCTTTCCAGGCAGGGAGGCGGCATCGGGACGAGAGGCCCCGGCGAAACGCAGCTCGAAACGGACCGGCGCGTGATCTACCGCAGGATCCACGACCTGGAAGAGGAGATGAAGCGGCTCGAGAAGCACAGGGACCTGCAGCGCAGGCACCGTGCCAGGAACCGCATCCCCGTGATCGCCCTCGTGGGCTATACGAACGCCGGCAAGTCCACACTCCTGAACGCCCTGACACAGGGGGATGCCTTCGTGGAGGACAAGCTCTTCGCGACGCTGGATCCCCTGGCCAAAAGGCTGGAGCTCCCCGGCGGTGTGGTCACGGTGCTCGTGGACACGGTCGGCTTCATCCACAAGCTGCCGCACGAACTCGTGGACGCGTTCCGTTCGACGCTGGAAGAAGCGCTGTACGCAGATCTGCTCGTCCACGTGGTGGACGCGTCCTCCCAGGAAGCGCGGCTGCAGTTCGAAGTAGCGGAGACGGTGCTCCAGGAACTGGGCGCCGGCACGAAGCCCAGGATCCTCGCGCTGAACAAGTGCGACCTGACGGACGACGTTTCGGACGTGTTCGCGGAGAACATGCCGACCGTACGGATCTCGGCAGCCAGAAGGATCGGGCTGGACGGGCTCCTGAACGAGATCGCGGATCAGCTGAGCCGCAGGATCGAGCCGGAGCACTGGATCATCCCCTACGAAATGGGCTCGCTCCAGAGCATGATCCACGAACGCTGCCAGGTACTGGAGACTTCCTACGAAGAGGACGGAGTGCACATCACGGCGATCGCCAACGCAGCGATGTCCCTGCGGGTGCGCATGGCACTGGGAGAGGCCCCGGACGAACCCGCGGACGGACAGGAAGAGTTCTGACAGCATAATGAAAAGAGACCGGGAAACCGGTCTCTTTTCGTATCTGTTTTCGGATCACGCCTTCGCTTCGGCTTCCGCCTTTTCGACTCCGTCGATCAGGTAGTCGGCGTATTCGTCGATGAGTCCTAGATCCCAGAGCAGTCTGGAGCAGATGTACTTGTCGCGGATCTCCTGGGAGGCGTAGAGGGCTTCGCGGGTCTCCTGCAGGCTGATGCCGATCTCATCGGGAAGCATGGGTTCGCCGATCGTCCGGTAGACCTTCTCCAGATCCTCCCGTGCGGGAAGCTCGTCGTCGACGATCTTCATGATCTCGTCCCAGTGCTCCAGGATGGTCTCCAGACGGCGGGCGTGCAGCGCGGGATCGTGCTTTTTGACCTGTTTCTCCAGGGCGATCAGCTCATCGCAGGAATTCGGGAAGATCTTCTTCATCCAGCCGCACCATTCGTCGAAATCGAACGCGGCGGCGTGTGCCAGCGCCTTCTGCCTGTCAGGCTTCTCCGAGCGGAGTTTCTCATACAGCCGCAGGACGAGGAGAGTGCCCACGCCGACCTGGATGCCGTGAAAGTCGGGTCGCTTGCCCGCGTCGAACGCGCGCATCTCCCAGATGTGGGAGAAATAGTGTTCCAGACCGGAAGCGGGGCGGGAGACCTGGGCATAGGCCATGCCCATACCGGAGAGGATGAGGCCTTCCACGACGGCCTGCACCGCGTCGGGATCGCGCTTCGCATAGCCCTCGGCGGAATCCACGCACTTCTTCACGGCCGTACGCATCATCTGGGCGATGTCTTCGCAGTAGTATTCGCCGTTGATCACGTGGGAGATGCGCCAGTCGCAGACGCTGATGTACTTGGCGACCACATCGCCCATGCCGGACTGGAGCATGCGCATGGGTGCCTGCGCCATGATCTCCGTGTCCGCCACGATGATCGTGGGACAGACGGAATAGATCGTGACCTTGACGCCGGCGCGGATCATGGAGGAGGAATTGGAGGCGTAGCCGTCCATGGAGGGAGCCGTGCCGCAGGTGATGAGCTTCATCCCGCTCGCACGGCAGAGCATCTTGCAGACGTCGTTGATGGAACCGCCTCCGATCGCCATGACCCAGTCGCATTCCGTGGGCAGGTTCATCGTGACCTGACCGACTGCGAACTCGTCAGGTTCCACGCGCTCCTGAGGGAAGCAGTATTCGCCGTAGGGGATGCCCGCTTCATCCAGTATGGATTTGATCTGGTCGCCGGCCGCCTTCTTCGTGTTGCGGTCCATGACGAGATAGGGCCTCCTGATGCCGGCTTCCTTCAGAAGCCCGGGGAGCTGACGGATCACGCCGCGCCCGATCAGGAGCTTGCGGAGCGTGCAGCCGTGGAAACGGCCGCAGGAACACTGATAGCCTTCCGGCCTGAGAAGTTCGTCAAAAGTCATATGTGCGAAATCGGGCATGATCATCCTCCTGAAAACTTCGATATCTCCGCGGCGGACCGTCCGCCGCGGCCGCAGTCATTATAGCACAAAAGGAGATGTCCGCACAGTTCTTTTGCGCTGCCTGAAAGTATGGTACAATACTGCCCATGGAGGTCGGGACATGAATCTGAAGAAGGAAATGAAATACATCCTCGGCTGCATCCGCCGCTGCGACAAGGCCTATCATCTGATCGAGGAGGGGGACCGTATCCTCGTCGGTGTGTCCGGCGGGAAGGATTCCCTCGTTCTGCTGTACGCTCTTTCCCGCTATCGTCAGTTCACGGAGGTGGATTTCGATCTGGAGGCCGTGACGCTGGATATGGGATTCAAGCACGTGGAGGAAAAGGAGATCGCGGATTTCTGTGAGTCGATCTGCGTGCCGTACCGGTGCGTGCGTCTGGACGTGGCTTCGGTCATCGCGGAAAAAGGACAGGCGGAAAGCCCCTGCTCCCTGTGCGCGAGGATGAGGAGAGGCGCCCTGACGACGACGGCCAGGGAACTGAACTGCAATAAGATCGCACTGGGACATCAGCGGGAGGACGTCATGGAGACGTTCCTGCTCAGTCTCATCTACGAGGGGAGGCTCCACACTTTCGCGCCTATCACCTGGCTGGACCGTTCGGACATCACGCAGATCCGGCCCATGGTCTACGCGGCGGAAGCGCGGATCCGCTCGATCGCATCCCAGGCGCATCTTCCGGTGCAGTCCGCCCAGTGCACGGTCTCCAGTGAGACGGAGAGACGGGGGATGAGGGAGCTGATCCACGACCTGGAGACCCGTTATCCCGAATTCCGCGACAGGCTGTGCCGCGCGCTCGAGACGCCCGAAAGCTACGGGCTCTGGAATGATATCAAGAGAAGGCCGGAAGACATGCCGAAATGGTGGATGGCGAAGGAGTGATCCGTATCCTGCAGGGACGGAAAATTAAACGGAGCAGGACAAAACAGCTCATGTGGAATGAGCTGTATTTTTGATCGGTATGAATCAATTGAAAAGAGTATTGAAATATGCAGTTACGCCGTGAAAACTTGACAATTATACAGACAGTATGTATAGTAGGGAAGGCAATAATGACACCTGAATATGATATGAAGCACAGAATAATGACGTGCGAATGGAACAGGATTCCGGGACAGCGCTGTGAGGGCCGCGGGGAGAACAGGCTATGACTGATGAGAAAGATATCCGAACTCCGGAGGAGTACGGAGACTACACGCTGATCGATCCCTCCATGAAGCCGCGGAAAGGCGCATGGAAGGAACTGCTGCAGTACCGCAGCCTGATCGGCATGTTCGTCAAACGGGAATTCCTGGTGAAATACAAGCAGACGGTCCTGGGCCCCATATGGATCGTCCTTCAGCCGTTCCTCATGAGCCTTGCCTACATGTTCATTTTCGGAGGGATTGCCCGCATACAGACGGAAGGGATCCCGAAGATCCTGTTTTATCTCGGGAGCAACGCGATGTGGACCTTCTTTTCCTCGTCGCTCCTTTCCAATGCGAACGTGTTCACTTCCTACGCGCAGCTTTTCGGAAAGATCTATTTTCCCAGGATCACGGTCCCCATCGCGAACGTGGTCATCTCGCTCATCCAGTTTTTCGTCGTCATGGTCCTGTTCGCCGGCTTTTATATCTGGTATCTCGCGAAGGGAGAGGTTGCCGGATCATGGACGGTCTTTGCACTGCTGCCGGCGATCCTGATCCAGCTCGGAGCTCTCGGACTCGGCTGCGGGATCATCCTGTCCAGCGCGACGGCCAAATACAGGGACGTGAGCATCGTCATCCAGTTCCTCGGCCAGATCTGGCTGTACGCCACGCCCGTGCTTTTCCCGCTTTCTTCGATCCCTGACGGCGTGATGCGCACGCTGATGCTTCTGAACCCCGTGACGCAGCCGATGGAGCTTTTCCGTCTTGCGGTCTTCGGACAGGGGACGTTCGTGCCGTGGAGCTGCGCCTGGTCCGTTCTCGTGACCGCTACGGCTGTCTGCGCAGGATGGCGGATCTTCTCACGCGTGGAGAAGACGTTCATCGATACCGTCTGACAGGGGGACATGCTGATGATGGAGAAAGACAGGACCCCCGCGATCATCGTACGGGGACTGAAAAAAGAATATCAGATCGGACAGATCGGGAACGGCACGCTCCAGAAGGATATCCAGAGCTGGTGGGCCAGGGTCCGCGGACGCGAAGACCCGAACCGGAAGATCGGCGACAGGGAAAGACTTTCCGGAGACAGCCTCATGGCTTTGAACGGGGTCGACCTGACGGTCTGGCAGGGAGAGACGCTCGGCATCATCGGAAGGAACGGCGCCGGGAAAAGCACGCTTCTCAAGATCCTGTCCAGGATCACGGCTCCGACCGAGGGGCGTGCCTATCTGTACGGGAAAGTGACCTCCATGCTCGAGGTCGGGACCGGGTTCCACGGAGAGATGACCGGAAGGGAAAACATCTATATGAACGGGGCGATCCTGGGCATGACCAGGGAGCAGATCCGTTCCAGGATCGACGACATCATCGAATTCTCTGAGATCGGCGATTATATCGACACGCCCGTCAAGCGCTATTCCAGCGGCATGTACGTCAAGCTCGCGTTCGCTGTCGCTTCGCACCTGGACAGTGAGATCATGATCATGGACGAGGTGCTCGCGGTGGGGGACATGTCCTTCCAGAAGAAGTGCCTGAGCCAGATGCGGTATGCGGCTTCCAGGGAGAACAGGACCGTCCTGTACGTCAGCCATAACATGAATACGATCCGTGAGCTCTGCGACCGGTGCATTGTGATGGATGCGGGAAAGATCATCTACGACGGGGATACGGAACGTGCTATCCAGGTGTATATGGACGCCGGATTCAGCGACAGCACGGAGATCGACTTCAGCGGACAGCCGCATCCTTCCTATCTCGCTTCACCCAGGATCAGGATGCTGCGTGCGTCCTATCCGGGAAAAGATGACTGCGCTTTCCGAAGCACGGACAGGATCCCCCTGAGACTGGAGTGGGTCAATCTGACCGATCTGAAAGACGTGTGTCTCCGCGTGGAGATCCTGACCCTCAACGAGGATCCGGTGGGCACGTACGTCCTGTACGATTTCTACAGCGGAGAGAAGGACAGTCCCGTCCGTCTGGATCTTTCCCTGGATCCGGCCTGCCTTTCGGAGGGCTCGTATCTCATGAAATATGCCTTCTTCCTCCGGGGAGCCGGGGGAAGCATGGTCAACATCGAATGCAGGACAGGCCTGACTTTCGAGATCATCTCGGCCAGGCACAGCGGTAAACTGGTATGGGAGAGCCGCTACTGGGGAAACACGGTGCTGGAGGACATCCGCATCCTTTCCCTGACGGACGGGAAATAACCGATCGATCAGACAGCGACATGGGAGCAAGCATGGAGAAGGGAGAAGAAAAGATGTCTTCAGTGGGCATCGCCAGCAGGATAAGAAGAGACCGCACCGCCGTCTGCGCCGTGCTGATCCTCCTGTTTATGCTGTCTCCGTTTTCGGGATGCGCTTCCGCTGAGGTCACAGATGCGGAGTCGGATAAGACTGCGTCTGCCCAGCCCATGGATGTCCGCTTTTCTCATCTGTCCGGAACGTATGCAGAATCCGGCCTCAGGCTCACACTTACGGCTCCCAAAGGATATACCGTCGCCTATACGACGGATTCATCCCTTCCTTCTCTTGAAGACGACAGTGGGAAAAACACGGTCACGATCGATCTGGGTCAGGACACGAGAGGCCATCTCGCTGCCCACGCCGACAAGATGGTGATCCCGATCAAAGAAAAAGTCACACCCATGTACGACGATCCGACCCTGCCGTTTGGCTGTGTCATCCGAGCGGCGGCCGTCGGGCCGAAGAGAGAGACGGGAAGCGTCCGCACCGAAGTCTATTTCCTGGGCCTGGACTTCGACAGGATGTATCCGGGATGCCTTGTGCTGTCCATCGTGACGGATCCCGACGGCCTGCTCAGCTATGATATGGGGATCCTGGCGTCAGGCGCCGTGTATGACGAGTGGCTGCAGACTGACGAGGCAAAGGAACTGACCGCTGAAGGAAAGTTCTGGGAATACCAGGCCAACTTCACACAGCACGGAAAAGAATGGGAGAGGCCGTGCGTCCTGCAGATCTATGATTCAGGCAGCAGACCGACGGTCAGGACGGAAGCCGGGATCCGCGTGACAGGTCACGTCGCCCGCTTCATGAACCAGAAGCCTTTCAACGTCTATTTCCGAAACGAATACGGAGAAAAGTATCTGAAGTACGAACTGTTCGAAGGGATCGGCAGGTACCGCAGCTTCCAGCTGCGCAACGGAGGCAACTGCAACGAGTGGCTGCATTTCAGAGGAGCCATGCTGCAGGAACTGGCTTCCGGAAGGGCGTTCGGCACGGTCAGGTCCCGTCCGGCAGTGCTGTTCCTGAACGGGGAATACTGGGGACCGTACGCTTTGTCCGAAAAGATCACGGACGAGATGCTGAAGGATCACTATGCCGTGGATCCGGATCAGGTCGTCGTGATCAAGCAGGGAGAGCTCGAGGAAGGTAAAGATGGGGATCTTGAGCTGTACACTGACCTGATGTCCTATGCGACGAAAGATCTGACAGACGATGCAGTCTGGAAAGATTTCTGCGGGATCATGAATATCCGTTCCTTTGCCGAATACTGCGCCGCAAGGATCTATCTCGGAGACTTCGACTGGAACACGAAAGCCAACGATGTCCTCTGGAGGACGAGAGACTCGTCCTATGACGGAGGCAGATGGCAGTATATCTTTTACGATGCGGAATACAGCTCGGGTCTGTACGATAACGAACAGACGGCGCCCGATACGGATCATTTCCATAACGCGCTGAAGAACTATCCGCTCTTCGCGGCGGCAATGAAGAATCCCGAATTCCGCACCCTGTTCCTGGAATCCATCCGGGATATGGGGAGCAGCTGTTTTGCTTCCGAACACGTGGAAGAAACTCTTCAGGAGTATCTGGACGTGTGTGCGCCTCTGATGCCCGATTTTTACCGGCGTTTCGGGGACACCTCCAATCAGTGGGAGAAAGATCTGAACTCGATCAGACACTTCTTTGAAGCCAGATATGACTATATCGTGCCCATCGTGGCAGATTATGATAAAAGAAAATTCAAACAAGCGGGGGAACCATAAATGAGGATACTAGTTACAGGCGGCGCCGGATTCATCGGCTCTCATCTCTGCAGAAGGCTCCTTAAGGAAGATAACGAGGTGATATGCCTGGACAATTTCTTTACGGGAAACGTCCGGAACCTGGAGGACCTGCTATCCGACACACGTTTTACGGTCGTGGAACAGGACGTGACCGAACCGATCGATATGCAGGGGATCGATCAGATCTACAACCTGGCCTGTCCTGCCAGCCCCGTCCATTATCAGTACGATCCGGTCAAAACGATCAGGACGAACGTGATGGGCGCGATCAACGTCCTGGACCTCGCGAAAAGGAACGAAGCCGTCGTCCTGCAGGCAAGCACCAGCGAGGTCTACGGGGATCCCGCCGTACATCCGCAGACGGAAGCATACTGGGGGAACGTGAATCCCATAGGCGTGCGCTCCTGTTACGATGAGGGCAAAAGGGCTGCGGAGACGCTCTTCTTCGATTACCACAGACAGTACGGCGTGAAGATCAAAGTACAGCGCATCTTCAATACCTACGGACCCAACATGCAGACAGACGACGGAAGAGTGGTCTCCAACTTCATCGTGAGCGCTCTGACAGGAAAGGACATCACGATCTACGGGAAAGGACTGCAGACGCGCAGCTTCTGCTATGTGGGCGACCAGGTCGAGGGGATGATCCGGATGATGAACAGCGATCCCTCCTTTACGGGGCCTGTCAACATCGGCAATCCCTACAGTGAGGTCACGATGCTGGAACTGGCCGAGCGGATCATCGCGCTGACCGGCTCCGCCTCTTCGATCGTGTTCGGAGAACTGCCCAAAGACGATCCGAAAAAGAGGAGGCCGGACATATCCCTGGCCGAGAAGGTCCTGGGATGGTCGCCGGCGACGTCCCTCGAAGATGGACTGAAAGAAACGATCGCGTATTTCGCAAAGATCGTGAAAGATTGAGAAAACAGCGCTCGGTCGGCAGACCGGACGCTTTTGGAACGGCATCATATGGCAGAAATGCAACTGAAACGTATACTGAACGAGGCCTTCTGCCTGCCGATAGCACCGATCATCCCGGAGGAACATCTTTATGGATAACAATCAGCCGTCTGTATCCGTTATCATTCCCGTGTACAATACGGCAAAATGGCTTCCCGAATGTCTGGAAAGCATCCTGAATCAGACAAAAAAGGACATCGAAGTCATCTGCGTCGATGACTGCTCCACGGATCCTGCGTGCCGTGAGCTCATCCTGGATTATCAGCGCAGAGACAGCAGGATCGTACCGTTGTTCCTGGATAAAAACGGGAAGCAAGGGATCGCGCGAAACCGCGGGATGGAGATCGCGAAAGGGAAGTATGTCTATTTCCTGGATTCGGACGACTATGTCCTGCCGGAAACGCTGGAGACCGCATATGCCGCTGCGGAGGAGAATACGCTTGACGTGCTGTTCTTCAACTACGATAACATTTTCGATGAGAGCCTTCAGAATCAGAAAGTCTGGCATGGAAGGCCCGCGGACGGAACGGAATTTTCCGGGACCGTCATGACAGGCGAAAAGCTCCTGGAGGAGTTCTACGATCACAATGCCTGGATCTGCTATGTGCAGAGACAGTTCTGGAGAACGGAGTACCTGAGAAAGAACGAGATCCGTTTCCTGTACTGCGAACATGAAGACGAGTTCTTTTCGCTGACGGGGATCATACTGGCCGGGCGCGCGATGTATATCCCGGACCGCATGTTCATACGGCGTTTCCGGGCAGACTCCGTCATGACAAGGCAGGTCGGACCGACAAACGTCCACGGCTATCTGGTCAACGTCATGCACCTGGTCCGTTTCGGAAGGGAACGCGGGATCGAATCTGGTATTTATCGAAAAGCAGTGGGGAATCTTGCAAGACTGTTCGTTACAAGATACAATGTACTTGAAGACAAAACGCTTTTGAACGGCTGGTTCCGTGATCCGGACGAGAGGGATTTCTTTGAATTTGCCTTGCTCATCTGGAACGTTGAAGAGACCAGGATGTGCGTTTCATGCCGGAAATTCCGCAAAAGCCTGACTCCCGTCCTGAAACTGAGGAACAGGATCTTCGATCCGCTCCGCCGTCTGCGGTTCTCCGTTCTGAGAAAGAGGAAACCCACCTGACCATAAGTACGCTGACGTACAGGAAACAGCAAATGCCCATGGAGACAAAGGTATCTGTCATCATTCCGGTATATAATCCCGGGGAATGGCTCCGCAAGTGCGCCGAGAGCCTTACTGAACAGTCCCTGAAAGAGATCGAACTCCTGTTTGTGGACGATGGCTGTACCGACGGTTCGGCGGAGTATATCCGGAGCCTGGCACTCAGTGATCCGCGGATACGACTGATCACGAACCGGGAGAACATCGGTCCCGGACGTTCGCGCAATCGGGGGATCATGGAGGCCCGCGGGGAATATCTGGCTTTCGTGGATGCGGACGATTACGTTTCGCCTGACTTCCTGGAATGCCTCTATACGGCCGCTGTAGCAGAACAGGCCGATATCGCAAAAGGTCTGCATTGCTGCGTCGATCTCAACGGTAACCGGTCGACTGGAAAGTCGGCCGAAATGAACAGACGGCTCAGGGAAGCGGCCGGTCAAGGCTCTCCTTTTTATCTGATCTTCACGACGGATCATCAATCGGCCCTTTACCGCAGGGACATGCTGATTTCGAATCATGCCTTCTACGGCACGTCTGGCAATGCGGAGGACACATTTTTCCTTTTGCAGGCATCCTTCGCGGCCGAAAAGATCTGTTTTGCGGAACAGGCCGTGTACTACTATATGGAGAGAGTAGGGTCGAGATTCCGGAATCTGTCGGTCGGCAGAATCGAAGCGGAACTCGTTTCACTTCAGGAGATGATGCGGTTCGCGGTGGCTCATGATCTGAATTCGAGAGCTGACATCGCTCATCTCGGAGGACATACAGGGGTAGTCCTCGGTTATGTGAACGCCCTGAAGGCAAAAGAAGGCGGAGATCAGAACACAGACAGGATCAGTGCGGAGATCAGAGACATTTTTCAGGATTATCCCTGGAAGGATGAGCTTGTTGAGATCTCGTCCATCATGGATTCTTTCCTTACTGAAGGCGTCAACCTTGCACCGGTGCCCGATATGATCCGCGGAGTCCCGTTCGACTGGCTGTGCGGCAACGCGGAAGACTGGATCCGTTATCTGCACCGACACGCGGCGCGCATGGAGATCAGTGCCTGGTATCTGGACAGCGCAGTCAAAAAAGTTGCTCTGTTCCCGGGAAACAGGAAAGACAAAAAGGAAAAAATGTCATCACTTCGAAAAATGGCTTCCGGACTGCCATTGAATGATACGGCTCTGAATCATTTTCTGAAACTCAAATTATTCATCTTTACAGGTCTGAATCTGTACGGAATGGGGAACACAGGTGCGGGACGGCTCATCAGCAGGTTGCTGAAGAGCGGAAGGAGATGAATCATGAGGATCAGTCCGCCGGAAACAGACAGAAAGACATATACGTTCGTCTTTTCTTTCAATGACGGTTTTGCTCCGTATTTCTCGGTGACTCTGCTGTCGTTGATCGATCACAAGGAAGACGGATGCTTATACGACATCATTGTCCTCCACGAAGGCATCTCCGAGGAGATCATGGACATGCTTCGCAGGATGATCCCTGATGAGGTCGTTCTTCGCTTTTTCAACGTGGCGGATTACGTTTATGAAATCTTCGGGGATCTTGCGGAGAAAGTGTCTTCCAATCAGTGGGATGTTTCGACTTTCTATGATCTTCTCGTCCCCGTCATCATGCCCGACTATGAAAAGGTCATGTATCTCGATTCGGATCTCGCGGTCTGCGAAGACCTGGCAGGGCTGTTCTCTCTTTCGTTTGAAGGCAATGAGCTCATAGCGGCAAAAGATACCCTTTCGCTCGTCGTAAAGACAGGACTGAAAAACAGCTTCCTGGAGAATCAGATCGTTTTTCTTAACAGGGAAGCCGGAATATTCGATTTTGAAAAGTATTTCAACGCGGGCGTCCTCCTGTTCCATATCCCATCGATCGACATTGATACGTATCTTGAAAGAGTCCGCCGGGCTCTGCATTTTTCCGTGCTCCCGACGGTCGATCAGGACGTGCTGAATTACGTATTCCTCGGACGCACCCGTCTGCTGCCTCCGCGCTATAATCTGCAGACAAGTATGCTGAACCATCTGAGGGGGGACCGTTCATCCGATCCGGAAGCCAGGGAATTCCTGGAAGATGCGGAGCGCCCGGTGATCCTTCATTACTCCACACAGATGAAGCCGTGGAAGACAGCCGACTGCCCAAAGAGCGATGTGTTCTGGAAATACGCCCGTAAGTCTCCTTTTTACGGAAATATCCGGTTGTCTTATTCTTTCTCGGAATGGAAAAACGAGATCTCAGCTTTCAACGTCAAAAGATACTTGCTCAGCAAGGTGCTGTCAAAAATCCTGCCCGGGAATAAAAGGAAAAAGTACAGGGAGGAATTCGAGAACCAGCTGCGGCTGTATAAAAAGATCAGGTCCGGGAATTAGTACATCGGAAAGGAACGGCAGGGGATGCCGTTAGGACTTCACTACTTATCCATACCGGCATCGGGATCCGGGACGCTCATCCAGCGGTATGTGTATCAGGCTTCGAATTGTGTTTCGGGGTCTTTTTTTGTTATAACCTGAAGACTGTTCATCCGCACAGATATAAGTAGAATGAAGGATATTCGGATAACGATGAGTCCTGTGTATAGAAGGCTTGTAGTTCATATATGATTCGCAAACATTCAAAAGCAATCATAACAATCTGATATAGAAATGAAATATTAAGAGTTCCAAGCATTATCGTCACAATTATAATTATAGCATATTGCGCCATGCCGGAAGTGCGAGAATATAACAGACAGTGACAGGCAAATCCGGCTATGTAATCGGGAATTGCTGAAATATAGGGCTTTTCCGATAAGTTATGCAGTAGACAGACATAGAGAGGGTGCATGATGTGAGAAAGACAGTATTAGGAAAAAAAGTGTCCGCCGTCTCCTGTATCTGCTTAATTTTGAGCACGAAAACCTGGTTAGCAATATTTAACTTCAAATCCAGGAAACCTGACTGTGAGATCGGATTTCCCGAGAATCGACAGAAGGTGAAGGCCAGGCATTTTTGACTGCCATGGCTTTTTTCGCGTTGTTCCGTATCCTGTCAACACCGGATAGTTTCGGCTGAAAACACGACGATACGCTGTGACGATGCCGAACGACCGTCAGTCGGAATTGGAAGCGATTCCAGTATGGCATACAGAAGACGGTTTAACAGCATGGTAGAGGGACATACTGCCGCAATACACGTGATCAAGTTGCGAAGGATGGGTCTGCGTGTTACAATAAGACAGATCATTTCCGCTTGGGGAAAGGTAAGTATGAGCCATGCCTATGACCGAAAGAGAACTGAGAAGACTGAGCCGTCTGGACCTGCTGCAGATGCTGCTGTCCCAGAGCAAGGAAGTCTCACGGCTCGGTGAAGAGAATGAACGTCTTCAGAAGCAGATGGATGAAGCGTCCGAGTCTCTCGAAAGGCTGAACAGAAAGCTGGATGAGAAAGACGATGAGATCCGCCGGCTGATCGAACGCCTGGATGATCAGGACGTTTTCATCGGCATGCTCAAACGCGGCGAAGAGCCGGACACTCCCGAACGCAGAGCTGAAGCAAGGAACGCCACGCCCGGATTAGAGAGCATATTTCAGGTCGCCAAGGAAGAATGCAGACGCTATATCTATGCATTGCTTCTGGAAAAGGCTGACAGATACGGTGATCCCAAGGAATCGGTCGTGACGCCTGAACCCGCTGAAACAGATCCGGAGGGAACGGATGAGGCATAGGAAGATAGAGATCCCCCCGATCGAGCTCCTCGAAGAGGAAGTCAGAAAGGAACAGTACCGCAGCCGTTTCTCGGGCATTTTGAGGAGCACGCTGTATTCGCTCCTTGTCGTGGTCGCAGTGGCCGTCATCGTCGCCATGATGATCCTTCCCGTCGTACAGATCATCGGGACGTCCATGACGGATACGCTGCATGACGGAGACGTCGTGGTCGCGATGCGTGCTTCCGATTATACGACGGGAGACGTCGTGGCTTTCTACTACAACAACAATATCCTGATCAAGCGGGTCATCGCCAAGGCGGGGGACTGGGTAAACATCGATGCGGACGGGAACGTTTATGTGAACGGGATCCTTCTTGACGAACCTTACGTCAGCGACAGGGCGCTTGGTGAAACGAACATCGAACTGCCGTACCAGGTGCCTGAAGGAAGGTATTTCCTGATGGGGGACCACAGATCCACCAGTATCGACAGCCGAAACACGACTATCGGGTCCATCGACAAGGAGCGAATGATCGGCAAGCTCCTGTTCAGGGTATGGCCTTTCTCGAATATCAGCTGGATCGGATGAAAAAGAGAGAAACACTCTCTTTTTTCTTTTGTTCGATCAAAAGAAGACATGAGGATGCTGTGGCAGGAATTTGCCAAAAACAGCGTTCGGAATGATTAACAATCTGGAAAAAACAATCAAATCGAAAAAAATGATACTTGTTACCCATTTCATTCTCGGGTATAATTATCCTTGTATGAAGCTGTCATAATAGCTTCAAATGTATCGTTATGGTTTCTGTATCCGGTTTCGGGTCCTGAAGTTGTTCCGAACCGGGAAAGGAAGGTATGGAAAACGCGGAAGCAGCTCCTGAGAAGGGCAGGAAAAAGAGTAGTTCAACACTCACATCGGTCCTTCTGGTTTTCATCCTGCTTCTGGGAGTCGGCATCATTGCCTATCCTACAGTCAGTGATTACTGGAACTCGAGACATCAGTCCAGAGCGATCGCGACCTATGCTGATACCGTTTCCAAACTGGCCGAAGAAGATTATACGCGCATCTGGGAGGATGCCTGGGATTATAACCAGAGCCTGACCATGCGTTCAAACGTCTTCCTTCTCAGCGAGGAACAGCAGGCTGAATATGAAAGACTGCTGGACATCGACGGAACGGGCATCATGGGATCGATCGAGATCCCGAAGATCAGGGTATCGCTTCCGGTCTATCACGGCGTAAGAGAATCCGTCCTGCAGGTCGCGATCGGACATATCGAATGGACGAGCCTGCCGGTAGGAGGAGAGGGCAGCCACTGCGTGCTTTCCGGACACCGGGGACTTCCGTCATCCAGACTGTTCACGGATCTGGATCAGATGGAAGTCGGCGATATATTCACGCTTCATATACTGAACGAGGTACTGACCTATGAGGTCGATCAGATCAAGATCGTTCTGCCGCAGGAAATGGGCGATCTCCTGATAGAGCCGGGCAAAGACCTGTGCACTCTCGTGACCTGCACGCCTTATAGCATCAATACGCACCGCCTGCTCGTCAGAGGGCGAAGGATCGACAATCTGGACGAGGATGCACCCGCGGTCATCCATGTGACAGCGGAAGCAGTACAGATCCCCGGGTATCTGGTGGTGCCTGCAGTCGGGATACCGCTTCTCCTGATCTTCCACATCTTCATGCTGGCCTTTTATTCCAGACGGAAGAAAGACTACAGTGCCGAGGAACTGGAACGGACGGCTCTCGAAATAGGTGGGAACGTTTCCGAACAGGAAGTAGGAAACGGCGACAGATCCAAACAAACGAATAAACATAGAACAGAATCCGATAAGGAGTGAGCAGACATGCGAAACAGAAGTTATCGAGGATATAAGATCATCCTCCTCGTGCTCGCGGTGCTTCTCACGGCGGGAGTCATGCCTCCCTTCCTGAGCCGCGCCATCGACCTGACCGAGAGCTGCAGCATCACCGTTGCACCCGGTAATGCGGTCACTGAGGATGACCAGGTGAAGAATCTTGTGCTGGACGTGTACAAGGTCGCTTCCGCTGAAAAGCTTACCGGCGAGGACAGCTACAAACCTGTCCTGCTCGGTACGTATTCCGGCATCGCCAATGGAGACGATGACTGGTGGAAGAAGATCGAAGACAACGAAGGCTGGAAGGACGTAGCGAAGCAGGCCATGAGTCTCGCGCTGACAACTCCCGATACGCCCGTTCAGACCGGGATCGAAGCCAATCTGTCAGGTTCGACCAAGATCGAGGATCTGGACCCCGGGTTCTATCTTCTGATCGCACGCGGTTCGGATCTCGGCGACGACTATACCGACACGATCGACGGAGTCGATGTGACGGTCGGGATGTCCGACAGGTTCTTCTACTATTTCGAGCCCATGCTGATCGCCGTTCCCACGAAAGACGCGGATGAAGACGGCATCATCAATACCGCATGGGACTACGGCGAGTGGAAGTACGACGCCGCAGTCGCTCTGAAAGCGGTGACGGCTCCCAGGTTCGGTTCCCTGATCATCGTCAAGACACTGCTTTCCTATGAAACGCACGAGCCCGCGTTCTTCACGTTCGAAGTCGATGTCAAGGACGTATACGGAGAAAGCGTCTATAAGGACTCTCCGTCCCTGAGCTTCGATGAGCCCGGGATGAAAATGATCCGGATCGACGATCTTCCTGCGCAGTCAGTAGCCACCGTGGACGAAGTCTATCCCGGTTCTCACTACAAACTTGTCGGGAAAGACCCCGAAGGACCGGTGACGATCATCGGTGAGGAAATTGTGTACGTCTACTTCGAGAATGAGGACTATCCCGGACACAACGGCGGACACGGCATCGTCAACTCCTTCGTTTATGAAAACGGTCAGTGGAAGCTGAACGAGAACCACAAAGACAACGAGTACGTGCAGGAGGTAAGGTAAATGAGAAGACATGCCAATCGGATCATTGCCGTTCTCGCGGTGCTCCTGATCCTCGGGGCGCAGATGGGTTCCGCATATGCCTACTTTACGGCGTATACAAAGGCTGAAGGCGGATATCCTATCCATCTGGGCGGCAAAGGCGAGATCGAAGAAAAATTCGCCTCCTGGACCAAAATGCTCACGATCACGGCCGACTCGGACTGTGAACCGGTATTCGTAAGGGCCAAGGGAATCTGCGCAAGATTCAATCTGACTTATGATCTCAAGGACGGCTGGACCGCTGGTGATGACGGATACGTCTATTACGACAAACCCATCTCCTTCGGAGGATCCACGAACGAACTGAGGATCCATATCGACAACGTCCCCGAGGAAGAAGTCGAGGAAGGCGACGCTTTCAATGTGGCCGTCATTTATGAGATGACGCCCGTCCTCTACGAGGAAGACGGAACGGAATACGCCGACTGGACGCGTATCCTTGAAGTAGTGCCGGAGGAATAATGAAATGAAGAAGATCAAAGAATTCATGCGTTCTCCCGCATCCACGACGGTCCTTTTCCTCCTTGCGGCGCTTCTGCTGCTCGGCAGCACGATCGGAACGGCTTATGCGGCGCTGACCTATTTCTCTGAGTATTACACGTCGCGCGTCGAGCTCAATCACGTCGGCGTGACCCTTGTCGAGAACGGCAGCGATCTTCCCGAAGGCACGGATGACGATAAGGCCGTGATCCTGGAAGACCTGCTCGGAGACGATAAATCTGTCGCTCCCGGGAAGAAATACTCTGACAAGATCACCGTGAAAAACAGCGGCACCATCGACGGATTCTTCCGCGTCGTCGTCTATCGTTATTGGGTGGATCAGGAGACTCAGGAGAAGCGCAGGGATCTGGAGCCCGGCTATATCGAACTCAGCGTTCCGAATCTCGGAAACGGCTGGATCCTTGATGAAAGCGCTTCCACGCCCGAAAGGCTCGTCTATTACTATGACAAACTTCTCGTTGCCGGTGATGAGACCGAAACCCTGATCGACGGCGTTACGATCAGCGGCGAGATCACGAAGTTCGTGACCGAAGACCGTACGACTGTCGGCGACGAGACGACCGGCATCCTTACGACGATCACGCGGACCTATCTCTACAACGGTGTGGAATTCCGAATCGAACTCGAAGCGGATGCCGTGCAGAACCACAATGCTCAGGAAGCCATCAAGAGTGCCTGGGGCACGAGCGTAACGGTCGACGGCAGCTCTCTGAGCCTGGCCAAGGAGGGATAATTCATGAAGGAACATTGGATTAGCGTCTTACTGGCTGCGCTGATGCTGCTCGCGATGCCTCTGGCATCCTTCGCTGAGGACTATGAAGGCAGCGATGACTGGATAGTCGTTTTCACGCAGGAAAAGAAGATGGAAAGCAACTTCAAGTCCTCCGATATCGATGACGTGATCGCCGGCATGCAGCCCGGAGACACAACGGTCTTCAGGATCAGCCTGCAGAACGATTACAAGGACACTTCCGAATGGTACATGTCCAATGAAGTGCTCAAAACTCTGGAAGATACTTCCAGCAAAGGTGCTGCCGGCGGCGTATACTCCTATGAGCTTGTATACACGGACAAAGGCGGAAAGGACGTCGTCCTGTTCTCTTCCGACAAGGTAGGCGGTGACGATCCCGAAAACCAGTCCGCTGCAGGACTTCATGACGTTACCAAAGTTCTTGAAGACTATCTCTTCCTGGACACGCTTCCTAAGGGGGACAGCGGTACCGTGACGCTCACTGTGGGGCTCGAAGGCGAGACCCAGGGCAACAATTATCAGGACACCATGGCCGATATCCAGCTGCAGTTCGCGATCGAACTGGATAAAGATACGGTCGTAGTGACCGGTGACAACAACAATCTTCTGCCTCTCTACTATACGATCATGACGGTCAGCGGAGGAATTCTGGTGCTCATCGCCGTGCTCGCTCTGAAGAGACGCCGCAGGGAAGGAGAGGAGCAGGCATGAAAAACAATCGCCGCATCATCATTCTTCTCGTTGCCCTTCTGATGGTCGCCGTGGTGGCGCTTCCGGTATTCGCAGCCGAATATCTTTACAAAGTCACCATCTACGCGGGCAATATGGGAACAATCGACGGAGGTTCCTCCAAGGTCTTTACGGATCTCAAACCCGGAGACCGCGTCGAGTTCGATCCCGATTCCGTGACCCTGACAGATCCCGATTACTACGTCAAGGGCATCCGTGAGAGCGGAAGGGACAACAGCGAAGTCGGCCTCAGCTCCTTCGAAGTGACCCGTGATATGGATCTTGTCGTTGCTTACGGTATTCTGGGCGATCCGGTGGAATACACCACCAAGTACCAGGACAAGGACGGCAAAGAGCTCGAGTCTGACGGATCCTACGTAGGGAACGCCGGAGACAAGCCCGTCATTGCGTTCAAGTACATCGAAGGCTATCAGCCTCAGTACTACAATCTGACCGGCACGCTGGCGAAAGACAAGAAAAACGTTTTCACTTTCGTCTATTATAAGATCGAGACTGATGAAGAAGAGACTTCAGGTTCTTCTTCCTCCGGCAACGGGACCAATCCTTCCGCCGCAGGCGCCAACACGTCTCTGTACGTGCCCTTCGAACTCGGTGATCTGGACGTGCTGGAAGCTGCCGAAGACAATGCGGAAGCTCCCGCTGCTCCCGAGACCGAAGTAAAGGAAAATCCGGCTTCTGCCAGCACGTATGCCGTGCGCAGCCGTGAACGTCAGGAGAGCCTGACGAAACAGCTGATCCTCGTGATCAGTCTCGGCGTTGTGAGCCTTGCTCTCATCACTGTCCTGATCGTGTATGCGGTCAGAACTTATAAGAGGAAAGCCTGATGGGAAGGTCCGGCATGGGCAGAAACGGTTTTCTGATCGTTCTGTTCCGTGTCCTGGGCACTCTGATCCTCTTGTCCGTCATATTGACGGCGATCCCCCTGACGATCCCTTCCATGATGGGATATCAGATGTTCCATGTGAAGACAGGCAGCATGGCTCCCGCGATCCCAGCTGACAGCGTGGTCTATGTCAAGCCTGCAGATGCACTGGACGTCAAGGAAGGCGACGTGATCGCTTTCTACAGGGGGAAGGATACGATCATTCACCGCGTCGTGGAAAACCGTTTCGTGACAGGCGAATTCGTCACGAAAGGGGATGCCAACGAGCAGCCGGATCTGGATCTTACGCATTACCGCTATTTTATCGGCACGGTACGTTTCTCCATCCCTGTGATCGGGGCGCTCATGGTCGTATATGCCAGCAACGTGGGCAAGATCTATGTTCTGTGCTTCGCGGTCAGCGGTGCGCTGTTCCACGTACTGGCGAACAAGATGCAGGATCAGTGAACAAGACGGAACTGTAAGAACTGAATAAGACAGTACGCTCCGCACCTTTGGTGCGGAGTTTTTATAATACATAAGATATAGATCTTCATCGCATCGACGGAAGTCCATGAGTATGCAGAAGAGGGATCGGGAAAACGGTACGCACTTTCCATCCGTGCCGTGATATGGTATGATTAAGCAGATCAGTACGAATTCTTCGTGCGCAGGAAGGAGATCTGAATATGTATATGGAGAATGAAGGTAAGATCTGGCTGGCTACCGGCAGCGACAGAATCTATCTGGATCCCGCCATGGCCAACCGCCACGGCCTGATCGCAGGCGCTACAGGCACCGGCAAGACCGTGACCCTGAAAGTCGTGGCCGAATCCTTCAGCGAGATGGGCGTGCCCACCTTCATCGCGGACATTAAAGGAGATGTTTCCGGCATGTGCGTTCCCGGTTCGGAGAACAAGCACATCCGCAGAAGCATCGACACGATGGGGATCGAGAATTTCACCTATACGGGATTCCCGGTCCGTTTCTTCGACGTATACGGCAAACAGGGCCATCCCGTTAGGACAACGATCTCTGAGATGGGACCCGAACTCCTTGCACGTCTCATGGGGCTGAACGAGACGCAGACGGGCGTCCTGCGCATCGTGTTCCGCCTGGCGGACGAGTCCCAGCTGCTTCTTCTGGATCTGAAAGATCTCCGCATGATGGTCCAGTACGTGGGGGATCATGCGGCGGACTACAAACTGAAGTACGGCAACGTGTCTCCCCAGTCGGTCGGCGCGATACAGAGAGCTCTCCTGACCCTGGAAGACGAGGGAGGGGACATCTTCTTCGGTGAACCCGGACTCGATCTTTCCGACTGGTTCGACTGGGACGAGGATGGAAAAGGCTATATGAACATCCTGGAATGCCGGGAACTGTTCCAGCATCCGCTCCTGTACAGTACTTTCCTTCTCTGGATGCTTACAGAACTCTATGAGCTCCTTCCCGAAGCGGGAGATCTCGACAAGCCCAAGATCGCCTTCTTCTTCGACGAGGCGCATCTCCTGTTCAAAGGCGCCCCTAAAGCGCTCCTGGAGAAGATCGAACAGGTCATTCGTCTCATCCGCTCCAAAGGCGTTTCCGTCTGGTTCATCTCCCAGAATCCGTCTGACATCCCCGAAAGCGTCCTCGGACAGATCGGCAACCGTGTGCAGCATGCGCTGCGCGCCTATACTCCCAACGAGCAGAAAGCGCTGCGCTACGCGGCGCGTTCCTTCCGCGCCAATCCGGAACTCGACACCGAAGCGACACTTCAGGAACTTGGCGTTGGCGAAGCCCTCGTATCCGTCCTGGATGAAAAAGGCGTGCCCACGGTCGTTCAGAGGGCGAACATCCTGCCTCCGCGCAGTTCCATGAACGCCGTGGACGACAGCGCCATCCTGAGCGTGGTCCTCGCGAGTTCGCTGAGGGAGAAATACACGGAGACCGTCGACCGGGAATCCGCCTATGAGCTTCTGTCCGGGCAGCAGGCCGCGGAGGAAGAAGCGAAGGCAAAGGCAGAAAGAGAGAAAAAGGCCGCCTCCTCGACGTCGGGAAGAACGTCCTCCACGACCGCGAGAAAAACGAGCAGCCGAAGGACGTCCTCCAAAGCCTCTTCTTTCATCGGGAAAGCCGCTTCCTCGACCGCCAACACGATCGGGAGGGAACTGGGCAAACAGATCTTCAGAGGGCTCCTGGGCATCTTCAAGAGCTGACAGGAAAGCATACGAAAACACCGGATCATCCGATCCGGTGTTTTGATATCCTGCCGATCCTTACTGGCCTGCCGCAATCCTTACGCAGCGCTGATGGGCCGCATCGGGGATGCCTCGGATGTGTGTGGCGCTGTTCAGCAGGTGGATGCATACCTGGCCGGTCATGCCGTTGTTGGGTACGGTCTCGTAACCGTGGGGCATGCCGTTCGTGGAACCTGCGACCCATGTACCGTTCAGACGGATGACGACGGGCCGGCGCGTCCAGCTCCACGTGCCGCCGTAGGTGCTCTTCAGACGGGCGCAGTCCGCTTTGGTGGAAGGTTCCACGTCGAAATGCTTGCTGCCGCCTACGCGGGTCATGGCGTACTGTACGCGGGTATAGACGTCGATGACTGCGGTGGACGTTCCGCGGGGGAACAGATTCCTTCCTTTGTCCCAGGAGAGGAGCTTGCCCTTCGGTACGGATTTGACCTGGCCGGGGAGCTTCAGCGGGGTAGGCGTGGGCTTGATGACTTCCTTGACCGGGGCCCGCTTGGCGTCGTTGGAAAAGAGGATGTCAAAGGTGTTGGGACCCATGACGCCGTCCGCGGAGAGGTCGTTCTCTTTCTGGAAGTACTTGACAGCTTCTTCCGTATAGCTGCCGAAGTAGTTCGTGATCTTGTAATTGAAATAACCCAGATCGCGCAGACGCATCTGGAGCAGGATGACTTCGTCGCACTGCATGCCTTTTTTGACGATGCCCGTTTCTTCCTTTTCGGGCACGTAGACGGGTTCTTCCGTATCGGAAGGAGCGGCACTGTCCTGGGGAGCGGGCGTATCGACCGCGGGAAGGATCGTTTCACCGGCTGCGGGGGTGACCGTGGGGACGGGAGTCTCCGGTTCGGCCAGCACGGTCCTTACGGGAAGAAGCTGCACGAGCAGAAGACCGAGGAGCACGGCCGCCACATAATCCCGAATGATTCGAAGCATGAAATCACCTCTTCGTGAAGATTTCATTTTTGTAATAGAATTGTAACATAGACGGGCGCGGATGTAAAGAGTAATAAGTTGATTTCTACGGGAATATTTGTTACAATAGGCGCAAACATGAGGAGGCAGCCATGCGGATAGCGATTGACGCGATGGGCGGGGATCATGCCCCGGATGATATCGTCGCGGGAGTGCTCAGGGCAAAAGCGGAGCATCCCGGGGCCGAATTCCTCCTGTTCGGAGACGGAGAGAAGATCCGTGCGCTCCTGAACGGGGATACGGAACGGCTGACCGTCGTACCCACGACGGAAGTCATCGAGACCGGAGAGCCTCCCATGGACGCCATCCGGAAGAAAAAGGATTCCTCTCTCGTGAAGGCTCTTGCGAGCGTCAAATCGGGTGAGGCGCAGGCCGTCGTCAGCGCGGGTTCCACAGGTGCGGTCATGGCGGGAGCTCTTTTCGGCATCGGCCGGATCAAGGGCATCCAGCGTCCGGCCCTGGCACCGCTCCTTCCGAACTTCAAAGGCGGTCACTCCATGCTCATCGATTCAGGCGCCAACGCCGAATGCAGGCCCGAATACCTCGTGCAGTTCGCGCAGATGGGCGCGGCCTACATGCAGGCGGTCGAAGGCGTGAAAGAACCTGTCGCGGCCCTCATGAACATCGGGGCGGAAGAAGAAAAGGGCAATGAACTCTACAAGGAAGTTCACGCCCGCCTCGCTGAACTGAACGTCCCGCGTTTCTACGGGAACCTCGAGCCCAGATATGTGCTGGACGGGGAAGCGGACGTGCTCGTAGCCGACGGATTCACCGGCAATATGATCCTCAAGACCATGGAGGGGACGGTGCGTTTCTTCACGAAATCCATGAAGAAACAGTTCATGTCCTCCCTCCGCGGAAAGATCGGCGCCCTGATCCTGAAAAAGGATTTCAAAACGCTGATCGGTTCACTGGACTATACGCAGTACGGCGGCGCGCCTCTTCTGGGGGTCAAAGGCGTCGTCATCAAAGCTCACGGTTCTTCCGATGCCATGGCTTTCAGCCGCGCCATTTCCCAGGCCGTCCTGGGAGTGGAGCAGGACCTGACTGCCCGCATCGAAAACATCTTGCAGGCTTGACACCACTACAGAAGAAAAGAGGTAATTCACATGGTTTTTGAAACGGTACAGAAGCTGATCGCTGAACAGCTGGAAATCGATCCCTCCACCATCACGATGGAGAGCAATCTCGTGACCGACCTCAAAGCGGATTCCGTGGACGTCATGGAAGTGGTCATGAATCTGGAGAGCGAATATGATATGGAATTCGCTTTCGAGAAGCTCAGCGAACTGAAGACCGTAGGCGACGTCGTCTCCTACATCGAAGCCAATCAGTAAGTCATAGGAAGGGTAAGGTCCCGAAGGAGACTCCGGGGCCTTTTTGCAGTATTGTCATGGCGATCCGTTTTCCCGATCTCGGCGCCGCGGAAAAGGCGGCCGGCTATGCCTTCAGGGACAGAAGGCTGCTTCTGCGCGCCCTGACGCATCCGTCCGTCACGGCGGAGGATCCGGAACTCGCCCATTATCAGCGTCTCGAATTCCTCGGTGACGCCGTGCTGCAGTTCCTCTCAAGCAGGATCCTGTACAGCAACTTCCCGGATGCCGACGAAGGCACGCTGACGCGCATGCGTTCCGTGTGCGTCTCTGAAAAGCCTCTGTCGGATGCGGTATTCGGCATGGGACTGGAGAAATACGTCCTTCTTACCTCCGGGATGGAAAAGACGGGCGGAAGGAAACTCAGATCCATCGCCTGCGACGTATATGAATCCGTGCTCGCCGCGATCTGGACGGACGGCGGAGAGGAAGAAGCCATGCGCTACGTGGAGCGTACGATCGGCGAGGCGCTGCGGCATCCGCCGGATGTCACGAAAGATGCCAAATCCAGGCTGCAGGAATATCTGCAGCGGGACGGGGAAGTGCATATCTCCTATGAGGAGACGGGGGAGGAAGGCCCTCCCCACGACAGGATCTTCCATATGGAAGTGCGGCTGAACGGAAAGCCCCTCGCGCAGGGGAGCGGACGGACGAAGCATGCGGCGCAGCAGCAGGCCGCGGAAGAAGCTCTTAAACAGCTGGAACGAAAGACGACAGAAGGAATACAGGATGCGCCTGAGGCAGATTGAGATTTTCGGATTCAAGTCCTTTGCGGACCGCACGGTCGTGAACCTCGATGAGGGGATCACGGGCGTAGTGGGTCCCAACGGATCCGGCAAAAGCAACATCGGCGATGCGGTGCGCTGGGTACTGGGCGAACAGTCCGCCCGGCAGCTGCGCGGCGGCAAGATGGAGGACGTCATCTTCTCCGGAACGCAGAAGCGCAAGCCTCTGGCGTATGCCGAAGTGACGCTTCTCTTCGACAACTCGGATCACGCCCTGCCGATCGATTTCTCCGAGGTCTCAGTGACCAGGAGGATGTACCGCAGCGGCGAGTCGGACTACGCCATCAACAAATCCCCCTGCCGTCTGCGTGAGATCGTCGAACTGTTCCGCGACTCCGGCATCGGCAGGGAAGGCTACAGCCTTGTCGGGCAGGGACGCGTGGACGAGATCCTCGCCAACCGTCCCGAGGACAGACGGAACGTCTTCCATGAGGCGGCCGGCGTCATGAAATACCGTGTGCGTCTGGAAGAGACGCGCAAGCATCTGGAAGGTGCCCAGGCGAACCTGGACCGTCTTCAGGACAAAATGGAGGTCCTCGGTGCCCAGCTCGAGCCTCTCCGTCAGCAGAGCGAGGACGCAAGGCTTTATCAGAACCTGAGTGCCGAACTTCGTGAGACCGAACTCGGCCTTTTCGTGCACCAGTACGAACAGCTGAACGCGAAAGCCGCGGCCGCCCGAGAGACACTGGCAAGACTGGAAGCGGTCCTGGATCAGCAGCAGCAGGACGAGAACGCGAACAACGAAGCGCTGGCCAAACTCCAGACGCGAATCGACGAAGTCGAGGAAGCGTCCGCACAGGCATACCGCCGCGCGGCGGATCTTGAGAACGAGGCGGCTCAGCACGAGAACGCGCTTCTGCTCATGGAGAACGACCGCAGACATGCGGACGAACAGAGAGAACAGCTTGAGAGCGAAGCCCGCCGCGAGATCGCTCAGGCGGAATCTTTCCGCAGGGAAGCCCAGGGACTCGAAGACAGGCTCGCGGATCCGGAGAGTTCGGACGCATCCTGGAAAGACGCGGTCGACGCGATCGAAAAGGAGATCGCATCCCTGGATGAGGAACTCAAGCTCAGGGAAGAAGAGCTTTCCGGCCTGCGCAGCCGCGCCATGGAGAGCCTTGAAAACCTTTCCGGAATCTCAGGTGACCTTTCCAGGAACGCGCAGCAGCAGAAGAACGTCCAGGAAAGGCTGGAACAGCTGGATTTCCTGCTTGCTCGCAGCAAAGACACCCTCCAGGCTCTGGACGAGAGCCTGAAGGATTCCGGCGAAGAAGCGGATAAGAACGGTCGTGCGCTCGCTGCGGCGCAGGAAAAGGCTGAGAACAACCGGAAAGACCGGGAGGCTCTCCAGTCCCGTGCCGAGCGCATGCAGGAAGCCATGGCTCGCGGCCGTGAAAGGATACAGCAGGGAAAGACCCGTCTGCAGATGCTGGAAGCGATGCAGAGGGATTATACGGGCTATCAGGAATCGGTCCGCCGTCTCCTGAAAGACGCGCAGAAAGCGCCCGAACTCGCCGGCACGATCGAACACGTCGTCGCCGAAGTCATGCAGGTGCCCAAAAACTACCGCGTAGCCATTGAGACAGTCCTTGGAAGCGCGCTCCAGCAGATCATCACTCCGGACGAGGAAGCGGCCAAGAAGGCCATCGCGTACCTCAGGAGCCATCAGTACGGCCGCGCTACGTTCCTTCCCGTCAACGTGATCCGTGGAAGGACGCTGAACGCACAGGAAAGACGATACGCGGATATGGCCGGATGCTGCGGTGTGGCTGCGGAACTCGTAGAGACGGAAGAACGCTACCGCGCCATCGTGGACAGTCTTCTGGGCCGTACGCTCGTAGCGGAGGACATGGATTCGGCTGTGTCGATCGCCAGGGCCTGTGGACACAATCTGAGGATCGTGACGCTGCAGGGCGATCTCATCCAGACAGGCGGCGCCATGTCCGGCGGTTCTCTCAGGAGCCATAACACGAGCCTGCTCGGAAGAGATCAGGAAGTCCGCCAGACGCGCGAGATGCTCGAGACCTGGCAGAATCAGTTCGCCGAACTGGCCCACGATCTGGAGACGCTCCGCGGAGAGATCCGTGAAGCCGAAGAGCAGGGAGACGCCTATGCTCTGACGCTCCGCAAGGCGGAACTCGCTGTCGCACAGACGGAGATGGAGATCCGCAGACTGGAAGAATCCAGAGCGAGAGAAGAAGAGAACCTGACCCAGTGGCAGGACGAGTCCGAAAGACTGAACGATCAGCTCAAAGACCTCGTAAAGCGCGGGGAGCAGATGACGAGCAGCCGGGAAGACCTTTCCGCATCCGGAGAAGACGCGCGCAGACTCGCCGCCGAGATGCAGGAAAAGATCAACCTGCTCCGTGAGGACAGGGACGAGGCCATGGAACGCCTGTCGGACGCCAGGAGCCGCTGGGCGGAGTATCTCAAGGACAGAGAGAGCGCGCAGCGACAGATCGAGCGCCTGATCGCAGATGCGGAGCGCCTCGAACGCTCGGCCGCTCAGCGGCGGAGCAACGGTGAAGCCATCCTTGCGCGCAGGGCTGAAGAAGACGTCAGGGCTGAAGAGATCCGCGCCGGAGTGGAGAAGGCCCGTCAGGACCGCAAAGCCAGCCTCGAACTGCATGAGCGACTGGAGAACGAAAAGAATACGCTCCGCGAGGAATACGCGAGAAGAGAGGCTCAGAACGCGCGTCAGCGTACGGATCTGAGAGCTCTGTTCGAGGAAAGACAGAATGCGGAGAACGACCGTATCCGTGCGGAAGGGGATCTGGAGCATATCCAGTCCAGGATCTGGGATCTGTATGAAGTCACCTATGCCGCTGCAAAGGAGGCTTGTCCCGCTGACTTCGCGATCCACGGAGCACAGACTCGAGCCGACGGTCTGAGAAGAAAGATCCGTGCGCTCGGCGCCGTGAACATCCACGCGATCGAGGAATATGCGGAGAGCAACGAGCAGTACCGCATCTACGTGTCTCAGAGGGAAGATCTCATTCGTTCCCGCGACGGGCTGCTTGAGCTGGCGGATGAACTGTCCTCCACGATGCAGGAACGCTTCCTGGCCAATTTCACGGTACTGAACCGCCATTTCGGCGAGATCTTCGCACGTCTCTTCGGAGGCGGACAGGCTAAACTCAGCCTGACCGATCCTGACGATCCGCTGAATTCCGGCATCGAGATCGAAGTGGAGCCTCCGGGCAAGAGACTGCAGAGACTGAGCCTTCTCTCCGGCGGAGAAAAGGCATTCACCGCGATCGCGCTGCTGTTCTCCATGCTGAGGCTCAAGCCTACGCCTTTCTGCATCCTGGACGAAATCGACGCCGCGCTGGACGATGCGAACCTCGTGCGCTACGCACGCTTCCTGAAAGAAGTGTACGCGCAGAACACGCAGTTCGTCGTCGTGACCCACAGGAAACCCTCCATGGAGATCTGCGACCGTCTGTACGGCGTGACGATGGAAGAAAAAGGCGTTTCCAAAATGATCTCCATGCAGCTCAGTGACGTGAAGGAGCAGGAATAATGGAAGAAAAGAAAGGTCTGTTCGCAAGGATCAGGGAAGGACTTGCCAAGACCCGCAGACAGCTGACGGAAAGGGTCGAGGATCTGATTTCCTATTACCAGAATATGGACGACGATTTCTTCGACGAACTCGAGGAGATCCTCATCCTGTCCGACCTCGGCGCCGCTACGGCCTCCGAACTCGTCTCCGACGTGCGCAGAAAGGTCCAGACTCAGAAGATCGGCAATCCCGAGAAAGTCAAGGAACTGCTCCGGGAGTCCCTGATGGAGATGCTGGGCGATTCCGAACCTTACGAACTGCAGTCTCCCACCGTTCTTCTCATGATCGGAGTGAACGGCGTTGGCAAGACGACCGCCACGGGCAAACTTGCAGCCAAGTATACGAGAGAAGGCAGAAAGGTCCTCCTTGCCGCTGCGGACACGTTCCGTGCGGCCGCGATCGACCAGCTGGCCGTATGGTCCGAACGGGCGGGCGTGCCGCTCATCCGTCATCAGGAAGGCGCGGATCCCGCCGCCGTCGTGTTCGATGCCGTGCACGCCGCTTCATCCAGGAACGCGGATCTTCTCATCTGTGATACGGCAGGCCGCCTGCACAACAAGAAGAACCTCATGGATGAACTGTCCAAGATCCACAGGGTCCTGGAAAGGGAAGCTCCAGATTCCCACAGGGAAGTCTGGCTCGTCCTGGACGCGACGACCGGTCAGAATGCCGTCAATCAGGCCCGCGTGTTCCGCGAAGCTGCGGATATCACGGGCATCGTCCTGACAAAGCTGGACGGTACTGCCAAAGGCGGCATCGTCGCTACGATCACGAAGGAACTGGGCGTGCCCGTAAGGTTCATCGGAGTGGGAGAGGGCATCGACGACCTGGAACCTTTCGATGCCCGCGCGTTCTGCGAAGGCATCCTCTGACGGATGTCCATATCATGAAATATTATAAGGCTGTAAAGAAAAAAGCCTTGACAGAAGCCTTTGCCACTGTTATAATGGTAAAGGCTTTTTGCTTGACAGGGGGAACGGCATGGATCATCATGTGAGAATGGCTTATCTCCTGACTTTCTACGAGAAGGTCCTGACGGAACGTCAGAGGGAGATGATGCATCTGGCTTATGAGGAAGACTGGTCCCTGTCCGAGATCGCGGAAGCCTACGGTGTGAGCCGTCAGGCAGTCCACGACGCGCTGCACAGATCGGAAACGGCGATGGAGGAACTGGAAGGTTCTCTCCGCCTGCTGGACAGGATCATCGGCGTGGAAGAGAAACTTGAGAACGCGATCGTCCTCGCGAAAGGACAGGAAGAACTCACGGATGTCCTCACGCAGGCGCTGGATCAGCTGAAAGGAGACGATGCTCATGGCATTTGAAGGTCTGGGAGAAAAACTGCAGAACGCCATGCGGAAACTCTCCGGCAGAGGTACGATCCGGGAAGCGGATCTGAAAGAAGTGATGCGCGAGGTGCGTCTCGCTCTTCTCGAGGCCGACGTCAACTACAAAGTCGTCCGTGATTTCACGAAAAAGGTCA
The DNA here is from genome assembly GCA_016281935.1 of Bacillota bacterium. Classification (GTDB taxonomy): domain Bacteria; phylum Bacillota; class Clostridia; order Christensenellales; family UMGS416; genus JAEEJN01. The sequence continues at coordinate 3,057 of JAEEJN010000046.1, read as the reverse complement.
CGGAACGCGCGCTCGGAGCGGATGTCGCCAAGAGCCTGACGCCCGGACAGCAGGTCGTCAAGATCGTCCATGAAGAACTGACGGAACTGATGGGGGCCCAGCACAGCAAGCTGACCTTCTCTTCCAAGCCTATCACGGTCTATATGCTCTGCGGCCTTCAGGGCGCGGGCAAAACGACGATGGCTGCGAAACTCGGACGTCTTCTCAAGAATACGCAGGGAAAACGTCCTCTGCTCGTCGCCTGCGACGTCTACCGGCCCGCTGCCGTGCGTCAGCTGCAGATCGTGGGCGAACAGGCAGGCGTCCCCGTGTTCACGGTCGAGGGATCGAACGATCCCGTGGCCATTGCCAGGGCATCTCTGGAGCACGCGGCCAAATACGGCAATAACGTCGTGATCCTCGATACCGCAGGCCGTCTGCATATCGACGACGAGCTGATGGACGAGCTGTCCCGCATGAAGGACGCGACGCAGCCCCAGGAGATCCTCCTTGTGATCGACGCCATGACCGGTCAGGATTCCGTAAACGTGGCGGAAGGCTTCCAGAAGGTCCTTCCCCTGGACGGCGTGATCCTGACGAAGCTGGATTCCGATACCCGCGGCGGCGCGGCGCTGTCCGTGAAGGCTGTGACGGGGAAACCCATCAAATTCGCAGGTGTATCCGAGAAACTGGACGGGATCGAACCTTTCCATCCCGACCGGATGGCTTCCAGGATCCTGGGCATGGGCGACATGCTCTCCCTGATCGAAAAGGCAGAGGCTCAGTATGACGCCGAACAGGCCCAGAAGCTGGCCCGCAAGATCCAGGAGCACAGTTTCGACCTTGAAGACTTCATGGGTCAGTTCGAGCAGATGAATAAAATGGGCGGTCTCTCCGAGATGATGAACCTTCTGCCCGGCGGAAACAAATTCGAAGCCGGTGAAGAAGAAGAAAAAGCCATGAAGCGCATGCATGCGATCATGCAGTCCATGACTCCCAAGGAGAGACGCAATCCGGACATCCTGAACGCGAGCCGCCGCAGGCGCATCGCTGCGGGATCCGGAACGAGCGTTCAGGAAGTCAATCAGCTCCTGCGCCAGTTCGAACAGGTCAAGAATCTGATGAAACAGTTCACCGGCAAAGGCATGCGCCGCCGGATGAGCGGACTCAGGGGAATGAAACTCCCCTTCTGATCGACGCACCGGCCGAAAGGCCTTGCGATATAACATTTGCCCGAAAGGGTTATGGAGGAAAACAATGGCAGTTAAAATCCGTCTGAAGAGAATGGGCTCCAAAAAGAATCCCTTCTACCGCATCGTGGTCGCGGACGCGAAGGCGCCCCGTGACGGCCGCTTCATCGAGGAGCTGGGCTATTACGATCCCACCAAGGAACCCGTTGTCGTGAAGATCGACGCCGAGAAGGCCGCTAAGTGGCTCAAGACCGGTGCTCAGCCTTCCGATACCGCACGTTCCCTGCTCAAGAAGAACGGCCTTCTGTAAGGGTATCTTTCATGAAAGAGCAGATCACTGAGCTCGTGACCTATCTGGCGAAATGCCTGGTGGAAGAGCCGGATCAGGTATCAGTGACGGCATTGGAAGACGACGATACCGTTGTCCTTGAACTCCGCGTCGCACCGGACGATATCGGCCGCGTGATCGGAAAACAGGGAAGGATCGCCAAAGCCATCCGTACAGTCGTCAAATCGGCCTCCGGTCATGAGAGCAAAAAGTACACAGTGGAGATCGTGGAATGAGCGATCTCCCCGGCAATCTGTTTGAGATCGGCAGGGTAGTCAGGCCGCAGGGCCTGCACGGGGAGATGAAGATCCAGCCATGGACGGACACGCCCGCGCAATGGCTGGATTTTTCCCATATCCTGCGCAGGAGTGCGGACGGGATCGAATCCTGCCCGCTGCTTTCCGTACGTGAGAACGCAGGGTTCGTCTACATCAGGATCCCCGGAGTCACAGACAGGGACGGCGCGGAAGCGATGCGCGATGAAGTGCTCCTGATCGAACGGGAAGCGCTTCCCGAGCCCGAAGAAGGTGCCTATTATATCGCCGATCTGATCGGATGCGCCGTCAGAGACGACGAGGGACGCGAGCTCGGTACGATGCGGGACGTGCTGTCCTATCCGGCCAATGACGTGTACGTCGTATGGACGGGGAAGAAAGAGGTTCTCGTGCCTGCATTGAATTCTGTGATGGGTTCCGTCGATCTTGAAAGACACGTCATCACTTTCCGCGCGGCGCGGCTGAGGGAGGTCGCCGATTTTGAAGATTAGCATCCTGACGCTGTTCCCCGAACTCATTACGCCTTATTTCGAAGCGTCCGTTCCGGGCAGAGGTGCGAAGCAGGGCCTCTATGAGCTCGAAGCCGTGCAGATCAGGGACTATACCCTCGACAAGCACAACCGGGTCGACGACTACATTTTCGGCGGAGGTCCCGGCATGCTCATGCAGCCCCAGCCTCTGGCGGACTGTATCGACGACGTCAGGAAGAGACATGCTCCCGGAACGAAGGTCGTCTACCTTTCTCCCGGAGGGAAGGTATTCAACAACCGGATCGCGCGTGAATACGCGCAGCTTCCGGGGCTCATCCTTCTCTGCGGACACTATGAAGGCATCGATCAGCGCATCATCGATCACTGGGTGGACGAAGAGCTCTCGATCGGAGATTTCGTGCTCACGGGAGGTGAACTGGCGGCAATGGCTGTCGCCGACGCCGTGATACGTTTCATCCCCGGCGTCATCGGCAACCTTGGCGTTCATGAGGAGGAGTCTTTCGAGAACGGACTGCTGGAATACCCGCAGTACACCCGTCCCGCGGATTTCAGGGGATATGTCGTTCCCGAAGTCCTGCAGAACGGACATCACGCCAAGATTCAGGCCTGGCGCCAGGAGATGGCGGAGGAGAAGACGCGTCACGTACGTCCCGATCTCCTTGAAAAAGGCGGAACGGAAGACTAGACGGTCCGTGCAGAACACACTTTCACCATACCGACAGAACCATCCGGGAGGAATGAACATGGCAGGCGTAGTAGGAACGGATGTCGTTGTCCAGATCGGTTTCATCGTG
>JAEEJN010000014.1 GCA_016281935.1 Bacillota bacterium | reverse complement strand
GGCGGCAGCCGGAACAGTCCAGGGAGATCAGGGAATGGTTGTCTCTTAGCTCCAGGTATCTCAGGTCACTGCGACCGGAAACGTCCAGCGATTCCAGACCGCTGTTTATACAGGACAGCGTCTGCAGAGCCGTATTGTTCCGAAGATCGAGCGCGGTGAAGGGATTGTAGCCGCATTTCAGTTCGCGTAGAGACGTATTGCGACCCGTATCCAGGGTGGTCAGGGCATTGTTTGCGCAATGCAGCGCTATGAGAGCTGTGTTATGGCTCGTATCCAAAGCGTTCAGCTGGTTGTTGTCGCAGTACAGAAACAGGAGCGAAGGGTTCCCGCTGAGGTCCAGGGAGACCAGATTATTATCGCCGCAGGATAGAATTTCCAGTTTTGCACAGCCTCTGAGATCCAGGGAAGCCAGCCCGTTATTGTGACAGAGCAGAGTCTTGAGTTCCGTGAAATACCCGATGCCTGTCATGTCCGTGATCCCCAGATTGCTCACGTCGATCGTTGTCTGTTTGCTGATCGTCGATGCCGTAAGGACCGTGTTCCCGTTATTGACGGTGTTCAGCACATAGTCGCGGAACGCATCATCGGGGAAGTTGGCGGCGCTGATCTCTACGTCTCCGGATGCAGCGTTTGCCGGAACGGGGAAGAGCGGCAGGACAGCCAGCATGAGCAGGGCTGCGAGCAGGATGCAGGTCAGTCTTTTTGCTGTCATGAATAGAGCCTCCTTGATTCATGCGCAGGAAGCGCATATTGCCCGAAACATCGGATTGATTCTCTTATATGAGTATAACATAAAAACAGAATGCAGATATATGCAAGATGAAAATATGACTACAAAAATGACGAATATTCTGTATTTTGTCCTTTGACCGGCCGGATCCTCAGAATCCGGCCGAAGAAAAACCCTCCGCGGAATGACCGCGGAGGGGGAGGGATTGTCTCAGACGGTTTTATTTCACCGTGAGTTTGGCCGCGGACGAGGTCACGGATCCGTAGCTGTTCGTGACCTTGCAGCGGTAGAGCCGCCCGTTCATGGAGGCTCTGGCGGTGAAGGAGAACGTCGCCGTGTCGGAACCGGCGGAAGTGCACTTCGTCCAGGTCGTGCCGCCATCCTTGCTGTAGTACCACCGGTAGTTCAGACCGGAGCCTGCGGCCGCGACCGCGAATTCCGCGGTCTTGCCGGCGGTGACGCTCTGGGCCGAAGGCTGGCCGGTGATCGCCGGCTTGACGTCCGAGATCGTCAGCTTCGCGCTGTTCGAGGTCACGGAACCCGCGCTGTTGGTCACCCTGCAGCGGTACAGTCTGCCGTTCATGGAAGCTGTCGCCGTGAAGGAGAACGCCGCCTGATCGTGTCCGGAGGACGTGCAGTCGATCCAGGTCTTTCCGTTGTTCTTGCTGTACTGCCACTGATAGGCCAGACCGGTGCCCCTCGCAGCTGCGGTGAACTGTACGGCCGTGCATGCAGGAACCGTTGCATCCGCCGGATGGGAGGTGATCTCGGGCAGGGCACAGTTGACCGTGAGCCTTGCACTGTCGGAAGTCACGGATCCCACGCTGTTCGTGACTTTGCAGCGGTACAGTCTGCCGTTCATGGAAGCTTTCGCCGTAAAGGAGAACGTCGCGCTGTCATGTCCCGCGGCGCTGCAGTCGGTCCAGGCGGCGCCGTCGTCTTTGCTGTACTGCCACTGGTACGTCAGGCCGGCGCCGGGAGACGTCACGGCAAACGCGACCTCGCCACCCTCCGTAACCGAAGCATCCGAGGGCTGTTCGGTGATCTCGGGCAGATCTCCGTAGGGTACCCATGTGAGACTGCCGCCGTAATCCTGCCGGACAGATTCTGTCCAGGTCGGGTCGTCCGCCGGATAATGGACCGTAGCCGTGACACCGCTGAACTGGCCCTCATCCCTGAACCGCGGAGCGCTGCCGGCGAAAGTGATCTCAGACAGTCCGCTGCAGTGGGAAAACGCGTAATTATCGATCTCCCTCACGCTGGCGGGGATCGTGATCGAAGTCAGGGTGTCGATCTGAGCGAAGGCCCAGCCGCAGATTCTGTCCACGTTGTTCGGGATCGTGACCGAAGCCAGTTTCGTGCCGTAGAACGTGAACATCCTGATGCTTGTGACTCTGTCCGGGATCGTGATCGAGGTCAGACTGCGGCATTCACCGAACGCAAAGTTGCTGATCCTCGACACACTGTCCGGGATCGTGACTGAAGACAGGCTCGTGCATTCGGCAAACGTGAATCTTTTGATTGACTCTACGCCGTACGGGATCACGATGGAAGTCAGGCTGCTGCAGCCCTGGAACGCGTCGGACTCGATGATCTTTACGCTGTCCGGGATCGTGATCGAGGTCAGTTCCCGATGAAAGTAGAATAAGCTGTCGCCGATGATGGTTACCGGTTTCCCGTCGATCTCTTCGGGGATCACGGCCGTGGGTCCCGTTCCCGTGTACTTCAGGAGCTTCATGCCCTGTGCAGTCTCGGTATACGTGTAGGGGATCTCATCTTCCGCCCGCGCCGTCAGGCTGAACGGCCCTGCCCCGACGAATACGGACAGAAAGAGAAACAGCGACAGAATAGCTCCGATGATCCTTCTGGTTTTCATGCGGATATCCTCCTCGGCGGACTTGCTGCGGCCTTTGGGCCGTCGGTCTCAGCATATCCTATCCACATAATGAAGTCAATATCATAATGGCAAACAATTAGTAGAATTACTGCAGAATGCGGATCGTGTGCGGATCCGGTCGTCTCCCGTAGGGCTGACGGGAAGGAAGGCCGTCCGCGGGAAACGGGTGACTGCGCTTTTGACGTTTCGGCACAGAAAAAGCCTCCCTCCGCGGGGATCCCGCGGAGGGAGAGAAGAGGCTTCGTATGGGGTTTATTTGACCGTGAGCTTGGCTGTGGACGAGGTCACGGATCCGGAGCTGTTCGTGACTTTGCAGCGGTAGAGCCTGCCGGTCATGGAAGCTGTTGCCTTGAAGGAGAACGTCGCTGAGTCGGAACCGGCGGAAGAGCACTTGGTCCAGGTGGATCCGTTGTCCTTGCTGTAGTACCACTGGTAGGTCAGTCCCGTGCCCGCGGCCGTGACCGTGAACTTCGCCGTGCTGCCGGCCGTCACCGTTTTGTTCGCGGGCTGGCCGGTGATCACGGGTTTGACGCCGGAGATCGTCAGCTTCGCGCTGTTCGAGGTCACGGATCCGGAGCTGTTCGTGACCTTGCAGCGGTACAGTCTGCCGTTCATGGATTCCTTCGCCGTGAAGGAGAAGGACTTGGTATTATAACCGCCGGACGTACAGTCAATCCAGCTGGATCCGTTGTTC
>JAEEJN010000045.1 GCA_016281935.1 Bacillota bacterium | reverse complement strand
TGATCTCCGCGGGAGGCGGCTATTATATCGAGGGAACGCTCTCTGAACTTGAACTCGACACTGTCGTTCCCGGAATGACCGTCACGGTCAATTCCTGGAGGAGCGGCGTCATGGCGGAAGGCACGGTCACGGAGATCTCCGATATCCCCGTAGACGACGAGATGCGCTATGACGGGCAGAACGTTTCCTATTATCCCTTCACGGTCTTCGTGGACGACTCCGTGGACCTGATGGAAGGGGAGTATGTGGAAATGACCTACCAGACAGCGGCGGACACGGCCGGAAGCTTCTACCTGGAAAAAATGTTCATCCGCACGGAGAACGGAAAGTCCTACTGCATGGTGAAGAATGCAGACGGGAACCTGGAACGCCGCTGGATCTCGGCAGGGGTGGATCTATGGGGTTCCTACACGCAGATCCGCGGAGGCCTTTCCCTGGAGGACTGGGTCGCGTTCCCCTACGGTAAGGACGTGACGGAAGGCGCAAAGACCGTGGATGCTGAGCCGAACGATTTCTATTCGTCCATGAACTAGGAGGGATGCCATGTTTGAGAATATAGGATTATCCTTCCAGGGGATCTGGAATCACAAGCTTCGTTCTTTTCTGACGATGCTCGGCATCATCATCGGCATCGCCGCGATCATCACGATCGTTTCCACGATCACCGGGACCAATGAGCAGATCAAACAGAACCTCGTCGGTGCGGGGAACAACGTCGTGACGATCAGACTCCGTCAGAACGGCAACGACGTGGACATGCAGTACACGAACCTGCCCCAGACCATCTCCGTCATCACGGAAGAAACGAGACGGGAGCTGGAGGATCTGGACGGCGTAGAGAGCGCGTCCCTGTATACGGCGAGAGAGTGGACCGAAGGGATTTTCTTCGGAAAAACCCAGTTCAACGGACGTCTGTACGGCATCGACCTTTCCTATTTCACAGTGAACGGATACTCCGTCATCAACGGACGCGGGTTTATCGAGAAGGACTGTGAGGAGAAACGGAAATGTGCGATCGTGGATGAAAAGGTCGCGACATCCCTGTTCGCAGGGATCAATCCGGTCGGTCAGACGATCGAGATCATGAAAGAGCCTTTCGTCATCGTCGGAGTCGTTGCGAAGAACAGCGGCAACGGCCCCACGATCAACAGTCTTTCCGATTATTACATGTATACGGACACCTCCGCAGGATCCATGTTCGTTCCCTACGCCGCCTGGCCCATCATCTACCGTTATGACGAGCCGCAGAGCGTAGCGATCAAGGCTTATTCCACGGACGATATGACGAAGGCGGGAAAGAATGCTGCAGATTATCTGACGAAGAGCCAGATCCACGGCACGGACGAATTTGCCTATGAGGCCAATAACCTGATGGAACAGGCTGAGGAGCTGCAGAAGCTGACGGCCGCGACGAACAATCAGCTGATCTGGATTGCCGGCATTTCCCTGCTCGTAGGCGGCATCGGCGTCATGAACATCATGCTGGTCTCCGTGACCGAACGCACGCGTGAGATTGGGCTGAAAAAAGCCATCGGCGCGAGGAGGAACCGCATCCTGTGGCAGTTCCTGACGGAAGCTGCGGTTCTGACATCCCTGGGCGGTCTGCTGGGCGTGGGCTGCGGCGTCGGCCTGGCTTATATGCTGGCCAGCGTCATGGGAACGCCTGTAGCCATCAGCATCCCTGCCTGTGTGATCGCCGTCGTGTTCTCCATGCTGATCGGCATCATCTTCGGCCTTGTGCCTGCTGTCAAGGCGAGCAAACTGAATCCCATCGACGCGCTGCGCTTTGAATAGACAGAGTCAAAAAAGAAAAGCCGCTTCGTTTTCGCGAAGCGGCTTTTTCAGTCGAAAAGGAGAGCCTCAGCCCTTGAACAGGCTGTGCAGATTGCAGTATGCGTAGACCGCGATGACTTCCTCGCCTTCCAGGAGAGCGAAGGTGACTTTGGGAGCGTCGCCGGGCTTGAGGGCCTTGCGCTGGTTGCCGCCGGTCGTCTGCATGGAGACCCACTCGATGTAGTGAGCTTCCGTCATGGGATGCTCGACGGCCCCTACGGTCACGAAGACCTTTCCGTCCTTGACTTCATACACGGGGACGTGCTTCTCCGCGGCTCCGTCGCTGGTGCCGGGAACGATCTCCTTCATGGGCTCGCCGCAGCAGATGACGGGGACGCCTTTGTCTTCGACTTTTGCAATGATCTGCCCGCAGTGCGCGCAGCGGTAGAACTTCATTTCCATAATTGCCTCCTTCTGTCTGAAAACCGGACATACTATATGTTCCGATATCATTCTATGCGGTGTGACGATGCTTTGTCAAGGCAATCAAAAGAGTCAGCCGTCAATGCCATTCCATTCAGCGAGAAAGGCCGCGAGGTATTCCCGCATGAGATTTTCCCTCTTTTCCGCGAGGGACCGTGCGCTTCGGGTGTTCATCAAGTCCTTCAGGAGAAAGAGCTTCTCATAAAAATGATGGACCGATGACGTCTCGCGCGCTTCATAGGCTTCACGGCTGAGATCCGTTTCGATCGGGATCGAAGGATCCCAAAGAGGCCGGCCGTGAGCGCCGCCGTAGGCGAACGTCCGTGCGATGCCGATGGCTCCCGTCGCATCCAGTCTGTCCGCATCCTGGACACAGCAGCCTTCTGCCGTGTCCGGCACAACGGAATCCTTTCCCGCAAAAGAGACCTGGCGGATGATCGCAAGGATCCTGTCCCGGGTCTTTGCATCCACACCGTTTTTCTCCAGGAAAGAACGCGCGTTGGACAGGTCGCGGCTGGTCTCCGGCGAGATCTTTCGGTCGTCTGTATCGTGAAGCAGGGCTGCCAGTCCGGTGATCAGAGGATCCGCGCCTTCTTCCGCGGCAAGCTTCATCGCTGTGCGGAAGACCCTCTGCGTATGCGGCCAGTCATGCCCCGTGGACTCTCCTTCAAAGACGGATTTCGCAAAGGCTTCCGCCGCGGAGAGCAGGGCTTCATCCCGGTCAGTCATTGACGATCGGGGCATAGACCCGTCCGGTCTTCGTCACATTGTCGTAGAACCTGCAGGCTTCATCCGCCATCTCCTCGCAGATGTCCAGCGCGTGGCCCATACCGGAATAGATGACGAGCTTGCAGTTCTTGAGACACTTGGCGCTTCGGACCATGAGATCGGGGCGGGAGATCGTGTCCTCCATGCCTCCCATGATGAGCACGGGCACTTCGATTGTTTTCAGGGCTTCCTGGACGGCAGCTTCGGTTCCGAGAGAACGGAGAGGACGTCCGTAATCGATCGCGCGGGTCTCCGGGGAATTATAAACGGCTTCGTAGTCGGGCTGAGCGCGCAGCGCGGCCTCGGCCTCGTCGGATAGGCGCCTGCGCTCGATCATGGCAGGATCGTCTGTTTTCGTACGGAAGACGTGACGGACGGGCTGGATGCCTTTGAGGCCCATGGCCCGGACGCTCATCTTGCCTTCGTCCAGGTTGTGAGGACCGGGAACGACGGCGAAGAAGCAGGTGACGCGTTCCGGATGCCTGAGCACGACGTGCCAGCCTGTGCCGGCCCCGTGAGAACCTCCGGAATAGACAAATTTCTCTATCCCTTTGGCATCGGCGAAAGCGATCACGTCATCGGCGAACCGGTCATACCAGTAATCGCCGTAGTCTTCCGTGACATGTGTGGAACGGCCGAATCCGCGGTTGGTCAGAAGAAATACATGGAATCCGCGCTTGGCCAGTTCCTTTTCCAGGGAATACAAGCCGTGACCGACCTGGGTGCAGAGGACGTAGCGGTCTCCCGAACCGTATTCCTCGTAATAGATCTCCACTCCGGGAGCGACAGTACATACAGGCATGGGAACTCCTTTCCGTGCGTGACGTCATATTACTGACCATGAATCAAGGTAGCATATCGTGGGAGGACTGTCAAGAACATGGGAAAGCGTCCGATTTGACAAAACCGGTCCTGCCCGATAGGATTAGGATGGAAAGGAGGAAGAACAGATGCAGATGACGCATCGGGATCCCGATACGGCCCGGCCGATGCTTTCGGAAGAACGCACTGTGACCGAGCGCGGGATGAAATGGCTTCTGGCGGGTCTGATCTGCCTTTCGGCGGCTGTATTTCTGAAGGTGCTCGCCGTTTGCGTCCTTCCGCTGGAAATGACTTTCCGGCTGAACGCCTGGTTCCTGTCTCTGGACCTGGCTTCCTATTTGGACCCCTCTCCGCTGATCGGAAGGCTGATGGACGCGATCGTACCGGAAGGAAAGGCGGGCGAGCTTCTGACCGAAGTCCTGAGCACCGTGACGAGGACGGCGGTCTTCCAGCTTCTGCGCGGTGCCGTCAAAGCTGTCAGCGGTCTTCTGAAAGGCCCCGTAACTGATATTCTCCGCGTGTTCACCGCCGCTGCGGGCGTCACGGCACTGGTATCGGAGATTCCGACCATTTGGGCGGTCCTTTGCGGGTGGATCTACAGGAACAGTGTCCGAAACGGGGGAAAGCCCCGAGGTCTCCGCGGTCTCCGCGTCCTCTGCTGGATACGGCTCTGCGTCCATTTCCTGACGTTCCGAGGCCTGGAGCGGATGATCCTGTCGGCCGTCCTTCCTTTTCTGGGATACGCCCCCGGACTGATCGCTCTCGCAGCGGCGTGGATGTTCAACCGGGTCTGGTTCGGACTGATGATCCTGTTCGACGCCGAAGTCATCCGTTCCGCAGGCCTGATGGAAACTGCGGCGCTGACAGGGATGCCGGAGGGGCGTCTGTCCCGGCTCGTGCCTATCTTCATCGGCCTGTCTGCACTGGTTTCTCTTGGCTGCGCAGGACTCTTCGCGATCCCCGGGCTGACCCTGTTCGTGCTGTATCATCTGACACTTGCTGCGGGCTGTGTCTGCGCTGCCGTATTTTTCCGATGTGTGTCCCTTCCGGAATAGGCCGGACGAAGATGAAGATGCCGACGGTCTCGTTGAAAGTCAAAAGTTCCGCCCCGACGCATAGGCCGGGGCGGAACTGTTTTGTGCCGAAGGTTCCGTGTCAGGGAACGGGAATGTAGCCTGCGGCTTCGATCACGGCTTTGCCTTCCGGGGTCTTGAGCCACGCGGCCAGTTTGGAAGCCGGTGAATCGGCAGGCTCCTCTTCGCGGACCACGGCATAGAAGGGGTTCAGGAGCGGATACTCGCCGGATGCGATGGTCTCGTCCGACGGCATGACGCCGTCCACTCCGATGAACCGGAGACCGGGGCGGGTATACATATAGCTTGCGTAATAATACACGGAATAACCCAAAGCATTGCCCGCGTTGTTGTATTCGGCAAGAGCTTCGATCAGTTCGCCCATTTCGCTGGGAGCCAGTTCCGTGGGTGCGACCATGGGGGTGACGTCTTTCATGAGGAGCTTGATGAACAGCGCCTGGCTGCCGGAAGACTCCACGCGCTGGAACGCGACGATCTTCTCATCTTTGCCCCCGACTTCCTTCCAGTTGAGGATCTTGCCGGTATAGATGTCACGGAGCTGTTCCTGGGTCAGGCTCTGCACGGGGTTGTCTTCGTTGACGATCATGACGAGCGCATCCCGGCCGATGGGATCCATGCGGAGCTTCACGGGAGAAGCGGCGATCTCCTTCTGCGTGGAACCGCTGCCTTCATAGACGAGGAGGAGATCCACCTGTCCTTCCAGGAGACGGGTATAGGCGTAGGGCGTGGTGGAAGCTTCCACGAGAGTGGACGCTTCCTCATAAGAGATACCCGTTGCGGAGGCCATGACGGCCGCCATGAGGGGAAGATTGGCCGTGGAGCCGTCCACACGGGGATATTCATCCAGCGTCAGGAAAGGTTCGACTTTGGGGAGAACGATCGTCTGCTCGTCCATGGTGGCGAGCGTGGAAGGCGCTGCGGTCGCTTCCGGAGCAGGCGTTGCCGCTTCCGGAGTTTCCGCAGCCTGCGGAGCCGAAGTCGGATCTGTGTCGAGTGTGCCCTGTTTTCCGGCACAGCCGGAGAAGAGAGCGAGGATCAGGAGGGCCGCCAGGCCCAGGGAAAGAGTTTTCTTCATGAGATTGAGTGCTCCTTTCGGATAAAATATCGGACGGACGCGGACGGGCAAAGGAGAAAACACGATGCCGCGTTAATCGTCCAGATAGGAGAAGGTTCCGGCTTTATAGATCCATTCACCTGTCTCCAGATTCACGATTCCCGTGGAAAAGCCCTGTGTGACGACGGCATAGGGCGGATCCATGTGCGTCACGTATTTGACGTTCTTCATTACGACGTTTCCTTTGTCATCGAGAAGGTCGTAGACCGGCCAGTCGGTCTTCCGCGCAACGAAGTAGTGCCGGCCGTCTTTCCTCATATACAGAGGATCGATGAACTCATAGCCGTGGTCGGTCTTCACGGGCTGGAGAGTGGCTCTGTCGAACAAAAACAGCCGACGCTCGTCGGTGTTGTCGTTGATGGCAATGATGTCGCCGAGTTCATAGACGTTCCATGCGCCGGGAAGCTCTGCGATGAACCTTGCGCCGTCTGCCGAGAGTTCATACCACTTGCCGCCGTTCGTGGAACCGTAGGCGGTACCGTGCAGCCCCAGAGACATCTGCTCCCATGTCATGTCGTCACAGAGATAGCGGCCGAGGCTGAGGGAAAAGACTTTGAAGCAGCTTGAGTTCCCGTCATAGAAGCTGCAGCGAAGGAGATCTCCGGACACGAAGCTGACGTACTGGAAGACCGATTCGGTGAGGACCTTTCCGTCTTCCGCGCGGAGGATGCCCCAGCTTTCTCCGTCGTTGTCTGAATACTTCATGTAAACGGAGGAAGGCGCGTAGGTGATGTCCGATGTATAGAGTTCATCGATGATGCTGTGGGTCACGCCGAGGGAACGGCCGTTCTCGTCCAGAAGATAGGAGGCCTCCGATCGACCGTAGACTTGGAACACGATCCGGTCACCGATCTCGATCATGGAATACCCGTCACCGATGAACGCGGAAAGCGTGAAAACAGGTTCTTCCTTTCCTTCCTTCAGATCGGGCAGGGAGTATATATCGATCTTTCCCTGCCGGGTATCAGTCAGCAGCAGGGCGTTCCCTGCGACGGATGCCTGACGCTGTTCAAGTTCCGCTTTGAAGGGGATCGTATAGACGATCTCTCCTGTTTCGGCGGCCATGACCGTGCCGACTCTGTCCGCGTCCCAGAAAAGAAGGAACGACCGGCTGAAATCGGGATAGAACGGAGACCAGCCCGTCAGGATTCTGCCCTGGCTGTCTGCGATGCAGTATTCGATCCCGCCGTCTTCCGAGGACCTGTCGTAACGGCTCAGGATGAACAGGCCCTGCGTATTGCTGGGGCTGATCTCGTCATATTCGAACGGAAGCACGATGCTGCCGTCCGTGCTCACAAGACCGTACTTTCCGTACTGACTGAAAGCAATGCAGCGCGGAGACCCGTTTTCCTGTGCGGGATCGTCCGTCGGCGCGGCTGTCGGGGATTCCGCCGGATCGACCGTCGGCGCCTGGGTCTGCAGAGCGGGCCGGGGCGTATCCTGGATCAGCAGCGATTCCGTATGCTTCGCGGAGCATCCCGGAAAGAACAGAAGGCCTGCAAGAAGCAGGGCCGGAAGACGTGTTTTTTTCATCATCCCATCTCCTCTTTCGTTGGACGGCGGAACGGGGATTAAGTTCCCGCGTGACGGATCTGCGGATCTTCCTCGGGCTTATCGGACGTCCGGGGGCGGTCCATCCAGCGGGAGAATTCGCAGCCGCAGTATTCCTGTCTGTACAGGCCGTATTCCTTGGAAAGCCGGATCGATTCCAGATATCCGTTTTTCTTTTTGAAATCTGCGGGCAGATAGAAAAGACCGTCCGTCTGGAGTTCACCGCCGATCCTGTTCAGGAGCGCGGCATTCTTGTGCGGGCTGACGGAAAGGGTCGTCGTGAAGTTCGGTATGCCCAGAGACCGTGCCATGTCGGCGCTGCGGGAGAGCCGCAGACGGAAACAGACGTCGCAGCGGCGGCCGCCTTCGGGTTCGTTTTCGAGACCTTTTACGGCATCCAGAAAAGCCTCGTGATCGTAGGTCCCCGGTACGAGGGTCACGGTGTCCCCTCCCGGGAGTCTGCTCAGAAGCTCTCTCTGTGTCTCAAGTCGATGAAGGTATTCTTCTTCCGTATCGATGTTCGGATTCTCGTAGAAGAGCGTGATCGAATAATGGGGGAGCAGCCTTTCCAGTACCGCGCTGCTGCAGGGACCGCAGCAGGAATGGAGCAGAAGGGCGGGCTTTTCTCCGGCCGGAATGGAAGCGATGATCTCTTCCATTTCCCTGTTGGCGTCTTGTTTCATACGGCACCTCCGATCCCTATGATAGACCCAAACGCTTCACTCGGTCAAGCGAAGACCCATATCGGAAGCGGCGTTCCGGAAAAATGCCATACAGCCTCTGGAGGGCCTGAAAGTTTGCGCATACGGGGGATGAGGTGATATAATGAAGCATACACTCTGGAAAGGAGGATGCCGGCATGAGAAAGATCCGCGGCGTGCTTGCACTGTTTCTTGTGCTCCTGCTCGCGGGCTGCGCCTCAGCGCCTTCCATCGTGGAAGTCACGGCGCCGCCCCTGCCTACAGCTACGGTCTATCCCACTTCGACGCCTCTTTCCATCACGAGAGACCAGGTTTGGGAGGCTTCCCTGTACAATCAGCTTGCGCTGGACATCGTCGGATCGATGCCGGGAGATTCAAGTACGCTGCTCTGCATGCCCGCTCTGGCCGTGTCTGTCCACAGCCTGTACTGGGCGGGAGACGAGAGCGTACAGCAGGAGATCTCCTCCGTACTGGGTGTGGAATGTACGTCCGAGAACCAGTGCGCGAACGCCGCCCTGCTGCTGGATTCCCTCCGGACCCGGTTCCCCGATCTGTCTCTTCTGTTCAGGATGTACGCGGGGACAGGGATCTCTCTGAACGAGACGGCCATGGGCCGCTTCCAGGAATACTTCGACACGCCCGCTGCGATGGCGGACCTGTCGCTCACTGACTGGGGCAGGGATCTGTCCGAAGAAATGAGCCTTGCTACGGGCGGACGCCTGTCCAGGGACATATCCGCCTATACGTCCGCTGCCGGGCAGACGCTTTTGGTTTCCTGTGCCGCGTATGACGTGCGCTGGATGGAAGCCTGGGACGAATCCCGGGACAAAATGGACAGCTTCACGCTGGCGGACGGGACGAAAACAGGCGTCAATCTCATGCGAAGCTTCTCGTCCCACAGGATCTATCGCGCACAGAAGGGCACGCTGGCCGTGGTGCCGGCACAGTATCAGACGGAACTCTGGGCCATCCTTCCCAGGACCGGAGAGACGGTGAACGATCTGCTTTCTTCCGTCGATATGGGAGAATTCTCGAGATGGCGCAGAGAATCCAAGGAGGAGCCGCTGGGCGTGGCGCTCCCGATCCTGGACATGGACAAAGTCACGGACTGCACGGCCGCACTTCGCCGGAACGGACTGCACAGCCTGTCCGGAACGGACGGGGCGTACGAAACAGTCGGCCGCGGATTCTCGGGAGTAGACGTCGTGACCCAGTGCGCGCGTCTCCGCTTTACGCATGAAGCCGCGCCGGAAGCCGCCGCTCCTACGCCCACGCCGATGAGCCAGGTGATCACCCGTCCGAAGGAACCGAACATGCTGACGTACAACCGTGAATGCCTGCTCCTGCTGGTGGATACACGCGACGAATCGATCCTGTTTGCCGTCGCTGTACGCAGGCCCTGATGCGGATACGGAGAAAACGCCCAAAAAGGGGCGGGATCCCTGGAAAAACAGTCAATATCCGAAAAAGTGCTTGACGGACTCTTTATTCTTTGATAAGATTATCTTTGCGTCCAGGGACGACCATGTTCCCTGATACAGGAGGTGAAAACCATGAAGGAAGGATTGCATCCCGCGTACGGTCCCTGCATCGTGCGCTGCGCCTGCGGCAATACCTTTGAAACCAAGTCCGTGGAAAAGGAAATCCGCGTGGACATCTGCTCCAAGTGCCATCCGTTCTTTACCGGCCGTCAGAAGCTGGTAGATACCGGCGGCAAGGTGGATCGCTTCAACAAGCGTTACGGTCGCAAGTAGGCAAGACCAAGGGTCTGATCTCTTGCCATCCACTCGCAACCCGTCAGGCTGGCAGGACCAGATGCCGCGGTTGCTGATATATGCGGGACGGGATGAACCTGGCCCGCATTTTCAATTTCCGAAAACCGCTTCGATGCGGTCGGATGAACGGATCCAAGGATCCGGAAAGGAACAGTATGAGAAAACCCAACATCGGCGGACAGGCGGTCCTGGAAGGCGTCATGATGCGTTCTCCCGTTACGGAAAAGCTGGCTGTCTGCGTGCGCAGGACGGACGGGACCATGGTTCTGGAGGAAAAGCCTGCGCCTGTGGCGAGATCCGGTCCGGCGTCCTGGCCATTTGTCCGCGGCGTCGTCAATTTCGTACGTATGCTGACGATCGGGATGGGAACGCTGACGGATTCCGCGAAAATGCTGGGAGAAGAATATGAGGAAGAGCCGTCCGCTTTTGAGAAATGGCTGTCGAAGGCTCTTCACATCCAGACGGATCAGGTCGTTCTGGGAGCGGCCGTAGTCATGGCCCTTCTCCTCGCGGTCGGCCTGTTCTTCGTGCTCCCGAACCTGGCGGCGACGCTCATATCCCGTTGGGTGAAGGTCCCGATCCTGGTCAATCTGGTCGAAGGCGTGGTCAGGATCACCCTTTTCCTCATCTATCTTGCGCTTGTGAGCAGGATGGAGGATATCCGGAGGACTTTCGGATATCACGGCGCGGAGCACAAGGTCGTGAACTGTTTTGAGGCGGATCTGCCTCTGACCGTGGAGAACGCGCGGAAAATGACGACCCGCAATCCCCGCTGCGGGACGTCGTTCATCTTGTTCGTCATGGTGATCTCCATACTTGTGTTCACGCTGACGGGATGGAGCGGCGGCTGGCTCGGCCGTCTTCTCATCCGTCTCGCCCTGCTCCCCGTAGTCGCGTCTCTTTCCTATGAGCTCCTTATGCTCCTGGCGCGTTACGACAACGCCTGCGTGCGGCTTCTCCGTGCGCCGGGGCTTGCGCTGCAGAAGCTGACGACGAGGGAACCGGACGATTCCATGCTGGAATGCGCGCTCGCGGCGTTCGTCGCCGTGCTGACGCCCGAACAGAGGGCGGCACAGGTCCCCGCAGACTACCGCCTGCCGACGGAAATGCCTGAGGAACCTGAGTCCGCCGGGGAAGAATCTGCGGAAACGGACTCTTCCGAGGAACAGGAGACGGCTGATGCGCCTGCATGAGGCGATGCGTTTCCTGCGCATGGCTCTGGAGTCTTCGGGCTGCGGGGAAGCAGTCGCACAGAGCCGGCAGCTCCTGTTCGGGGTCCTGCATCTTGATGGGATGAAATACCTTGCCAGGCGTGACGAGTATCTGACGAAGGATGAACAGGCTGCGCTGGACCGGGCTCTTGCCCGCAGGATGAAAGGGGAGCCGCTGCAGTACGTACTGGGGGAATGGCCTTTCTACGGAAGGATGTTCCTCTGTGACAAGCGGGCGCTGATTCCCAGGGAGGATACCGAAACGGTCATCCACTCCGTTCTGGCTGAACTGTCTGCCGACAGGCCCCTGCGGGGGATCGACGTCGGTACGGGAACCGGCGCCATCGGGCTGACGCTCGCGGCGGAGAGGCCGTGCTGGGATGTGACCTGTCTGGACATTTCGGAGGACGCTCTGGCACTGGCAAAGGAAAACGCGGAACGGCTGGGCCTGTCCAATGTGCACTTTGTCAGGGGAGACATGCGCGAAGTGTTTCCCGAAGCCTCCTATGATTTCATCGTGAGCAATCCGCCCTACGTTCGAAAAGACGAGATCGGTGATCTCGCGCCTGAACTGGCGTACGAGCCGCGTCTGGCGCTGGACGGCGGAACGGACGGACTGGATTATTACCGTGCGCTGAGCCTGAGGTTCGCCGACAGTCTGATGCCAGGCGGGCTCATGACCGTCGAGGCCGGATTCGGCCAGGCGGATTCCGTCTCGGAAATGCTGGCTCCTCTTGCGGACTGTATCCGGACGGAGAAGGACATGGCAGGGATTGAAAGAGCGGTCACGGCAAGGAGAAAAGGATAAGATGGATCTGCTTGAAAAGATAAGGAATATGGAAGCCCGTCTGGAAGAACTGGCTCTGTTTCTGTCTCAGCCGGACGCCATGAGCGATCCCAAACGCTGGAGGGACGCTCTGAAGGAGCATGCCGACCTGGAAGAGATCGACCGTGGAGCCAAGGCTTATCTGCGGGTCCTGGACGATATCGCATCCGCAAAGGAAGCGCTGGAAAGCGGCGACGAAGAGCTGGAAGAACTCGCGCGGGAGGAACTGGCGGAACTGGAGCCGCAGGCGGTCAAACTGGAAGAAGAGGTCCGTCTGGCCTTTGTTCCGAAAGATCCCAACGATGACAAGAACGTGATCCTGGAGATCCGCGCAGGCACGGGCGGCGAGGAAGCGGCCCTGTTCGCCATGGATCTTCTGAAAATGTATACCCGCTATGCCGAGGGGAGAGGCTACCAGATGGAAGTGACTTCCCTTTCGGAGACCGAACTCGGCGGCTGTGTCAAAGCGGTATGCATGATCTCCGGGAAAGGCGCCTTCTCGCGGCTTAAGTTCGAATCCGGAGCGCATCGCGTGCAGCGTGTGCCGGAAACGGAATCGGGCGGGCGCATCCATACGAGCGCTGCGACCGTGGCGGTCCTGCCCGAAGCGGAAGAGGTGGACGTGCAGATCGACCCCAAAGACCTCAGGATTGATCTGTACCGCGCGAGCGGTGCGGGCGGCCAGCACGTCAACCGGACGGATTCCGCTGTGCGCCTTACGCATCTGCCCACCGGGATCGTAGTGGAATGTCAGGACGAACGCAGTCAGATCAAGAACAAAGACAAGGCCATGCGTGTGCTCCGTTCCAGGGTCAAGGATTATTATCAGGGACAAGTGGACGCGGAATACGAGGAACAGCGCAGGAGCCGTGTGGGATCCGGCGACCGTTCCGAGAGGATCCGCACTTACAATTTCCCCCAGAACCGGGTCACGGATCACAGGATCGGTCTGACGCTCTACCATCTGGATACTTTCCTTCAGGGCGCTATGGACGAGATGCTTGACGCGCTGATCCTGGCGGACCGAACGGAACGTCT
>JAEEJN010000044.1 GCA_016281935.1 Bacillota bacterium | reverse complement strand
TCTCCCTCATACCTTCATAGAAAGCACGGGAGTACTGCTGCGGATACCAGTTGGTCACCTGCGGACCGGGACCCGCATAGTATCGGTAGTTGGCATAGTCATAGACGCCGAATTCAGGCTCCGCTTCATCCAGCCAGAAGAGCTTGACTCCTTTTTCAGCATAGTTTGCCCGGCATTTCTCCCAAACGTATTTCCGCGCTTCCGGATTTGTTGCGTCGAAAAACAGGCTGTCTCCCTGGAACTGCATGGACACAGGAACTCCGAGTTCCTGACGGATAAGAAGATTCCTGTCCTTCATCTCTCTGAAGTTTTCTGAACGCAGATCGACCTGGGGCCATACGGATACCATGAGTTCAGTCCCCATCTCATTAAGCTCCCTGCACATGGCCTCGGGATCCGGGAAGAACTCCTCATCGAAGCGATAGTCACCCATATATGGCCAGTGGAAAAAGTCACAGACGATCACGTCGACGGGCAAACCTCGCCGATGATACTCTCTGGCGACATCCAGCAGCTGTTCCTGATTCCAGTAGCGCAGTTTGCACTGCCAGAAGCCAAGTCCATATTCGGGCATGAGGGGGACATGACCTGTCGCATCCGCATAATTGGACAGGATCTGCGCAGGCGTATCTCCTGCTGTGACCCAGTAATCAACGCCTTTTGTGGAATCTGCAGTCCACTGTGTATAGTTCTTGGCGAACGTCGCCGTGCCTACGGCAGGATTATGCCAAAGGAATCCGTATCCCCTCGACGACAGACAGAAAGGCACAGAAGACTGGGAATTCCGGTGGGCCAGTTCCAGAACCGTATGCTTCAGGTTCAGGCATCCGTTCTGATACTGCCCCATACCATAGAATTTCTCGTCTTCCCTCGCTTCGAAGGATACAGTGACCTGATGATCGCCCCCAAGGATCGGCTTATAGGCATGAGGATTGAGCGCGAGTGCGCCGGTATCTCCCATTTCCTCAAGAAGCAGCTCACCTCTGTCGTTGAAAAAACGCACATGAGCCCGATCCTTCTGCCAGCCGAAGCAGCGGATCTCCGCACGGATCCTGCCGTTGGCTATCGATCCCCATCCTTCACCGATCTCGATCTCCGGTTCTCCTTTGTCGCAGGGCAGAAGTGCATAGTCTGTCTCCTCGGGTTCTCCCATGAGACGTGCCAGGACTCTCAGGGAGTCCTTCCCCCAAGGTTCAACAATGACAGTCTCCCCGCCGTAACGCCAGATCAGGCGTGTCTCCGTCTTTTCGAAACTCACCGTATTATCCTCCTCTCGAATCGTTGGTTCTTCCCTTGTCCATGATACCATAAAAAACTTTTTCCAGACAGCCAAATATGCTATACTTGGGAAAAAGAAGAGGGAGAAAGATCATGCCTGTCCGCGTTCTTCATGCAGCTGATATTCATCTGGACTGTGCTTACTCCGGGTCCGAACGGATTGCAGCCCAGCTTAAATCCATGCATCTGGACGCACTCCGTGCGTTAGCCGATCTTGCCATACGCGAATCGGTAGACGCGCTTCTGATCGCAGGAGATTCCGCACAAAGAGACGATTTCAGCTATGCATCCCGTCTGGCATTTATCGAAGCCATGGAACCCGTCCTGAAAGCAGGCATTCCCATCTTTGCATGTCGGGGCAATCATGATTCTTCCCTGTCGATCGGGCCGGATGATTTTTCCACTCCCGGATTCACAATCTATACTGACTGGCGGCCACGTTCCGGCTATATACGGGACAAAGCAGGCACTCCGGTCGCCAGGATCGTCGGATGGGGCTTTGACCGTCCCCATGAAGAACGATTCCCAACGGACTCAATCCCGCCTGCGGAATCGGGGATCGTGAACATCGCTCTCGCTCATCTGCAGGTCACGGATCTTGCTCCAGGGCCGGGGTATGCTCCCGCATCTGCAGCAGAATTGCTTTCATCCGGTTATGATTATTGGGCTCTGGGTCACGTACACCAGCGGGCAACTGTCGACGGGCGCCTTCATTATCCCGGCAACCTCATGGGCTGCAATCCGGGCGAAACAGGCGCTAAAGGAGCAAGTCTCGTAACGCTGACTCCCGGCTCGATCCCGAAGATCGAATTCATTCCCCTGGCAGGCGCCGTATGGGCAGATGCGGAACTCTCCGATCATCCGGAAGCAGAAACTCTGTCGGATGCGGAAGATTTGATTCAGGAAATCCTGGAACCTCAAAGTGTGGCCGGAACCCGTCTGTGTGCCCGTGTCCGTTTGACGGGTGTCTGGGGCTGTGCCGAGGAATGTCTCGGCCCTCAGGGTCATGAAAACCTGCAGGCACTGTCAAAGAGTCTTGAGCGTACTCTCCACGCGCTTTCGATCGAAGTGACAGCAGAAGTAAGCCCGTATGTGCCTGTGGAATCGTTCCGCAACCAACCGCATATACTGTCCCAGATGTTGGACATGGTGGATCAGCTGGAAACAGACGATGAACTGGCAGACAGAATCTATGAACTCCTGAAGAAAGAAAAAATCGACATCGCCGCACTTACGGGATACTCGAAAACAGCCCAGGCCGGCAAGGCCAGAGAATACCTTCGCAGTCTCATTCCGGGACTTCGGGAGAAAATGGTACATGACATGACGAAGGAGGATCCATGAACCTCAAGAAACTGACCCTGAAGAATGCAGGGCCTTTCGAGTGGGCTGAGTTTCTCTTTCGAGCCCCCATCACCTTCCTCATAGGTGAAAACGAATCCGGAAAGTCCACTCTGAAAGAATGGATCTCCGGTCTGCTGTTCGGATTCTCCGGCAAACGGGCTCTCCGCGCTTCCCTCATTCGTTGGGGAGAGAAAGAAGCTGTTGTCTCAGGAGAGCTGTCTCTGCAGGGTGACAGAATCATGCGTGCCGAAAGGCATGTAAGAGAAGCATCAGCATCCTGTCTCGTGGAATCGGATGGTCTTTCAAAGGAATGCGGGGATTCTCCTCTTCCTCTCCTCTCCGATATGGACCGTGATCTGTATGCAGCAGTTTATTCTCTGAGAGTCGAGGATCTTCGCTTCCCTGACGCCTCAGCCTGGACCGCATTGCAGAGCCGTCTGCTTTCCGGTGAGATAAGTGCTTTTCTGAGGCCGACGTCTGAAGTCAGCGCACAGTGGAAAGAGCAGGCGCTCCGTCTCTGGCGGCCTGACCGTCGCGGCGCTCCTACACTCAGCGAACATCAGGATCGTCTGCAGGAACTGTACCGTCGTCTGGAAGAATCCGAAAGCCGTCAGATACTCCTGAAAAAACTGACCGTCGAGGAAGAGAACATCCACAGCCAACTGGAAAAAGACAGCAAGGAACTTACCCGGTCTGAGATCTGGCTGGAGGAAGCTCGTACCCGGCACGCTGTCCTTCTCGACTGGCAGCGTTGGCAGCGTCTTCTTCAGCAGGCCGGGGACCTGACTCCGTATGAAGGTCTCCCGGCTGATCTGTCCGAATACTGGAAGCAGATCATCAGATCGGAATCAGAAACACTCAGATCCCTGAAGGAAGCGCAGGATGAACTGGAAAGACATGAAAGAGACAGAAATGCCTTTACAGACCGGGAAAAGCGGATCCTTTCCGAACGGGACGCCATCCGTACGCTGGCAGGCAGACTTACCCAATACAGAGAAGACAGCATCAGCCTCCGTCATATTGAATCTGAGCATGCACGTGATCTTTCACAATACCGCGATCTTGCACAGGCTGCGCTGAAAGATCCTGAAAGCGCGCTTAAGATCCTGCCTGGACTTTCCCCCGCTCCGTTGCAGGACAGCGCACGGCTCTATGCCGCCGCTTTGGAAAAAGTGCGGGAAAACGAAGTTTCTCTCAGAAACCTGGAGCAGGCGAATGCACACAACCGTATGGCGCTCTGGGGACTTCTCCCTGCTCTTTTCATGCTGATTGCCGGTATCTTCCTGCTTCTTCACCCCGAAAGCGTACTCCAGGGAAGCCTGATCGGCGGCGCACTCATCGCAGCAGGTCTGATTCTCGGTGCCCTGTCGGCAGGTGCAGGTCTGCCCCGTCTGCGCAGTCATCTGCAGTATGCCCGGAAAGAAGCCCGAATGGATGCCCGAAAAGCAGAGTCCGCACGCAGACAGTTGGAGGACAGTCTGCATGGACTGTCCCTGATAGACTCTCTTTGGGAAGATCCCAGAGAACTGCTCCGACAGGTCGAATCACTCAGAAGAGCACAGGAAGACCTTTCGGAAACAGAAGGCGAACTGCAGCTCCTTCAGAATCGCGGGAAAGATTTCGAAAAGGAAACCGCCCGCCTGTCTTCCGTTCTCTTATACGATGTCCCGGGAGATCCTGCAGACGCCTGCAATACTCTGACTGACGCACTGGAACAAGCCCTGCGCATTCGTGAAAAAGCGGAACTGAACGCACAGGAAGCACTGACGGCCAGGGAAAGAACTGAGCAACTTCGAAATCAGTTCCAGAGCATCACGGAAGAGAGAGCGCGTTTCCTCGCATTGATCGCTTCTTTGCCCGGTACAGGACCGGAGGAGAAAATCGAAGAACTCCAGCGCAGACGGAATGCCGCCGAGCGCGCCAGAAATCTTGCAGACGAGACCTTTGAGCGCAGCGGTACTGATCTGGCTGTGTTCGGAGAACAGTATTCACAAGAAGACTGGTCCTGGAGTGAAGAGACCATATTGGAGACGCAGGAAACGATTCGCAGACTTCGGGAGCGCCGTGACGAATACCGCAGCCGTCTCGGTGCCATTACGGAAGAAAGGCGGTCTCTTATGGATCAACCGGCGCCGTCCGACATCCAGTCCGAGATCAACCGCGAAGACGAAACGATTCAAAAGCTCACACGGGAAAGAGATCAGACAGCACTGGCCTTCGGTCTGCTTCGTCTTGGAGAAGAAGCCTGGAGGCAGGAGCACCAGCCGGAACTGATACGCCGCGCAGGCGAGTACCTCGCTATTATCACCGAAGGTAAGTATACACGGCTCTTTCTGCCCGAAGGCGGAAAGAACCTGTATGTCTATTATGAAAAAGCCGAAAGCTATCTGGATCCTATAGAAAAGCGTCTGAGCAAGGGTACTTTGGAGCAGATCTACCTCGCGCTGCGTCTTGCTATGCTGGATCAGCTGGATCCCCAGGGCGAGCCGTTACCTCTCCTTTTGGATGAGACACTTGTCAACTGGGATGACCGTCGGGCACAAGGTCTGTGTACCGTACTCGACCATCTGTCCGGCCGTCGGCAGATCCTGTTCTTCAGCTGTCATCCCGAGACTCCCCGGAAGCTCGGAAGAGAAGATGCGGAAGTGATTCTTATGGAGGATGCTCACCATGTCTGAATTTTTCAGTCTCCTGACGACCTCTTTAGGAACATGGGGCATTTGTGCAGGCGTGCATGGAGTCACAGCCGTCATTCGAGATCCGGCTCCCCCTCTCCCTGTCGTGCCCGCTGTCCCTTATGATGTCGCGCGTGCATGGGAAGCCTATGAGAGCGGTCTGGCGGACAGTCTGCATCTGCCGACCGATCATTCTGCGCCGCCTCGTGCACATCTCTTCTATCTCGCAGTACGAAAGATCCCGCGCGGCGAAACACGTACTTTGGAGCAGATCGCCTTCTCATCGGGAATCACAGTCGAAGAAACCGAAACACTTCTTTCAGACTGCCCCTTGCCTCTTGTAATCCCTACCCACAGGGTGACGGGATGGTCTTTCCCCGAACCGGAGCTTCAGGCAGCCCTTCTGGCACTGGAAAGTATGAATCCTCGCTTGGAGCGGATCAGAACACCCTGGAAATAATAAATGAAAAACGATCGGCTGCACGGATATCCGCGCAGCCGATCGTTTAGGTTTTCGTTTATCCGCCGAATCAAGCAGCATGCAGCCACGAACACAGTTTCCGAAAAGCTGCCTCGCAGTTCTACTCTCTGTGCGGCTCAAATCCGGGTTCTTATTTCTTTATGATTTCCAGAACTTCGAACGTGTTGGCATCAATACGGAAAATCGTATCATTGCAGTCGGGATCTTCCATATCCAGATCAAAATGCAGCGTAAGGACTCCATCAGCCCAGGAAAGAGTGTTCTCCCAGGCATATCGGCTGTCAATATCAGCGATCCGATGGACCGTGTTTCCTGATTCGTCAATAACAAACAGGCTCGGTCCATAGAAGCCACAAAGATACAACTTTCCTGTATCATCCCAGGCAAAGCTTGCACCAGCCCCCTTGAACTCATCATTACGCCAAATCTCTTTGCCGTTATCAAGTCTTAACGCGACAACGGAACCTTTATCCACCAGATAATAGGCTCCTTCACGAGGTCCGATATCTGTGTACGGACTCAATTCCGTCGCAGGGGATTCAGCCTCATACTTCCAGAGAAGAACACCGTTTTCGTCTTTCCCACTAAGCTCGAGGCGTTCATTTGTACCATCACCCCTCGTATTCCATTCGAACTCAACCGCTTCCGGCCCCATAGGTTCCGGGGTCTCTTCAGCCACTGCCTCCGGTGTAACCTCAGGTGCAGAGGTCTCGGCAGGAACAGCTTCTGCAGTCGTTTCAGCTTTCGCAGGCGCAGGAGCCGTCACATCAGGCAGGTCCGGCAGAAGATCTCCTTTCGCATGTTCCTGACAGCCGGCAAGAAAGAGCATCAACAGTGATAATAGAATTGCAATCCAGTACTTTTTCATGTTTCACCACACCTTTCGGAGTACAAGCTCCGTTTCTCATAGTTCTTATCAGACATGTCCGAGCCAAAAGGCTGAACATGCTTCAATAGTATATGCTTTTTTGGCCGAAAAGAAAAGGAAAATCGAGAACAGACATGTCAGAGCGCCCGGATGAACAAAGGTCCGTCGAACAGGGCCACCCATTCAGCCGGACCTTATCATCAACAGGCTTTCCCTCAGCGCAGTGCTTCCAGAACTTCACTGTGATCCATGAGGCCATCCCCGACATAACTGCCCTTGGCACTGTCCCATGTTGCGATTTTCAGCGGCGCGTGCTCAGAGCCCAGAGAGAAAACTTCATTCAGTTCAGCCTCATAGGCTTCCCAGTTCTCAACCTTCTCCCCGTTCCAGAAATACTGATAGATCGGATCTCCTTTTGAATCATACTGGACCTGCGTATTGTCTTCCGAACCATATTCCCCGGATATCACAAGTTCAAATCCACCGTTCCGGATCCTGTAGATCTCATCATAATAATGATCCATCCTTCCACCACTGCTGCGAATCAAGTTTTCTTTTTCCTGATATGAGAAACCCATGCTGTCCATCCACAGCACCTGAAGGCCTTTGTCATGGCTGTAAGTGAAAAGCTGCGAGCCGCCGGCAGTCACCCACGTCTCCTGGTACAGTTCCGGAATGCCATCTCCATCAATATCCTGCAGACGGTAAGTCATGCTTTCCATCCCGGACACATAATCCATTTCTATCCTGTCGATGTAAGCCTGCTTCCATTCTGATGACCGAACAGAATCAATGACTTCGAAGGTGTTCGCATTGATGTGGAACACGGTATCACCGTTATCGGTGTCTTCCATGTCAAGTTCAAAATGAAGAGTCACGACGCCGTCAGCCCAGGATATGGAATGTGCCCAGGCATACCGCTCGTCCAGTTCTCCGATCCGTTTGATCGTCTTCCCGGATCCGTCCACAGCAAAGAGGCTCGGTCCATAGTATCCGCACAGATACAGCCGGCCTTTGTCATCCCAGGCAAAGCTGGCGCTGTATCCTCCGAATTCATCATTCCGCCACACTTCACTGCCGTCGTCCAGTCTGAGTGCGACAACAGCACCTTTGTCCACCAGATAATAGCAACCGTCACGAGGTCCTATATCCGTGAAGGAACTCAGCTGTGTTGCTTCCGAATCTGATTTGTAAATCCAGAGAAGATTGCCGTTTTCATCCTTCGCACGCAGCTCCAGAAGCTCGCGGCTGTTGGCATATCCTTTATCCCATTCAAACTCGACCGCTTCAGGCCCCTGCAATTCAGACGTATCGGCAGAGGTCGCTTCCGGTGTCGGCACGTCCTCCGCCGTTTCAGCCGGGGTGACAGTTACTGCCGGGACGGCTGTTGC
>JAEEJN010000043.1 GCA_016281935.1 Bacillota bacterium | reverse complement strand
TCCGAGCTGT
This sequence comes from Bacillota bacterium, assembly GCA_016281935.1. Taxonomy (GTDB): domain Bacteria; phylum Bacillota; class Clostridia; order Christensenellales; family UMGS416; genus JAEEJN01. The sequence goes on along the minus strand of JAEEJN010000043.1, from coordinate 10,938 downwards.
CGAGGTCTTCGGCTCCCGACATGCTTATAGTATAGCATGGATTTTTGAATATAGTGTGACATTTCACAAAAATTGAAGACGGCTCATGATCTCATGAAACTGCTCAGGCTTTCACTGGCCATCTGTAATACGCCTTCGATCACTCCGGTCCCGGCAGTAATCAAGACCAGAAAGATCTCCATTACAATCAGGATCGCTATGGAATTCCATGTATGCTGCACAAAGGTGAAGATGATGCAGCCAAAAACAATGAGTGCAAGAATGTCAGCATTCTTGGTGAGCGTATAAATTGGAAAGCGTGAAAACGCGCAGCTCACACGAAGTGTGATCTCTGGGTTTGGGAGGTGTTCCCAACGAGCCGGTGCAGGAATTGGCACAGGTCCGATTCCGGACATGATTGTCAATTTGTAAGATCTGATCGGGTTCATCCCCCTGAGTGAATTGATGGAACAGGAAATGGCATGACCCGAAGATCATGCCATTTCCAGAAAACTATAAAACTGTCTTACAAGTCCCGGCCTAAGGTTTCTGCGGTCCTTTTATTGATCTGCCGTTCGGACGGAGACGGCTCAGTACTTCACTCTGCCTTCCGCGACAGCCCGGAGGTGTTCGCTGTAGGAGCTCCTGCCGTATGCCTTTGCCGACCGGAGCAGCTGTTCCTTCCCGATGAATCCGTTGATGTATGCGATCTCCTCGGGAGCGGAGATCATGATCCCCTGACGGCTCTGGATCATCTCGACGAAGTTCGCCGCCTGCAGCAGCGTGGTCACCGTGCCTGCATCCAGCCAGGCGAACCCTCTGCCCAGAAGCCGGACGTCCAGAAGGTTGTCCCTGAGATATGATTCGTTCAGGTCGGTGATCTCGAGTTCCCCTCTGGTGCCCGGCTCTATTCGGGCGGCCCTCTCGGACACGCCTGCGGGATAGAAATACAGCCCGGTCACGGCGTAGTTGCTTTTGGGCTTTTTCGGTTTTTCTTCTATGCTCAGGACGCTGCCGTCCCCGTCGAACTCCACCACGCCGAAACGCTGCGGGTCGGAGACATAATACCCGAAGACGGTGGCTCTGTGCTTCTCCTCCGCGTCGATGACGGCCTGTTTCAGGATCGTCCTGAAGCCGTTTCCGTAGAAGATGTTGTCGCCCAGGATCATGGCTCCGGCCTCATCGCCCAGGAAATCTTTGCCGAGGATGAAAGCCTGCGCGAGCCCGTCGGGCGAAGGCTGGATTCTATAGTTCAGCCGTATCCCGAACTGTTCCCCGTCGCCGAGCAGCGCTTCGAACCGGGGAGTGTCCTCGGGCGTGCTGATGATCAGAATGTCCCGGATCCCCGCCAGCATCAGCGTGGACAGAGGGTAATAGATCATGGGCTTGTCATAGATCGGGAGAAGCTGCTTGCTCGTCACTTTGGTGAGCGGATACAGGCGTGTTCCGCTTCCGCCGGCTAACACGATCCCTTTCATCTCGTTTTCCTCTTTCTTCTTTCTGCGGGTTCAGAATCTGAATCCTTCCCGGATTCCGGGCCACTTCCGGTCCCTGTCCGACAGGATGAGCGGGACGCCGTCCACGGCGTACCCTTCCGCATCCGCCGTACCTCCGTAAGCACCGGTCAGGCGCGGCCACACGATGCCGATCCCGGGATCGTTCCAGGCCAGACCGCCTTCGTCGTCCGGATGATAGAAGTCGTCGCATTTGTAGCAGAACTCGGCCGTATCGGACAGGACGAGGAACCCGTGCGCGAAACCTCTGGGGATCAGGAACTGTCTGTGGTTTTCGGCGGACAGGATCTCCCCGTGCCATTTTCCGAAGGTGCCGGAACCGGCTCTCAGATCCACCGCCACGTCGAAGACTTCGCCGCGTATGACCCTGACCAGCTTCGCCTGCGGATGCCTCTTCTGGAAATGGAGCCCGCGGAGCACGCCCTTCACGCTCATGCTCTGATTGTCCTGGACGAAGACCGTATCGATCCCGTTCTCCGCCATATCTCTCGCGGAATACGTTTCGATGAAATATCCGCGGCCGTCGCCGTGAACGGCAGGTTCGATCACGCAGAGGCCCCGGATCCCGCCGATGTCTTTCTGTACTTTGATCTGGCCCATGTCAGAGTCCGGCCTCCTTCAGATATCTCGACAGCGCATCCTGCCACGCAGGCAGCGGCAGAAATCCGTTTTCCGTCAGTCCGTTTTTGTCGAGCCTGCTGTTTTTCGGACGGACAGCTCCGCTCAGCCCGTATTCCTCCGTGGTCACGGGGAGGACCCGCGTCTTCAGTCCGCACTGCCGGTAGATCTCGCGGCAGAAGTCATACCAGCTGATGAAGCCCTGTCCGGATTCGCTGTTCGTAGCGTGATAGATCCCGTATTTCTCCGTTTCGATCATGTCGGAAAGCAGCCTTGCAAGGTCGGCCGCATAGGTCGGCGTACCGATCTGATCCGCCACGGCCCTGACCGTGTCATGCGTTTTCCCGGCGCGGATCATGGTCCGGACGAAGTTGTCCCCGCAGCCGAAGACCCAGGAGGTCCGGACGATGAAATACTTTTCCAGAAGCTCTCTGACCGCCAGTTCCCCGTCCAGTTTCGTCCGCCCGTAGAGGTTCAGCGGGGCGAAATCCCGGTCGTCGGGCCGCCTGGGCCGGTCGCCCTGTCCGCCGAACACGTAGTCGGTGCTGACGTACAGCATCTTCGCGTCCGCGGCTCCCGCCGCTTCCGCGATCCAGCGGGTGCCGAGACTGTTGACGGCAATGACCTTTTCCCGGTTCTCCTCAAGTTCGGCCGCGTCCACCGCGGTCCAGGCGGCGCAGTGCATGACGGCGTCCGGCCGGATCCTTCCCACCGTATCCGCCACGGCCTGTCTGTCCGTGATATCCAGGGGAACGTATTCCGGACGGGTTTCCCCCGTCATCCATTCGGGAGCGGGTCCGACATCCGAGCCGATGACCGTGTGTCCGCGCCGCGCCAGTTCCCTTACGGCTTCGCGGCCCACCTGTCCGGCCGCGCCGGTGACGAACACTTTCATCTCATGCGTTCTCCGTACATCTCTTCGTAATACCTGAGATACTCGCCCGACGTGACATGATCCGTCCAGTCCCTGTGGGCGAGGTACCAGTCGACGGTCTTCGCGATGCCGGTCCCGAAATTCGTTTCCGGGATCCATCCCAGTTCCTTCCTGATCTTCTCCGGATCGATGCCGTAACGGCGGTCATGGCCAGGCCGGTCCTCGACGTGCCGGATGAGGCTCTCGCAGATGGCGGGATCGTCCAGACGTGCGGAGAGACGGGAGATGATCTCTTTCACGATGAAGAGGTTCGAACGCTCGTTGTGTCCGCCGACGTTGTAGACTTCGCCCGGTCTGCCGCCGGATGCGACGAGGTCGATGGCCCTGCAGTGATCCTCCACGTACAGCCAGTCCCGGATCTGCATGCCGTCCCCGTACACGGGGAGCGGCATGTGCTCCGACGCGTTTCGGATAATGAGGGGGATCAGCTTCTCCGGGAACTGGTACGGCCCGTAGTTGTTGGAGCAGCGGGTGATGCAGACCGGCATCCCGTAGGTGTCGTGGAAGGCCTTCACGAAGTGATCCGCGGAGGCTTTGGAGGAGGAGTAGGGACTGTGGGGATCGAGAGGCGTTTCCTCCGTGAAATATCCTTCGGCTCCCAGCGCTCCGTAGACTTCGTCCGTGCTGACCTGGATATACTTTTTTCCTTTCCTCCACGTCTTCTGCCCTGCATCGTACCAGGCGTCCTTTGCCCGCTGGAGGAGGTTGACCGTACCCATGACGTTGGTGACGACGAAGATCTCCGGGCCCGTGATGGAGCGGTCCACGTGGGATTCCGCCGCGAAGTTGACGATGACGTCCGGATCCCAGCCGCGGAGAAGGTCCCCGATCAGTGCGCGGTCGCAGATGTCTCCGCGGACGAAGACATGCCGGTCATCGTCCTCGAGATCCTTCAGGTTCTCCAGGTTCCCGGCATAGGTCAGCGCGTCCAGGTCGATGATCCTGACATCGGTATGGTGTCTGAGCATGTAATGGACGAAATTGCTCCCGATGAAGCCGGCGCCGCCCGTTACGAGATAAGTGGTCATCCTGCTGCTCCTTTTTCGTGAGGATGTCCCGGCAGGGATCCCGGGTTCTCCTGACTTCGTCCGGCGGTCTGCTGTCCGGCAAGATGGAAACATGTGATTCTATGGGAATTATAACATATGGATAAGATTATTTTAATATGTATATATGATTTTGCCGCATCGGTCCTGCCGTACTGCCCCGAAAAAAAGGCTTTCCCGCAGGACGGGAAAGCCTTGTGCGTATGGGGAAAGACGGCAGTCTGATTGATCAGAAGACGACCGTGCTGATCGAGTGGGCGGGGAACAGCATCCTCGCGAGGTTGCCCTCCCAGCGCAGGATGTATCCGACGTCCCGGTCTCCGCGGTTCAGGACGACGACAGCCGTCGTGCCGTCAGGGTTGCGCACCGCGACGACGTCTGCGGCGTCGCTGCATTTCGAAATGAGCATGCGGCGGGCGCCCGGCAGGATGTACTTCGCGAAATGGCCGAGATAATAGAAGGTCAGGTCTTTTCTGTAGCCGCCTTTACTGTCCGCGATAGTCGCGGCGGTGAAGCCGCCGGGCACGTGGCGCGGGCCGCCTTCCTCGTCGACGATCAGGTTCCAGTCGATCCAGCGGTTCATGCCGGCGTTGAGGTTGCCGATGAGGTCGTGCGCATAGAGGAGCGCGTCCTTGTATTCGACGGATTCGGGCGTCTCCTTGACGAACTCGTTGAAGCGCGGCATGCCGGCCCTGCCGGGGCGGTGCAGACCGCAGAGCTCGGACTGCATGAGGACCTTGCCGGGGAAGAGTTCGGCGACCTTGGCGATCTGCTCGAAGTGGTCGCCGGTATAGCCGTGGAAGGCGATGCCCGCGATCATGGGGAGCGTGTCCGCGTCGATGACTTCACAGGCGCGTTCGAGCGTCCTCTCCTTGTTGTGGTCCCAGATGAAGATGCCGACCTTCTCCGTGAGTCCCGCTTTTTTCATCTCGGGATACAGGAAGTCGCGCAGATAGACCTTCTCCTGCTCGCTCGTCCAGACGCAGGAGTCCCAGGGTGTGGCGGAGCGGGGCTCGTTCTGGATCGTGAGCATCGTGACGGGGATGCCTTCTTCCAGATAGGCCAGAATGAACTTGACGACGTACTTCGCCCAGGAGCCGTAGTATTCCGGCTTCAGGGAGCCGCCGCGGTTCCGGTTTGGATGGTCGTAGTCGAAGTTCGCGAACATGGGGTTGTTCGCCATGCCGGGGAAGTTGGGCTTCGCAGGGTTCGTCTTCCACTGCTTGGGCGGGGACCAGGGGGACACGAGGACGGAGATCGGGTGCTTCGCGACGGCCATGGCCTCTTTGAGCATGGGGATGATCTCTTCCCTGTCCTTTCGGATCGAGAAGGTCTCCAGTTCCGGATCGGCGATCGGATCTTCCACCGCCTGGTATTCCTCGGGGGAATAGTCGCAGCTGTCGAGAGACACGCGGACGAAGCGGTAGTTGTAGTCGACGAACCATTCCCTGAGTGCCTGTCTGCGGGTCTCGGGATCCATGCGGGCGTACAGATAGGCGCTCGTGCCCGTCATGGCGCCTCCGAATCCTTCGATCTCCTGATACAGATACTGCGGATAGAGATTGACGAAATCCGATTCGGTGTATCTGGGCTCGTCTGCTTCCAGGGTCACGGGGACTTCCTTTTCCTTCTGCACGACCTCGCCGCCGGCACGGTAGCTGATGTACTGTTTCACGTTCATGCGGATGCTCCCTTCTGGATGGGTCTGCGGAGTGAGGGGACGGCCTAATGGAAACGCGCCGCGGAAACGTCCCTTTTTCCACGGCGCGGTCGGTACGGATTCAGACTTCGTCCGCGCGGCAGATGCCGATGGGACGGGGGAACCAGGGAGCGAGCAGATCCGCTTCCCGGCAGGGACCCAGGACGTCGCGCGGGGGAAGGAACCCCAGGGCGGCGCGGGTGAGATCCAGGGGATCGGCGGTGACGTCGGGAGAGGCATCCGGCACCTCCCGGACCCTGACCTTTCCGTTTTCGCAGGCGAGGAGGAACGTGCCTTCGTCCCCGATTCGGAGAGTGAGCCGTCCGTCCGGAGGCGGACAGGCGTTCAGAAGGATCTCCAGGACGCGGGGCCAGTCCAGGACGCGCCAGTTTCCGCAGCCGTGAAGCTGCGCGTCCGAGGACCACTGGAGCAGTTCCCGGGCGTACGCTTCGGGCAGTTCAGGCATGTCCCAGGAGAAACGCATATAGCGGCGGCCGTGCGCGGCGAGGAGCCCCAGGAGGGCTTCCGCGGAATCGGCGTCCGCTTCCTGGATGCCGCCGCTCTGGGGATCGTAGGAGATCCAGCCGGAGATCCCGTCCTTCGTGAGAGCGAGGTCCGTGCGGCAGTCCCAGGAGCGCAGGATGTCGAAAACGTCTTCGTCCGCGCGCTCCAAGTGGACGAAACGGGCCCGGTTGGCTTCCTGCATCTGGGAAACGGGGCGGGGATCGCCGTCGTCCCAGGGTTCGAGCGAGGGGAGAGACATCTCTCCGGCGAAAGTCATGAGCCGCTTGGCGTTGAAGGACAGGCTGTACTGCCGTCCCGTCTTTTCAAAGCCGTAGCGGGCGTAGCGCATGCGCTCGCCGCTCAGGAAGATTAAGGCGCAGCCGTCCGCCTTCGCGCGGCCGATGATCCGCTCCATGACCCGGCGCATGTAGCCCTGCCCGGAATACCGGGCATGGGTCGCGACCGCGCCGATCCCGGCCGCGGGGACGGAGATCCCGCCGATCGAAAGCGGCATGGGATAGAGTCCGACGGCCGCACGGATGCGTCCGTCCTCGATGAGGGCGGTATGGCAGGCCATCGCCTCGTCCGTGGGACGGTAGAGCTTGGGCAGGAGCTGCCGGAAATCATGGGGCCTGTGGGCCTGGCTGAAGACCAGGTCGATGAAGTCCATGTAATCCGCGTAGTCCGCGGAAGTGAGTTCCCGGATCGTGATCATCTTCACCTCAGTCGATGTCTTCGACGATTTCTTCCGGAGGCACGTCCAGAAGGTAGGGGTTCTTGAGATAGCTCTTGAAGAGCCGCAGGGTGGAAGCGTAGTAGTAGCCGTCGCAGATACGGTCGTCCAGGGCGATCGTGTAGCGCATGTATCGGACTTCCTTCACTTCGCCCTTTGAGTTCAGTTCGTAGCGTTTTTCGTTGCGTCCGAAGGACATGAAGGCCGGGACGTTTCCGAAATTGTACAGATGATGATAGACGGGAGGGATGCCCAGGGAAGACATGGATGTCAGGAAGATCGAGCCGTGGAAGGGGGACAGATCCGTCAGGAACTTGGGCAGCCAGCCGAAGTAGTCCAGGCAGTGCAGGAGGCAGACGACCAGGTACTTGATGGGCCGGGGGATATAGTTGATGACCGCGGCAGTCTTGTCGAAGTCGCCGTCTTCCGTCCGGGCCTTCTCGATCTCGGTCTGGAAGATGCGGAACACGTCTTCGGCGGTGGATTCGGGCGGAAAGACCACGGAGATGATGGTCTCCGGTGCGTTCAGAGCCATCTCGCGCTTGATCGTCAGCATGACCTCGATGTTGTTGCGGGCGTAGACGCACTGACCGGACACGAAGCGGTTGACGCCGGGACGCTGGGTCACGGTGCGCACGTAGGCGGCGACAAGCAGATGCATCGTGCCGAAGCCCTCCAGTCCCTGCCTGCGCTTCTCGTGGATGTAGTGGTTCATGGCCGTGATGTCCACTTCGTCCTCGCAGTAGTTGGTGGCGCCGGCTTTGTGCGGCATGATGAACGGCGAGACCTTGTCCATGGGGGACAGGCTGCGGAGCAGACGTCCGTCCTTGCGGTCACCGAATCTCTTTTTGCGCTTCATAAGCACCCTCCTCTGAATCTCTATGTTCTCTATTATAGCGGTTTTCGGGAAGGATTGCATCGGAAAAGGAGAGAAATCCGCGACTGAGGAGCAATATTTTGAAGGAATCGCATTTTATTGCGGGGAATAATGTAAACAGTACGAAAAATGACGACAGGGAGGTGTCTCATGATCTGTTCTCTCAAGTCCGGCCCGTATACCTTTGCCTTTGAAAAGGGGCGGGAGGGGATCGGCTACGCCGTGTGGCGCGACGCCGGGCCTTCCCCCATCTGCCTGTACCGCACCGAAAGACCGCTCAAGATCCTGCTGAAGGACTATGCCGCCAAGATGGTCGATCTGGACGCGGCCTACGAGTCCGCGGAGATCCTGGACGGAAAAGCCGTCGCCACGGGCCGCGTGAAGACGGATCTCGGTTCCGAATTCCTCTTCACGGATACGGTGGAGAAGGAGGGTGACGGCGGCACGTTCCGCTTCTCCCGCCGAGTGGAGGTGACCGCCGCGCAGGCGGACGATCTGGGCTTCGGATCCAGGATCTCCCTGGGCGTCCTCACGGGAAGAAAGTTCTCCGAATACAACTATTTCGCGCCGGGTTCCATCTACCGTCAGAACCAGTGGTGCTATCCCAACGCGTACATCAGCAAGCTGGACTCCCAGCCCTGCCACTGGTTCCGGGACGCCCATTTCACGCTGCCCCTGTTCTCCATGCAGCACATCGACAGCGGAGACGCCGTGACCTTTGCCCGGGCCGAGTACGACGTCCATCCTTCGGAGATCAACGAGCGGACCTATGACTGCGTGACGTCTCCGACCTTCAACTACGGCTCCTTCGGCGTCTCGAAGTTCGGATATCTGTCCATGGACTACGTGTATCCCGGGACGGAAGGCTACGACGAGGAATCGACGCCCTATGCCCGAGGCGTATACAAATACCAGTTCGGCTTCCGTCGGCGCTATCATCCGGTGGAAGAGGGCTTCGCGCAGGAATGCTCGGTCGTCATGCGCTTCGGCCGCTTCGGCCGCTACCAGGATCTGCTCCGGGACGCCTGGCGCTACGTCTACGGCCGCCGTCCGCCCGTGATCCACGAGGAACTGGATCTAGACCGTTTCTTCGACGTGGAGATCGGCCTCCTGGACAGCCTGTGCCGGAACTACTACGGTTCCTGGGGCGTGCCTTTCAAATGCCTCCTGCCCACGGGTGAGATCGGCATCGTGGACTACGAGTTCGGATTCATAGGCCAGCAGCCCAACATCGCCTACCAGCTCATCCGCTACGGAACGAAGTCCGGGAAACCGGAGACCGTGCAGAAGGGACGCAACGTCATCGACTTCTGGGTCGGCAATTCCCTGACCGACTGGGGACTGCCGAAATGCTGGTACGACTGCCAGCCCGCCCGGTGGCTGGACCAGCCGATCTGGACCCGCATGATCTCCGACGGCCTGGAAGGGATCCTGGACGCCTACAACTTCCTGAAGAAGGAAGGCGAGGAGCATCCCGACTGGCTGGCGTACGTGAAGAAGGTCTGCGACTGGTATGTGGACCACGCGGATCCGGAAGGGTCCTGGCCCCGCGCCTGGAAGATCTCGGGAGAGATCCACGACGAATCCCGCGGCAACACGTCCAACATCGTGCGCACGCTGGTGCAGCTCTACCTGACCTGCGGCGACGAGCGCTACAAGGCGGCGGCGCTGAAAGCGGGCGAATGGTGCTACGTCCACTGCTATCAGGGGATGGAATACCGGGGCGGCACCTGCGACAACGCGGCCGTCATGGACAACGAAGGCGGCATCTACGCCTGCTTCGCGTTCCTGTCCCTCTACGATCTGACGAAGGATCCCAAATGGCTGGAAGCGCTGCAGGGCGCCGCGGACTACACCGCGACCTATGCCTGGAGCTGGTGCTACCCCATCGACTGCGCGAACAGAAAGCACGCTTTCCGGCACGTGGACTTCACCGGCATGAGCCCCGTGACCGCAGGCCACGGAGGCGGCGGTGACGTGTACATGGGCGCCGTGACCTATATCTTCTACCGCCTGTATCTCCTGACCGGGGACCGCTGGTGGCTGGACTACGATCTGTTCCTGGACCGCAACACCCGCACGTCCTACGACATCGACGGGAAGTTCGGCTACGGACGCATCGGACTGTGCGAGGAAGGCGGCGGAGGCTATTCCTCCTTCTCCCAGAGCGGCGTCTACGCCTGGCTGCCCTGGTGCACCCAGATCCAGGTCGATCCGATCTCCCGCATGAAGGACACCTTCGGCGTGACCTCCGTGGCGGAGGCGGAAAAGCTCCCCAGAGACGAACTGCTCGTCCGCAACGAGATCTACAGGGAGTACCCTTATTACGGAAAATAGGACGGACGGTCCGACAGAGCCCCTTTCCGGGGGCTCTTTTTTTCGCCGGAGACATTCTGTTCCGCATTCGGCCGAAGCATGCGGTTCGCATGCTTTTCTTTCGTTTGCTGTCGATCCTTGTCATCCGGCCTGACGTACCAGTGGCAGTACAGCAAAGATGACGGCGCCGCCTGGACCGACTGCACTTCCGCGGGACACGACAGCGCGACGTTCTCTTTTACGGCGAAAGCTTCCATGAACGGCAGACTGTACCGCTGCAAAGTCACGAACAGCGGTGGATCCGTGACTTCCTCGGCCGCAAAACTCACGGTGAAGTGATCCGAAAACATCACAGCCACCATTTTCCTCCGTGCACGCACGGAGGTTTTTTTGTGAGCAGGCCGATTCGGAAAGATTTTTCTCCTCAGCAGGGCCCGAATCCGGTGACTGACGCCGGAATCTGCCGATTTTACCGCAGATCCGCTGCAAATTCTTTTGCAACAATTTGACGCATGCGGCGGAAGAAAGCTATAATTGATACATCATTTGCTGTTGCACAAAGGACGGAAATAAAGAACCGTCAATAACCCACGACTGAAGTCACGGGCATGAAAAAGCCGTGGCCGAAGTCGGTCCTGCAAGGGACTTGTTGACTACCCCAAGTCTGAATTCAGACTCCGTTATCCCGGTGATCACACCGGCGGACGTTCGTCCTAAT
>JAEEJN010000042.1 GCA_016281935.1 Bacillota bacterium | reverse complement strand
GGTGGAAAGCCGGGCCGGCATATTCTATAATGCAGCCGTAACAAGGAGGTGGTGCTCATGCAGGTCGAGATCAGGATCGACGGCAACTGCAAAGAACCGAAAGTCATCATCCTGACGGATCAGATGACCGAAGAAATCAACGAGATCGTCAGGAAACTGTCGGATGCGGAAACACAGATGATCGCGGGATTTCAGGATGACACGGTCACGGTGCTGGATCAGGATTCGATCCTGAGGATCTATGCGTCGAACGGGAAGGTTTTCGCGGTGACGGATCAGGGCGAATACATCCTTCGCCTTCGTCTGTACGAAGCGGAGGAAAGGCTTCGCCGGGACAGATTTGTCCGCATATCCAATTCGGAGATCATCAACCTGAAAAAAGTGAAGCATTTCGATCTCAGTTTCTCAGGGACGATATGCGTATCCCTGTCGGACAATACCGTGACTTACGTTTCCCGCAGGTATGTGTCCAGGATCAAGGAAATATTGGGACTGTGAGGTAACAGCAATGAAAAAGAAAATCGTAATCCGCTGCCTGATCGGAGCTCCTCTGGGCCTGGCGATCAGCACTCTCATCACGATCGTGATCTCCTACGTCGTGGGCGGGGGCACCTATTATGCTGTCGTTCCTGAACTTACGAGCAGCCTCGGCAGCGAGATCAATGCGGTCACGGTACAGGCGGCATGCTCTCTTTTATACGGAGCCGCATGGGCCGGCGCTTCCGTGATCTGGGAAGCGGACGACTGGAGCCTTCTGAAAATGACTGTCACACATCTCCTGATCTGCTCCTTCGCGACGTTTCCCATCGCGTACTTCATGTACTGGATGGATCACAGCCTTTCCGGCATTCTGACATATTTCGGGATCTTCCTCATGACATATGCCGTGATCTGGATCGCGCAGTACCTGTCGATGAAGAAAAAAGTCGCCGAACTGAACAGGAACCTGTAACGGACAGCAGGACAAAGAACGCCCCGTCTTGACAACGGGGTGTTCGTGTATCATGATAGTCGGGTCCGGCAGGATGAGTCGGATCAGAGCGCCAGTACAATCATCACAACAGGAGGCAAGGGATGAACGCATGGAACGACAGCCGTATCGAAAGCCTGCTCAGCAGGATCCTTTCGGCTTCCCGCGTGATCCTCGGAGAGGATCTGACAGGCCTGTACGTCCACGGTTCCCTCGCGTTCGGCTGCTTCTCCTGGGACATCAGCGACGTAGACTTCCTCATCGTGGCCCGGCGGATTCCCTCTGACGGACAGAAAGCCGGTCTCATCCGCGCTCTCCTGGAAATCGACAGGGAAGCGCCTCCCAAGGGCATCGAGATGAGCCTGCTGACGGAGGAGGCCTGCAGACGTTTCCGGCATCCCATGCCTTTCGAACTGCATTTTTCCCACGGACATCTGGAACGCGCAAGGAAGGATCCCGAAGCATTCGCCGCTTCCATGCGGGGCGACGACAGGGACCTCGCGGCCCACGTCAGGATCACGCGCCTCTGCGGGATCCCGCTGTACGGTCCGGATCCCTCCGAACTCTTCGCTCCCGTTCCGGACAGGGCTTATACGGACGCACTTCTCTACGACATCGGGGACGCGGCGCAGTCGGTCACGTCGTCGCCGGTCTATACGGTCCTGAACCTCTGCCGGGTCGCCGCATGGAAAGAAGAAAGAAAGATCCTTTCCAAGAAGGAGGGCGGTGAGTGGGGACTCTCCGTGCTCCCGGAACTGTACCGGGGGACCGTCTCCGACGCGCTCAGCGCTTATGGAAGGGGCTGCGGAGGTCCCGGGATCACCGAACGGGAAAGTCTGGAACGTTTTGCCCGCTACATGCTTGCCCGGATAGGACTTTCGGAAGAATGAAAACAGAGCGCCTTCCTTCGGGAAGACGCTCTTCGTTTCGTATGCAGATCAGTTCTCGTCCGTATCTTCAGACCCTTCGTCTTCGGGAAAACTGTCCGCATATTCGCGAAGGGACATGGGAACGTCGTAGTCGAGAGACACGAGCGCCCGGATGTATTTGGGATCCTTGAGCCTTTCCTCGCTTTCCGCGTAGAGCCTGCGCATGCGCTCGTGCACCCTTTCTCTGCTCCTGGCGTCCTGCCAGACCCTGTAGGCGTACACCCCTATGAACCCGCCCGCGAAGGACAGGAACAGCACGGTGTTCTCCGGGCTCCTCCATGCGGCGAACAGGCAGAACAGAGCAAGGAGCCCGAAGGGGAAGAAGTGCACTTTTACAAGATGCCCGACGGACAGATCCGGCAGTTCCAGCTTTTTGAGCGCAGGTTCGGTCTTCGTGGCGTCCACGCAGTCTTTTCCGCACTGCGGGCACTTGACGAAAGGCGAGCCCCATCGGCCGGCTGGATCGCCCCAGGTGCCGGAAGGCAGGACTTTCCTGCAGTAGGGACAGCGTAAAAAGGCCATGGTTCCTCCTTGTGAATCCCCCGGAATCCTTCTATAATGAAGTCACAGGATTCCCGATAACCTTATCACATTTCCGAACGGAGGTAAAGAGCATGGCAAGGACCGTCATCCCCATGGATCTGGGATGGAAGTTCCACAGAGGGGACGCCGACAGCCCCGTCGGCAAGTCTTTTGACGATCAGGAATGGAAAACAGTGACGCTCCCGCACGACTGGTCCGTGGAAGAACCCTTTTCAAGGGAACACAGTTCCGGAGGCGGCTATCTGCCCGGAGGGATCGGATGGTACCGCGGAAAGGCGCTGATCCCCGAAGCCCTGCGCGGCAAGCACCTGACTCTGGAATTCGACGGCGTCTACAACCACAGCAGGGTCTGGGTCAACGGATATTATTTCGGCAAGCATCCCTACGGCTACACGCCTTTCGCCTATGACGTCACCCATACACAGACGCCCGACGGCGTCCTGTGCGTCGCAGTCCGCGTTCATCACGAGCATACGGCGGATTCCCGCTGGTTCACGGGCTCGGGGATCACCCGACGCGTGCGCCTCACGGTGCAGGAAGACTGCAGGTTCGCAAGAAACGGCGTGTTCTTCGCCGTTACGGGCGAAACGGACAAAGGCCTTTCCCTCAGACTGAGGACATCAGTGGAAAAGGATGCAGAGAGAGATCTCATCTGCACTTTCGAACTGACGTCGCCCGACGGAACAATCCTCTGGAAAGGGGAAGGGAAGCCTGTGCAGGCCACGGGCACCGAGACCCTTGAATGGGAAACGGTCACGGACGGGCCACGCTGGAGCCCAGACGATCCCGCGCTCTGCACACTGCGCGTCACTCTCTCGGAAGGAAGCGAGATCCTGGACGAGGAGACCGTTCCCGTCGGCCTGCGTTCGATCCGCTTCGATCCGAACGAGGGTTTCTTCCTGAACGGCGTGAACATGAAGTTCAAGGGCATCTGCATACACCATGACGCCGGTCCCCTCGGAGCCGCCGTGCCTCTTCCCGTATGGGAAAGAAGGCTGAAACTCCTGAAGGAAATGGGCTGCAACGCGATTCGGATGAGCCACAATCCCCAGATGACGGAACTGTACGGTCTCTGCGACCGCATGGGCTTCCTCGTCATGGATGAGGCTTTCGACGAATGGGAAGGCCCGAAGAACAAATGGTGGCAGGGCCACAACGTCTATCCGCCTCAGCTCCACGGCTATTTCGAGGATTTCCCGGAATGGCACGAGAAGGATCTGCGGGCCATGGTGGAAAGGGACAGGAACCATCCCTCGATCGTCCTGTGGAGCATCGGCAACGAGATCGACTATCCCAACGATCCCTACTGCCATACCTCCTTCGCGGAGATGACCGGGAACAATGACAGCGCGAAGCCCGCGGCCGAACGCAGATACAATCCCGACAAGCCCAACGCGGAACGGATCCCTGTCATCGCTGCAAGGCTCCGCGACATCGTGAAGTCCTGCGACGAGACGCGCCCCGTCACGGCTGCCATCGCATACCCCGAGCTCTCGAACCGTACGGGCTACTGTGATACCGTGGACGTATGCGGCTACAACTACAAGGAACAGTGGTATGACGAAGACCACGCGAAATATCCTGAAAGGATCCTGTACGGCAGCGAGAACGGACAGGGATATCTCCAGTGGAAAGCCGTGACCGACAGGCCCTTCATCGCGGGACAGTTCCTCTGGACGGGCATCGACTTCTTCGGTGAGACCCGGCTCTGGCCCGATCACGGGAGCCACGCCGGCCTGATGACGACGGCGGCTTTCCCCAAGACTTCCTATTTCTTCCGGAGGAGCCTCTGGTCCGACGCTCCCTGCCTGAAACTCGTCAGCAGGCCCGCCGTGAAGGACGGGAATCCCTGGAGACGCAGAGCGGGGGAGAACTTTGGATGGAACTACGCCCCCGGTCAGGAGGTCGAAGCCGTCGTGTATACGAACTGCCCGAAGGTGACGCTGGAACTGAACGGGGAAAAACTCGGAGAATATGCTCCGGATCCGGAGACCGGCTGCGTCGAAGTGCCCATCGCTTTCCGCGAAGGGAAACTGACAGCTTCCTGCGGCGATCTGAAGGACAGCATCGAGACCGTCGGCAGGGCAGTATCCGTCTCTCTCTACGCAGACCGAACGGAACTGAAGGCGGACGGGACAGACGTGACCGTGATCGAGGCGCGTCTCCTGGACGGCAGCGGCAGGTGGGTCCCGTTCGCGGATGAAGTCCTCACGGTCACCGCGACCGAAGGCCTGGAGATCCTGGCTCTGGACTCCGGCAACCTCCTGGACACTTCCGACTGCAAGGTGCGGTCCCGCGCAGCGTACGAAGGCAGACTCATCGTCTGCGTACGCGCCGGCACGAAGGCAGGGGAGGAAGTCCTGCGCGTGAGCGTTCCGGGCTTTGAAGACAAAGAAATCGCGGTCACACTGACGGATCCTTCCTGATCTTCAAGGTAAAATCCATAATATCATGGTTATCCTCTTGTGCAGAAAAGCCATTTGTGGCATGATAGAGTCAACTGAACGGACAAAATCACGAACGGAGGACGGCTTATGAACAGACTGTTCCAGTGGCTGAACCGCACCCGGGTCTTCCGAGATCTTTCGGCCCAGGAATTCTCGTGGGTGCTCTACGACGTGGGCAACTCCGCCTACACGATGCTCGCCTGTTCCCTGATCCCCATCTGGTTCAAGGAACTTGCGATCGGCACCGGTCCCGGAAAGATCACAGGCGACCAGGCGACCGCCTACTATTCCATCTCCATCTCGATCGTCACGATCGTCATCGCGCTCCTCGGCCCGATCCTCGGCGCGCTCGCGGACAGGAAGGACAAAAAGAAGATCTTCTTCCAGACCGCGGTCGCCCTCGGTGTCATCTTCTGCGTCACGACGAGCTTCGCCTGGTCCTGGGTCGTGTTCCTCGCGGTATACGTCCTGACCAAGATCCTCTATCAGGCGTCCCTGACATTCTACGATTCCATGCTGAACGACGTGACGACCGAAGAGCGCATGGACCGCGTCTCTTCCTACGGTTACGCATGGGGCTATATCGGTTCCTGCATCCCGTTCCTCGTCGCCATGGTCGCCTACATCCTGTCCGGAGGAGGCGGCATCCTGAAGAATCCCCTGTTCCCGGCCATGGTCGGAAGGATCATCGGGTTCACCGTCACCGCCGTATGGTGGCTGCTCGTCACGATCCCGCTCCTGCGCAACTATAAGCAGTCCAATTACGTGGAAGGTCAGGTTACGTCCGTAGGCGCCGTGTTCAGCAAGATCTTCGGAACGCTGAAGAAGATCTTCCTGCACGACAAGAAGGTGCTGCTCTTCCTGATCGCCTTCTTCCTCTATATCGACGGCGTCGGCACGATCATCGACAACTGCATCAATATCGGAACGGATCTCGGACTGAACACCGTGGGCCAGGTCGTGTTCCTTCTGGCGACCCAGGTCGTCGCATGGATCGGATCCCTCGTGTTTGCGAGGCTCTCCAGAAAGTTCCGCACCGTGCCCCTGATCCTCATCTGCATCGCCGGCTACTTCGCGGTCTGCCTGTACGCCCTGACTCTGAAGACCCTTCTGGACTTCGGCATCCTCGCCTTCGGCGTCGGCTGCTTCCAGGGCTCCATCCAGTCCCTGTCCAGGTCTTATTACTCCAAGATCATCCCCCCGGAGAATTCGGGCGAGTACTTCGGGATCTACGACATCTTCTCCAAAGGCGCGTCCTTCCTTGGCTCCGCCGTCATCGCGTGGGTCAAACTGGCCGGCGGCACGATCAACATCGCCGTCGCGTCCCTGGCCGTGTTCTTCGCTCTGGGCTTCGTCTTCCTGATCGCTTCCAGCCGTCAGAAGAACAGCCGCGAAGCCGCGGAATAAACAGCTCTGATCGGATCCCGCATCCAATCATTCCAGCACAGCGAAGCCGTGAGGCCGGATATATCCATTCCGGTTTCACGGCTTTTTCCATGATCAAAGGCAGCATCAGCGCGATCGGCACCGTACCGGTCCCAGCTTGTCCTTGACATCGCTTTATGATAAGATCAAACTACTGCTGAAGGAGGTGGATCCATGCTTCCATTATCCGGCGTCCTGTTCTGTTCGGATCTCGACGGAACGCTGACGGGGCCGAACGACACCATATCCGTACGCAACGTTCAGGCGATCCGCCGCTTCTGCGCGCTCGGGGGACGTTTCACGATATCCACAGGCCGTTTCCCCGATTTCATCCGTCCTTTCATGAAAGCCCATCCGGGCATCATCACGGCGCCTCTCGTATCCATGAACGGCGCTCTCGTCTACGATCTGGAGACGGACAGAACGCTCTGTGTGCGTCCGCTTCTCGCTGACGCCGTGCCCGTTCTCGGACTCTGTCAGGAGCATCCGGGGCTCAAAGTCATCCATATGCATCAGATGTCGGGGACCTGGGAATGGCGCGGTGATGCCGAATCCTACGAACGGCTGGGCAGGGAGCCCCTTCTCAAGGCAGTCATCGTATGGAACAGTCCCGACGAAGCGGAGACCGCGCAGAGAGCCATGACGGAAAGATACGGATCATCGTTCGACATCCTCCGCAGCTGGCCTTTCGGCGTCGAGCTTCTGGATCCCGCGGGCGGCAAGGGCAACGGGATGGATTTCCTCAGGAAAGAACTTCCGGGCATCCGCTGCATCGCGTCGGCGGGAGATTTCGAGAACGATCTTCCCATGTTTGAGCACAGCGACTATTCCTTCGCTCCGGGAAACGCCATGGAGACCGTCAGGAACGCCGTCACCCATCCCATGGCTGAAAAGAACACACAGGATTTCATCGCGGCGGCTCTGGAAAAACTGGAAGAGCTGCTGACGTCACAGGAGGTATGACATGAGTCAGTGGATCTGGAATTTCGGAGATTTTGAGATCTATCATTCC
>JAEEJN010000013.1 GCA_016281935.1 Bacillota bacterium | reverse complement strand
CCTTGCCTGCTGCCTGTACAGGACGGAGCCTGAAACGCCGCGTCCCTTCCGCGGACCGCAGGCGCCCGCGCGTCTGACCCAGGACGGACGGGACGGCGATCCCGAAGACGGATATGTCGCGGGGATCTCCGACGGAGTCACGGTCGGATTCCGCTACTTCGACTGCAGGGATGTGAAAAGGATCACGGTCACGACCCGCGGGTACGCAGGAGGCCGATTCGAAGTCAGGACGGCAATGGACGGGGAGGTCCTGGGAGAGATCCAGCTCGCCTACCGTGATTTCTGGACGGATTTCAGCGCGGAAGTCCCGGTTCCGGATGGCGTCCGGGCTCTGTACTTCACCTACAGGGGACAGGGCAGCGCCATGCTCCGATCCTTCCGTCTCGAATGACCGGCAGGATCACCCGACAAAAAAAGATCCGAAGCCTTCACGGCCTCGGATCTTTCATTTTCGCGTCTATTTCGATTCTCCGACCTCGTACCGGACGATCTCGTCTTCTTCCTTCATATAGAAGGAGAAGGAGACGTAATGATACACAGCGTCGTCATAGCTGGCGAGAGGTTCGTCCACGGGGAACTCCTTGCCGTTATGGCTGCAGGCTGTGACCTCCCAACCCGGCTCCGTTCCGATGACGATCTTGACGTTCGTGCCTTTTGCGCCGCGTTTCGGGAACACAGTGATGGCGCTGTGAGGCTGCTCGGCCTCCACCTTCACTTCAGGCAGATCCAGACTGATGAACTGGGGCAGGATCCTGACGTGGATCGTCTCTTCAGGATACTCATACTCAGCGTGTCCTTCTTCCGCATGCTCATGGTCATGTTCCGCCGGTTCGAAGAAATAGGCGCCTACGTCGAAATCCAGAGTGTAGCTGCCGTCCGGATTCAGATTGATGAAGTCCTCGGCACGGTATCCTTCGATGTAATAGGAAGCAGTCACGATCTGACCGTCCTCATTGAAGAAATTCAGGGCATAGGGAATGTATCCCTCGTTCGCACGGATCGTAAATACCACCCGTTCTCCCAGTTCTTTCGTCTGGACCCTGTCAGCGATGACGGTCCCCTCAGGCGCTTCCTGGATCTCCATGTCCAGAAGGATCACCGCCCGCTTCTTCCCGCAGCCCGCAAGGCCGGCGGTCAGGAAAAGGACGGCAAGGAGAACGGCAAGGATCCGGATGCTCCGATTCATGGCATATATGCTCCTTTATACTGTCATTCTTTTCCGTTTAGGTATAGGAAATACTGCCAGTCATACTGACAGTATCTCTCTGTTCCCTATCGGATGTATGAAGCCCCGCGCTCAACGGCCCTGCATGGAATTCATGCCGTTGGACACGACTTCCAGGCTGCGGCGGATGTTGTTCTCGAGATCTTCCAGAAGATCCATCGCGTACTGGTCCGCGCTGGCACGCACCTGCTCTGCACCGTTCTGGGCTTCCTGCAGGATACGGTCGGCTTCGGCATACGCCTGCTGGGTGATGGTATTCTCTTCCACCATCTGGGAAGCACGCTGCTGCGCTTCATCCACGATGTCGTGCGCTTCACGCTCGGCGTCATCCAGGATCTCGTTGCGCTGGGCACGGATCGTCTCAGCTTCCTTGATCTCGGCGGGAAGGGTCACGCGGATGTCCTGGATGATGTTCAGGATCTTTTCGCGGTCCACGATGCAGTTCTCGGTGAAGGGGACCTTCGAGGCCTCAGACACTTCTTCCTGCAGGTAGTCCAACAGTCCCATCACGTTCATGGGGTTCTCCTCCTCTATTTCAACTTGTATTTCTCTTATCTGCCCTGCCGGAACAGGGATTCCACATCCTCACGGATGCACTCGGGCACGAGTCCCGAAAGATCTTTGCCAAGGCCGGCCCACTGCCGGACCTGGGAACTGGACAGATCCGCAAAACGAGCTTCGGGGGCAAGGAAAACCGTTTCCACGCCTTCCCGCGCGAGATGCAGACGGGCCCAGGGATATTCATATTCAAGATCGGACGTGTCGCGGATCGCCCGGACCAGCGCGTCTGCGCCTATCTTCTTCGCATAATCCGCAAGCGCGCCTTCGAAGCATTCCACCCGGATATCCGGACAGGATGCAAACACGCGCCGGAGCCACTCCATCCTCAGTTCCAGGCTCCTGTCCGCAGGCTTGTCACGGTTCTGGAGGACGGCGACCGTCAGCGTATCGCACAGGCGGGACGCCCGCAGAGCCAGCGCTTCATGAGCACAGGTCACCGGATCAAAGCTTCCGGGAAACAGCCAGTGGCTCATTCTTCCTCCTCCACTTCGTAAAAGGCGATCTCCTGTGTCCCGTAACGGCGTTCCCGTACGCGGGTCAGGCATCCGGCTTTCTCCGGGATCTCCATGCCGCTGCGGTGCTCGGCGACCACGATGCCCGTCTTTTTCACCAGTCTCGATGCCCAGTCAAGAGCCTTTTCATAATACCCCGCGTCATAAGGGGGATCGAGATAGATGAAATCGAAACGTTCGCCGTCCGCCTCCAGAGCCTTCGCCGTGGAATCGAACGGTCCGACGCAGGACGTCCATCGTTTCGGATCCACGCGGAACCGTTCGAGGTTTTCCCGGACCGCTGTGATCGCTCTGCGTTCCCTGTCCGCAAAAACGACGTAGGCCGCTCCGCGGCTCAGCGCTTCCATGCCGATGC
The DNA here is from genome assembly GCA_016281935.1 of Bacillota bacterium. Lineage (GTDB taxonomy): Bacteria > Bacillota > Clostridia > Christensenellales > UMGS416 > JAEEJN01. Next base: position 1,116 of record JAEEJN010000013.1, on the reverse strand, counting down.
ATCCGCTTCCCGTGAACAGATCCAGGCATCTGGCACCCTCGATCCTGTCATAGAGGATGGAAAAGAGGGCTTCACGGACCTTATCCGACGTCGGACGCGCGGTGTCGGTCTTCAGTTCGACCCGCCGGCCCTTCAGCTCGCCTCCAACAATTCGCATAGGAACTCCTGCTTCTTATTGTACAACATTTCCCAGTCCGTGTTCAAGGGGAGAACACAAAAAAACGGACAGGTACGGAAAAACGCCCTTTTCGGCCGGGCCGGACTACTGGCCTCTCGGGATGCGGATCGGTTTCTCGTTGCTGCGGATCCGTTCCGTGTTCTCCAGCATGTGCTGCCGCATGAGAAGGAAGCGGCGCTTGCCTTCAGGATAGAAGACCGCCGGCACGATGACCGCCAGGACCCCGGGGATCAGGTAGAGCCAGGGATATGCGGAAGGCCAGAGGTCCAGCGCGGGCTGCCAGGCGGAATACCAGAGATTGGGCAGGATGCCCGCAATGATCCGGGGCAGATCCCTGAGCAGGCCCGCCGCGACGGTCAGAAGAAGGAAAGGCGCTTCCAGGACCGCGGCATAGCGCAGTCCGAACCAGGGCTGCCATGTGAGCGAAGCCTCTTCCTTCTCTCCCCTGTCAAGACAGTTCTGCTCTCTCTGGGCATCCTGTCCGGACTGGTTCACGGATTCCTGAGCGGAGATCCAAAAATATCCGACAGCCAGGGCCGCGTAGATGATCCAGTAGACGACAGGATGTCCGACGATCCAGTCGTTGATGAAACTGCTCTGGAGCGCAAGGCTCAGGATCATGATCGCGACGTGCGCGAACAGCATCGTTCCGAAAAAGGAACGCCCCTGCGTGAACATCCGCTTCATGAGTTTCGGCGTCGGACACTTGTGACTTCAGTCATGAGAGGAGACGCCTTCCTCCTTTCCGTTAATCTTGTATTTTGACGCTCCAAAAGCCGAAGCGCTTTATAAGAAGCAGATGCATGGATCCTGGTCACATCCAGCTTCCTTAAGTCAAAGTATCCGCTGCTCCGCCGTCCGTATACAAAGCATTCCTGTCCATGAAAACGGACTCTGTCGAACAAACGGAATCCCTTGACTTCTCCGGCTGCCTGGTT
>JAEEJN010000041.1 GCA_016281935.1 Bacillota bacterium | reverse complement strand
TCTGCCGCCGGACAGGAGATGGACCGCCCGGTTGCCGTACTCCATGAGGGCGGAGAATCCATCGAACTGGGGATCCTTTCCTTCCGCACCGAAGTGCGGCGGGCAGTCGGGATCCGGGAAGAAGGACGAGAAGGCGTGAGGCACGAAACGGTTGACGCCTCTCACGATGAGATGGTCCAGCAGCCATTTCATGCACGGCGTACCTTCCGCCCATCCGTAGGCGCCGAAGACTTCGCACATGGCTCTTCCCTTCATCTGGGTGCCGACGTGCGCGAAGGAGGATGCGAGTTTGGCGAGTACGTAGTCGAAGAACTCAGGATCCGCGTTGTTGCCGAACGCGGACGCGGTGTGGATGTATCCGGACATGCCCGGCAGGAGCTGGTGCAGGACGATATCGATCCCGCTCATGTGCTGTCCGTCCAGGGAACGGAAATAATGTCCCCCGCTGCAGCCCAGACGGGCATGCGCGTTCATGTCCTCGATGATGTGGCCGATGTATTCCACCCCGTGTGCTTCGCACCAGTCCCCGAGCTGTCTCGTGAAGCAGTCCCGGTACAGACGCGTCACCGCGTCCATGTACGCGTGGCGGATCCTGCCGGTATCCTCCCCGAAGTCGAACCAGAGAGCCGGCAGAAGAGCGAGAGGATCTTTCCCCAGGGTTTTTTCCATCATTCCGGGGATGCGGTCGTTCCAGGGCATCGCAAGACCGGGCATGCCCACCCTGTGGTCGTACATTCCCATGTCGGTCGCATGCCGTCCGTACCAGTCCGCGCCCAGGGTCGGCTCGTCGGAGAAGAATCCGGCGACCGTGTTTCCGAAATAACGGGCGTAATGCCTGTAATGAGGCTCATATACGGCGTCGATCAGGAGCTTTACGGACTCTTCCCGGAGCATGTCGATATAGTCTTTCTTTGTGTTGCCTCTCCGGCTCCGGTACAGGAAGAAGACTCTCCAGCAGCCTTTGGGCACAGAGAAACGCAGGAAACCGTCGGTGACGCAGTCCGTAAAGCAGAGAGGTTCCGGCCGGCAGGCTTCGCCTTCTCCGGTACGGGGATAGGCGTAGATCCCCGCAAGCACGTGGTCCTCCCCGGTCTCCTCCGCGGTGAGAAGAGCGTCCTTCAGCGGACCCATGACGTCCACATGCCGTTCGACAAGCTGCCATCTGCGCAGTTCAGGATGTTTTTCCACCGCCCCCGCAGCGTGACCTGTCGGGAAATGATCGTCGTCCAGGATCCAGACCTTCATTCCCCTTTTTTCGGCTTCCCTGAGGATGAGGTCCATGTCCCTCCACCAGGTCTCTCCGCAGAAATCGGGGTGGGGACGCGATTCGACGCAGAGCGCCCGGCATCCGCTCCTGCGGATCCTTTCGATCTGTTCCGGGATCCTGTCGTAATGATCCCCGTGCTGCCAGTAGAACGGCAGCATATAGTTGTCTTCCCTGCCCTCCAGGATGTCCGAAAGCCATCTGTTCATCGACTTGCCCCCGTGTTCTTTTATTCGGGTCACCGCTTCGATTATAGCGCGGACGATGCCCGCTTTCAATCGGAAAGAGACGCGCGGAAAAAGCAAAAACGGAGCCCTTGAAAGGGCTCCGTGTCGAGGTGAGGGCTTTAGGCCTCACCCCAGGATCTCATTGATTGGGTATTCTTTTCCCCTTTCCAGCACGAAGGGCCGGACTTCTCCCGTGCGTTCGAGCGCCCGTGTGAACTCCCTCGGATCCTCCGTATTGTTGCGGATCATATCGTAATGCATAGGGATCCCTACTTTGGCTCTGAGGATCCGGCAGTAGCCGGCCGCCTCGAACGCGTTCATGTTGCCGAGCTTGCCGTTGATGCAGACGAAGGCGATGTCCGGAGCGATCCCGATGTTCGGGATGACCGTCTCCGCCGTGAACAGGGCGTCCCCGCTGAAATACAGCCTGACCCCCTCCGTCTCCACGAGATATCCGACGCTGTCCCTGTCGTGATCCGCCGCCGTAGCGGTGATCGTGAAGCCGCAGCGTTCGAGTTTTTTCCTGCGGTCCAGGCGGATCCCTTCGATCGGGAGCCCGCTCGCTTCCAGAGCTTCCATGCACTGTCCCGGGCCCACGATCACGTCGGGGATCACATAGTCCCGGTAAGTCTCGGGATCGAAATGATCCCAGTGGGAATGGGTCGTAAGGACCATGTCGACGTGCACGCTTCCCTTGGGGATGAACGGCGGGTACAGCCGTTCCGAATTCCCTTTCGCGCTTCCGCAGAAGGGATCGACAGCGAGAGAGCCCGCATCCGTTCTGAGGATGATGCCCGCCTGGCCGAGCCAGAAGATCGTTGCACTCATAGCTTACCTCCGGGGCCGGTCAGATCTCGGCGACCGTGCCGTCCGCCCTGTACCGCGGTCTGTACTGATAGTCCTCATAGGGATACTTCGCGAAGAGTTCCTCATCCAGCTCGATGCCGAGTCCCGGACGGTCGGGAATCTTGAAATACCCGTCGACGGGCTTGAGGTCGATGTCGTAGATGTCCGAACGCAGATAGACGGTCTGGGCGAACTCGAGGATGTCGAAGTTCTGCATCGCAGCCGCGACCTGCAGGGAAGCTGCCGTGGCGACCGGTCCGTTCGGGCTGTGAGGCGCGAACTTGATCATGAAGGGTTCGGCCATATAGGCGATCTTGCGGATCTCGGAGATTCCGCCGCAGTGGCAGATGTCGGGCTGGATGATATCGAGCCACTGGTTCGTGATGATCTCCCTGTAGTCGAAGCGGCTGAAGAGGCGCTCGCCCGCGGCGATCGGCACATTCCAGGGATTGTCGTGGATCGTGCGGTAGAGCTGCGCGTTCTCCGGAGTGATGGGCTCTTCGAAGAAGTGCAGGTTGTAGTCCTTGGCGACTTCGAGCAGGGCGAGCGCGTCGCGTACGGTGCTCTGCCCGTGATGATCGACCGCGATGACATGGTCGTCGCCGATGATCTTCCTCGTCTCCTCCAGGACTTTGGCGAAGGCCTTCGCCGCGGCATAGCGGTCGTCGGCGACCTCGATGCCCGGGCCGATGCCGGTCTTCACGCCCGCGAAGCCCATTTCGATGCACTCGGCCGCGTTGCGCGGGCCGCCGTGCGTATAGGTACGGACCTTGTCGCGGACTTTGCCGCCCAGCAGTTCATAGACAGGGACGCCCAGCATCTTGCCCTTGATGTCCCAGATCGCCTGGTCGATGCCGCTGATCGCCGATCCGTAGATGAAGCCGCTCTTCCAGAAGCCGTGGCGGTACATCTTCTGATAGATCCGGTCCACGTTCCTCGGATCTTCCCCGATGACGCTGCGCTGCGCCAGGATGTGCACTGCCGCTTCGACGGACTTCTCCAGGCCTTCGACGCTCGCTTCACCCCATCCGTAGATGCCTTCGTCCGTCAGGACCTTGACGAACAGCCAGTTCTGGCGTCTGGCGCCGACCATGAACGTTTTGACATCCGTGATCTTCATAACAGTTTCCTCCCTTGATCTTTATTGTCTTCGGATCTCTTTCATCCGTTACCGTTCCCGTTCAGATCCGGCTTTCTCTCCCTGAGCTGCCGGAGCCCTTCTTCCAAAGCCTCGAGCGTCACGTCGCAGCCCGGCAGATAGCAGACGAAATCGTCCGGAGCGTATCTGTCCTGCAGGCCCCGTGCCGCCAGTTTCGACTCGGCGCGCCGTTTCTGGTTCCAGGCGTAATGCGCTTCGCAGTTTCCAATGACGAGTGCGCTGTCCAGGCTCCCGGCTTTGTTGTCCCGTCCCTGGTACAGGGTCTCGCTCGCCGCAAGGATGCGCACGAATGCGAGCTCATCCTCCGTATGCCGGGACACGAATTCCCGGACCAGGTCTGCGCATTTGGAACAGGTGACGCCCAGATCCCGCAGGGCCTCCATGTATTTCTGCGTATCCATGGGACAGCCCGGGATCCATGTGCCCAGTCCCCGGTAGCGCTCCTGTATGCAGTCCCCGATGAGGATGCACTTCTCCGCCCGGTCCGCGGGAACGTCCCAGTCATAGGGTCCGTATACGATGTCCACAGGCTCCAGGATGCTCTGCTCATTGTAGCGGTGCAGCGTGCCCTGCGCCACGGCGCGGCACTGGGAGCAGGAATGCAGGTCGATCAGGTGCAGCTTCCCGCCTGTCCTTTCCTCATGCTCCTCTCCCGGAGTCATGAAGCGGACCTTCGCCTCCTCGAGAGGCATGCCCACGATATCGATGTAGTCCAGATTGCAGTTCCCGAGCCCGTACTGGTCCGCCCACTGCAGATAACGCACGCGCGGGTTCTGCTCCATGACGTGCGCGCAGACGGTGTCCACGGCCACTGCGTCGGCCCCCATGATGATGCGGTTGGCGAAGCGGGGATGATCGAAATGGGAACCGCCGGCGATCCCCTCCATCCCGATGCGCCCGTCGACGATGGCGAAGTCAGGAAGCCGTACGCGGGCCAGATCCACCATATACTGTTCCAGGGCGTTGTCCCGATGCGCCTGCCGCCTGTCCGGGTCAGGCACGAAACCGAAATTGTTCTTGATGGCGCCGGTGACACAGATGGTGTCGTGGTTTTTCAGAAGCGGAAGAGAAATGAAGACGTCTGCGTCCAGAACGGTCTTGGGGACAGAGACGACATCCAGATACAGGGAGTCCTCGAGGGGAACGTCGACGAATTCGTCGTCCTCGAAATCCAGAAGTTCGACCTGCTGACGCCTGCACATATCGGTATATCCGTTGCGGTCGAACGTCCTTTTGGTCACTCCGTTGATGTCGGTCTGCTCGCCCACGATGATCCGTCCGGGCCGGCAGTATTCCTTCAGGAGCTCGATCACGGTCTCACACATGTGCACGTCCGTGATGCCTCCCGTGATCGCCTC
>JAEEJN010000012.1 GCA_016281935.1 Bacillota bacterium | reverse complement strand
TGGAGCCCTTCGTCGTTCTCGACCCCGCAGACGAAGCAGAACCTCGCGTTATTCTGTTTGGACGTGACTTTCAGACGCATTGTTTTTTCTCCTTCCGACAGCGAAAAGAATGAGGAGCATGACCGCCGTTCCCAGAGCCGCTCCCACGCTGTCTGTCAGCATGTCCTGCCACTGGCACGCCCGTCCGGGGACGAATGCCTGATGCACTTCATCCAGAACGGCCCACAGCGACGCGATGCCCCAGGCCATGGCTCCGGCAAAGCGTAGCCCTGAAAAACGCCAGGCAGGAACAAGGAGCAGACCGAGCAGGGCGTACTCCGTGAAATGGGCGAGCCTGCGGATCCAGGAGTCCAGAGTCTCGGTCCCGCCTATCCCGGCGAGCTTCTCCGCATCCAGCCTGAAGATCCTGACGATCATGCCGACGACCCGTCCGCTCGTTTCCCCGCTCTCTCCCGCGTCCTGGGCCGACAGGAAGAAAATGACGGCCATCCAGGCGGCCGCTAGAACGAAGAAGAGTACAGACAGACGTTTCTCTTTTCGCGATATCATGAATTCAGCATACCGCAAATCGTCAATTCTTGCAAGTGCGGAGGAAATAAGGTATACTTTTTTCAGAAACAAACACATTTCGAAAGGAAGGTATTCTCATGCAGGATTATTCTCAGATCCGCGGTGTCAACCACCATATGGTCACCGATCCCGAGATCCTGAAGCGCGATATGGGCTTCATGAACCGGCTGAACCTTAACTCCACCCGTATCTGGCTCTCAGCTCCCGTGCGCAGGAATCCCCCGGCCGGCGTGAACGCCGCCCAGATGCGCCGCATGTTCCCCTCCTGGCTGGATGACCGGGAAGGCTACTGCAAGAAACTCAAATACTACGTATCCGAATGCTGGAAATACGGCGTCTCCACGATGCCCATCTTCTGGAACGGCAACGGACTGGACAAGGCGACCTACACCGAAGAAGAGTGGGTCACGATCGAAGAATACGTCAAGGACATGGTCGACACCCTGAAGGGCGAACCCGGACTCCTGATGTGGGACATCATCAACGAACCCGGCTGCTCCGACTGGATCGGCGAAGCTCCCTCCGAGGAGATCAAGCAGAGTCGTCTGAACGAGATCTGGGCCTTCGTCAAGCGCCTGTGCGAGACCGTCAAGAAGTACGATCCCGATACGCCCATCACGATCGGCCACGTGATCACGGACTACAACGAGATCACCGGAGACTGGGTGGACGTCCTCTCCTTCCATGACTATCTGCCGACCCGCAAAGAGATCGGCGCGGCCTACGAATGGGCCCATCAGCAGTCGATCAAGTTCGGCAAGCCCATGATCCAGTCCGAGACCGGCTGCATCTGCCGCGCGGATCCCTACGATCTGGAACTGGAATACTGCAACAAGTACAACATGGGCTGGTACCTCTTCAACCTGGTCATCACCAACAGGGGCTGGGGCGACGTCCACGGCCTCGTCTATGAAGACGGCACCATCCGCGATCCCGCCGCCATCGCCGCCCTGTTCGGCTTCTTCCGCAAGCGCAGCACCGGCCGCGTCCTCGCGAATCCGAACCGCGAAGGCCACGCCTATCTCGCGATCCGTCAGGTGGAAGACATGCTGATGGACAAGAAGGCCGCACAGCACCGTCCCGTCGTCCATACGAGCGAAGATTACCTCAACGCCGCCGAATACTGCGTCAACCTGCTGGAAGGCGCCGAGATGGTCGCGATGTGGGACGCTCCCTCCGCGAAGATCCAGGAATGGCGCGCCATGCCCGAGGAAGAGCGCAACATCTGGGAGATCAAGAAGTTCGCCTACGACATGGCCATGCTCCTCAAAGAGAAGTGCATGATCGTGACCGTTCCCTCCGCTCCCACCTGGGCCCCCGACAAATAATCGGTCCGACAGGCCCTGAGCGTACCCGCTCAGGGCTTTTTCTCTCCCTACAGGAACCCTGAACGGGTCTGCGGCGTCTCAATCAGGAAGGAAGGAGCAGGCTCCATGAAAAACAAACGAAAGGTCCTGAAGACCGTCCTCACGGTCCTCGCATGCACGGCCGCGGCGCTGCTCGTCTGCGCCTGCGTGCTGCACGCGCACGTGACCGGATCCACGAAGGACGCCATCCTGACTCCCGAAGAGGCGCTGGAAGTGAAGCCCGACTGCATCCTGGTGCTCGGAGCACGCGTATGGGACGATGGTTCGCCCAGCCCCATCCTGGAGGACAGACTGCAGGTCGGCGTGGAACTGTATCAGGCGGGCGTGTCGGACAGGCTCCTCATGAGCGGAGACCACGGCCGCGTCGAATACGACGAAGTCAACGCCATGAAGCGCTACGCGACGGACGCGGGCATCCCCTCCTCCCACGTCTTCATGGACCACGCCGGATTCTCGACCTACGAATCCATGTACCGGGCCAAAGAGATCTTCCGGGCGAAAAAGATCGTCATCGTCAGCCAGACCTATCATCTCTACCGCGCGGTCTACACCGCGCGCGCCCTGGGGCTGGAAGCCTATGGGGTGCCTTCGGATCTCAGGACCTATCCCAAGATGCCCATCTATGAGACCCGGGAAAAGATCGCGAGGATCGAGTACGTGTTCCGCTGCCTGCGGAAGCCCGATCCCACCTATCTGGGCGATCCCATCCCGATCACGGGAGACGGCGATCTTACGAACGACTGAGGCATAGGCTCTGAAAGCGCCCGCATTGGACTGACGGGCGCTTTTATGCTACACTGATACAAAAGGAGAAGTCCATGTTCTACAGACTCATGTACGGAGCGGATCTGACCTGGCTGATCCTGATCCCCGCTCTCATCATTTCCCTCATCGCGCAGACCCGCGTCAGCTCGGTGTTCCGGAAATACAACCAGGTCCCTTCGCGCAGGGGGATCCCGGGCTTTGAGGCCGCCAGGATGATCCTGAACGACGCAGGGATCTACGACGTCCGGATCGAACCGGTCGCCGGCTCCCTTACAGACCACTACTCTCCTTCAGAGAGGGTCCTGAGGCTTTCGCAGGACGTATATGCGGGGACCTCGCTCGCCGCTCTCGGCGTCGCGGCCCATGAGGCCGGACACGCGCTGCAGCATCAGGAGGACTACTTTCCCGTACGCGTGCGCACGGCCATGGTGCCCGTCGTCCGCTTTGCGGGATACGGCTCCTGGATCATCCTCATGGCCGGCATCCTGTTCTCCATCTCCCCCCTCGTCAAGGCGGGGATCATCCTGTACGCGCTCCTTGTTCTGTTCGAACTGGTCACACTGCCCGTGGAATACGACGCGTCCTCCCGCGCTCTCGCCCATCTGAGCGATCTCGGGGTCCTGGACAGCGACGAGATCCCCGGCGCACGCGCCGTGCTTTCGGCCGCCGGCTGGACCTACGTCGCGTCCCTTCTGACAGCCGCCGCCCAGCTGCTGCGCCTTGTTCTCCTCTTCGGCGGACGTGGACGCAGAAAGTGATCCTCCCCCTCCCGACCCGCGGCCGAAGGTCCGCTTACTGAGAACCATGTACGAATCCGTCATCCGCAGTCACCTGCTCTTCTCCGGTTTTTCCGACGAGGAATTCAGGCAGGCCCTCCAATTCTACGAAGCCTCCGAAAAAAGTTCGCGCAAAGGCGATATGCTCAACCGTCTCGGGGATCCCCTCCCCGCCTTCGGGCTCGTCCTGGAGGGCTCCGTACAGGTCTATATGTACGACTACGACGGGCAGCCCATCATCATGGCGCAGGTGAATCCGGGCGGCACATTCGGGGAATCCCTGTGCTTCCTCCGGGAGGAGGCCATGGTCATGATCGAAGCGGTCACGGACGTGCGCATCCTCTGGCTCAGGACCGAGAATCTCCGCCGTTCCGTCCAGAGCCCCCTGGAGCAGGAGCTCTGCAGGCGTTTCATCGCGTGGCTCGCGCGCCGTGCCCTCGCCCAGAACCGCAGGATCCAGGTGCTCTCCAAGAACACGCTCCGCGCCAAACTCATCACCTATCTCTCCCAGTACGCCGTAAGACACGGCAGCGAATTCGATCTGCCCCTGAACAGGAGTTCCCTGGCTCTCTATCTCGGGACCGACAGATCCGCCCTTTCCAGAGAGCTTTCACGGATGAAACAGGAAGGCTTCCTGGACTTCGACCGAAACCATTTCAGGCTTCTGACGATCCGCAGAGAAGATTCCTGATTGTGTTGCATCCGCAACACATATATGTTCCTCTTTCCTGTACAATACGCGAGGAATCGGCGATCCGGTTCCAGAAAAGAGGAAAATATGAAAAAAAACATCTCCCTGTTCCTTGTGATCCTCATGATCCTCGGCCTCGTGGCCGGATGTGCACAGACCCCTGCGGTCTCCGACCCCACTCAGGCTCCCGCCGTAACGGAAGCTCCCAAATCCGAAGCCACCGAAGTGCCGGCATCTGAAGATAAAGAACCCGAAGCCACCGAAGCGCCCGCAGAACCCACTGAGGTTCCCGCTGAGCCCACCGAAGAGCCTTCCGCCAAGACCGGCGTCACCGTCCGTCTGGCCGGCCTGAAAGGACCTACGACCATCGGCATGGTCAAGCTCCTTGAGGATAACGAAGCGGGCAATACCCTGAACGACTACGAATTCACGATGGCAGCCGCCGCGGACGAGATCACCCCGAAATTCATCAAGGGCGAACTTGACATCGTCGCGGTACCCGCCAACCTCGGCGCCGTGCTGTATGCCAACACGGAAGGCAAAGTCCAGCAGATCGCCGTCAACACCCTGGGCGTCATCTACATCGTCGCCAAGGGCGAAGAGATCGGCAGCGTGAAAGACCTGGCCGGCAAGACCATCTACGCGACCGGCAAAGGCGCCACTCCCGAATATGCCCTGAACCACATCCTGACCATGGCCGGTCTGGATCCCGAAAAAGACGTGACCATCGAATGGAAGAGCGAGCCCACCGAAGTCGTCGCTGTCCTGAAGAACCAGGATTCCGGCGTCGCCATGCTCCCCCAGCCTTTCGCGACCGTCGCGTCCACCCAGATCGAAGGTCTGACGACCGCGATCGATCTGACCGATGCCTGGAACGAATACTCCAAAGACGGCAGCATGCTGATCACGGCCGGCATCCTCGTGCGCAAGGCCTTTGCCGAGGAACATCCCGAAGCCGTGAAGGCTTTCCTTGAGGACTTCGCCGCTTCCACTGCCTGGGTCAACGAGAACGTCGACGCGGCCGCGGAGCTCGTGGAGAAGCAGGACATCGTCAAGGCGCCTATCGCCAAGAAAGCGATCCCCCTGTGCAACCTCGTGTGCATCACCGGAGACGAGATGAAGACGGCTCTCCAGGGATACTTCAAGGTCCTGTTCGACCTGAACCCCAAAGCTGTCGGCGGCGCGATGCCCGGTGACGACTACTACTATGCAGGATAATTCAAGAAAAGCAAAAACCGAATCCATCATCAAAAAGGCCAGCGCAGTCCTATTGGCGCTGGCCCTTTGGCAGTGTGCCGCCATGCTCCTGAACGAATCGCTCCTCCTGGTCGCACCGACCCGTGTCTGCGTCAGACTCTGGGAGCTGATCCGCGAGGAAGGCTTCTGGTCCTCCGTGTTCTACAGCCTCTGGAGGATCCTTCTCGGCTTCCTCTTCGGGGCCTGCGCAGCTTCCCTGCTCGCCGTCCTCTCCTATCGCTTTCCCTTTACGGAGACGCTGCTGTGGCCTTACGTCATGGCTGTAAGGACGGTTCCCGTCGCCAGTTTCATCATCCTGGCACTGGTCCTCTTCTCATCCTCGAGACTTTCCGTCCTGATCTCCTTCCTTATGGTCTTCCCCGTCCTGTATTCCGCGATCCTGCAGGGACTCAAGTCCACGGACCGGCAGCTCCTTGAGATGGCGCGCACGTACCGTCTCCCCTGGCAGCGGCGTCTGGGCTATATCTTCATGCCGCAGATCAAGCCTTTCCTTCTCTCATCCTGCACGACTGCTCTCGGCCTTGCGTGGAAATCGGGCATCGCGGCGGAAGTCATCGGCATCCCGGACGGATCGATCGGTGAAAGGCTGTATCAGGCGAAGATCTACCTCGCGACGGCCGATCTTCTTGCCTGGACCGTCGTCATCGTGATCCTGAGCGTGGGATTCGAAAAGGCGTTCCTCGCGGCGATCCGCTGGGCGTACGCAAGATGGGAGGCCCACGAATGAGCATCGAGATCCGTCATCTGAACAAATCCTTCGGCGGCAAAGAGCTGTTTCAGGACTTCTCGTACACTTTCCCCGAAGGCGAGGCCAGCTGCATCCTGGGCGAATCCGGATGCGGCAAGACTACCCTCCTCCGCATGATCCTGGGACTGGAGAAACCGGATTCGGGGACGATCGAAGGCGTGCCCGGAAAGGTCTCCGTCCTCTTCCAGGAAGACAGGCTCTGCGAAGACTTCACAGCCCTCACGAACATCCGTCTGGCCGTGCCCTCCGCTTCTCCCGACACTATCCGTCAGGAACTGGCCAGGATCGGCTTCAGGGAAGGCAGAAGGCCCGTACGCACGCTTTCCGGCGGCGAAAGGAGACGTGTAGCCATCGTGCGCTCCGCGCTCTACGGGGGCGATCTTTTCGTTCTGGACGAAGCCTTCCGCGGGCTCGACCCGCAGACCCGGGACGAAGCCCTTGCCTACATGCGGGAGAAGACGAAGGGCAGAACGGTCCTCGTCGTCACCCACGATCCCGAAGAGGCGAAGATCTGGAACGGTCCCGTCCTCTCCCTCTGAAACAAAGAAAAAAACAGCGGTCCGGCCATGATGGCCGGACCGCCTTTGCTTATGCAGTTTCTGAGATCGGATCAGCGGAGAGCCTTGATCGCGGCCTTCTCCACGTCGATGCCTGCCTTGTAGGACTCGATGTAACGAGCAAAGCCTTCGACGTCTTCCTTCTTGGGCTCTACGACGCTTCCCTTGCTGTCCGCGAAGACTTTCTTGGAGAGGTAGTCCTCGAGAGTCTCGCCTTCGGCCTTGTTCTTCGCGTAGGCAGCCAGAAGAGCCATGCCCCAGGGGCCGCCCTCACCGGCGGTCTCCATAACGGCTACGGGGACGTTCATCGCGCCGGCCATGAGCTGCTGGCCCACGCCCTTGGTCTTGAACAGGCCGCCGTGGCCCATGAGCTGGTCGATCGTGACCTTCTCCTTGTCGAACAGGATGTCCATGCCGAGCTTCAGGGTCGCCATCGTAGCGTACAGCTGGGCGCGCATGAAGTTGGCCAGGCTGAAAGCGGAATCGGGCCTGCGCATGACGAGGGGACGCCCTTCGTCGGTGCCGGTCACGGGTTCGCCGGAATAGTAGTTGAAGGAGATGATGCCGTCGCAGTCCGTGGCGCCTTCAAGAGCCTTGAAGTACAGCATGTCGTACAGAGCGGGCTTGCTGATCTCGGTGCCGGTAGCGTCAAGCAGTTCACGGAACAGGCGCACCCAGGCGTCCAGGTCGGAGGTGCAGGTGTTGCAGTGCACCATGGCGACGGGTTTGCCGGTGGGCGTGGTGACCATGTCGATCTCGGGATAGACCTTGGACAGGGCCTTCTCCAGAACGATCATCGCGAAGACGGAGGTTCCGGCGGAGACGTTGCCGGTGCGGACGGCCACGGAGTTCGTGGCGACCATGCCGGTGCCTGCGTCACCCTCGGGCGGGCACAGCGGGATGCCGGCCTGCAGCTTGCCGGTGGGATCCAGAAGTTTGGCGCCTTCTTCGGTCAGGACGCCTGCGGGATCGCCCGCGTTCAGGACCTTGGGCAGGATGTCGAGCAGACGGAAGGAGAATCCGCGCTTGGCGAGGATATCGTCGAACTTGGCGACCATGCCGGCGTCATAGGTGCCGGTCGTGGAATCGATCGGGAACATGCCTGCGCCTTCACCGACGCCCAGGACTTTGCAGCCCGTGAGTTTCCAGTGCACGTAGCCTTCCAGAGTGGTCATGAAGGCGATGTCCTTCACGTGCTCTTCCCCGTTCAGGATGGCCTGATACAGATGCGCGATGCTCCAGCGCTGGGGGATGTTGAAGCCGAAGAGATCGGTCAGTTCGACGGAAGCCTTTTCCGTGATGGTGTTGCGCCAGGTGCGGAATTCGGCCAGCTGTTTGCCGTCCTTGTCGAAGGGCAGGTAGCCGTGCATCATGGCGGAGAAGCCCATGGAGCCGAAGGTCGTCAGTTCGGCGTCATACTTTTCCTTGACGTCTTTGACCAGATCAGCGTAGCAGTCCTGCACGCCTTCCCAGACGTCGGACATGTAGTAGGTCCATACACCGTTCTCGAGACGGTTTTCCCAGTCGTGCGCACCGGAAGCCAGGGGCGCGTGGTCTTCGCCGATAAGGACGGCCTTGATCCTGGTGGAGCCGAACTCGATGCCCAGAGAGGTCTTGCCGCTCTCGATGGCCGCTTTGATCGCTTTGCAATCCATTTTTAGTCACCTCGTATGTCAGTCTTCAAGTGCGCATCGCTGCGCTTATACTGAATTCATTATATCGCATAAAGCGCCGAATGTAAAACAAAAACGCGGACGAATCCGCGTTTCGTTTCTCCGGTTTTTCTCAGTGATAGGAGCGGATCCTCTTGGTCAGCGCCATGGCGGACAGGAGGATCGGGAAGATCTCGAGCCTGCCGAGAAGCATGTCCAGCGTCAGGACGACCTTGCTGAAGTAGGAAAGCGAAGCGTAGGAACCCGCGGGACCGACGACACCAATTCCGGGGCCCACGTTGTTGAGGCAGGAGATCACCGCGCTGACTGTGTCCTCCGGGCAGAGGTTGTCGAACGCGACGAGGAAATAGCTGATCGCGAGGATGAACATGTGGGCGATCATGAAATAGACCGTGCCCCGGATCGTATCCTCTTCCATGGGCTTGGCGTCCATCCTCACCTGCTCCACGGAGCGGGGACGGATCATGAGGCGCAGTTCCCTCAGGAGGGATTTCCACATGATGATGAGACGGGAGGTCTTGGGTCCGCCGGCTGTGGAACCGGCGCATCCGCCCAGGAGGCACACGAAAATGATCAGGGATCTGGAGACCTGGGGCCAGAGGTTGTAGTCGTTGATGGAGAAGCCCGTCGTCGTCATGAGGGACGAGACCGTGAAGGAGGAATAGCGGAGCGCTTTCCAGAAGCTCCCCTCCTTCGGGATGGCGGTCACCGCGATGAGGATCATCATGCCGATCGCGATACCGAAGTACCAGATGACCTCCTCGTTCGCGAAGGCCCTCTTCCATTTTCCGGTGAGGATCAGGTAGTAGCAGTAGAAATTCACGCCGAACAGCAGCATGAAGACCGTGATGACGACCTCTATATAGATGCTGTCATATCCCGCGATCGCGGAGTTCGTGACGAAGAATCCGCCGGTCGACGCGGTGTTGAACGTATAAGTGATCGCCTCGTACAGGGGCATCTTGCCGGCGCAGAGCAGTATGACCTGGATGATGCTCATGGCGACGTAGATGAGATACAGCGTAACGGCCGTGGAGCGCATGCGGGGCACGAGCTTGCCCTTGGTGGGACCGGGCACCTCCGCGCGCATCAGGTGCATGGAAGAATCGTTGGACATGGGCAGTACGGCCAGCATGAACACGAGCACGCCCATGCCCCCTACCCACTGGGTCATGCATCTCCAGAACATGAGTCCTCTGGGGATCGCGTCCAGATCCAGGATGATGCTCGCTCCTGTCGTCGTGAATCCCGACATGATCTCGAAATAAGCGTCCACGTAATTGGGGATCGCTCCGCTGATCACGAAGGGAAGCGCTCCGAACGCGGCGAAGATCAGCCAGAGCAGCGTCACGACGGCGAATCCGTCGCGGGCGTAGAACTGCCTGCTCTTCGTCCGGATGCGGGACAGGGCGAACCCGACCGCAAGAAGGGATGCGATCGTGATCCCTATCGCTATGGCCCCGTCGAATTCCCTGTGGAACAGGGAAATGAACAGGGAGAACAGCATCAGACCGGCTTCCACGACCATGCCGTAGCCGAGGGTCTGAAAGATCATGGCATAATTCATTTATTTACGACCGCTTTCCTGGAAGATGTCGTTGATATCCTTGAACTGGTAATCCCGGCCGGACAGGATGATGACGTTGTCGCCTTCACGGATGGTGTCACGGCCTTTGGGGATGAAGCAGCGGCCCTTGCGCTGGATGGCTCCGATCAGAACGGAAGGTTTGAGCGGAAGATCCATCAGGGGCACGTCGGGATAGTCGAAGGAACTGCGTACGATGAACTGGAGCGCCTCCGCCTGGTCGCGTACGAGCTGGCGCATGGCTTCCACGTTGTTGCCCTGCGTGTTCTGCATGGCCCTGACGTGACGGACGATCGAGTTCGTGGTCAGATCTTTGGGGGAAACGATCGTCTCGATCCCGGTCCTGCGCAGGATCTCGGGATAATTCATGTGGTCGACTTTGGCGATGACCTTCTCCACGCCGTAATAGGACGCGAACATGGAAAGGATCAGGTTCTGCTCGTCGTTGCCCATGAGCCCGATGAATCCGTCCGTCTCCAGAAGGCCTTCCTCCAGAAGGACCTTCTGATCCGTTCCGTCCCCGTGCACGATCTGCACGCCGGGGAGCATCTCGGTCAGTTCCAGGCAGCGGGCCCGGTCGATGTCCACGATCTTCACGTGCATGCCCATGCGGGACAGTTCCTGCGCGAGGTAGTATGCGATGCGGCTGCCGCCGACGATCATGACGTTGCGCGCGCTGTTGCGGAGGATCTTGATCGAAGCACAGAACTTTGCCATTTCCTCGGGACGGGCGATCACGGTCGCGATGTCCCCTTCCCTGAATTCGAAATCGCCTCGGGGGATCGTGACGGTATCGCCCCTCTGTACGGCGCCGACGAGGACGTTTCCCTTCTGCAGATGAGGCAGGGCCATCAGCTTCTCCCCGATCATGGGATTCCCTTCGGCGAGCTTGTATTCGGCGATCTCGATATTGCCTCCGAAAAGGGTGTCGATCTGCATCGCCGCGGGGAAGCGCAGCACGCGGGAGATCTCCTGCGCCGCCGAGAGTTCGGGGTTGACGGTGAACGTGACGCCCAGCTCTTCCTGAAGATAGGCGATCATGGAAGTGTGCTGGGGGTTCCGGGTACGGGCGATCGTCTGCGCGGCGCCGAGCTTGCGGGCGACCATGCAGGCCAGAAGATTCGTTTCATCCTGGGACGTACAGGCGATCAGCAGGTCGCAGCTGTCCACTCCGGCTTCCATCTGCACGTCCACGTTGCAGACGTCTCCCTGTACGCAGAGTATATCGAGCTGATTGATGGAATCACGCAGCGTTTCGGATCTGTTGTCGATCATCGTGAGATCGTGGCCCTCCTGGGAGAGCTGCTCCGCCACGCTGAAACCGACTTTGCCGTCACCGGCGATCACTATTTTCATCTGTAGATTATCTCCTGTATCCGTTCATTTCGATGCTTTACGATTATAGCATGAAACCTCTTTTTTGGAAAGAATCCGGGATACTCTCCCATTCCCTTTCATAAAACGGGAGCGCTCCCGGAAAGGAAGCGCTCCCAGTATGTCCCGATCAGAACGCGGCCTGGTTGACCGTGCGCGGGAAGCTCAGTACGTCGCGGATGTTTGCCATGCCGGTGATGTACATGACGGCGCGCTCGAAGCCCAGTCCGTAGCCTGCGTGGCGGGCGGTCCCGTAGCGGCGCAGGTCCAGATACCACCAGTAGGGCGCCTTGTCCATGCCGAGCTCGTCCATGCGCGCCTCCAGCACGTCCAGGCGTTCCTCTCTCTGGGATCCGCCCACGATCTCACCGATGCCGGGCACCAGCAGGTCTGCCGCCGCGACGGTCTTCCCGTCGTCGTTCAGGCGCATGTAGAAAGCCTTGATGTCCTTGGGATAGTCGTACACGAAGACCGGCTTCTTGAAGAGCTCTTCCGTCAGGTAGCGCTCATGCTCGGTCTGCAGGTCGCAGCCCCAGTAGACGGGATAGTCGAACTTGCGGTCTGCCTTGGAGAGCAGTTCGATGGCGTCCGTATAGGAGACCTGTCCGAAATCGGACGTGGCCACGTGCTCCAGGCGGTCCAGCAGTCCGGGATCGACGAAGCGGTTGAAGAAGGCCAGTTCCTCGGGCGCATGCTCGCCCACGTAGTTCAGGATGTACTTCATCATGTCGGCGGCGAGCTGCATGTCGTCCGTCAGATCCGCGAAGCAGATCTCAGGCTCGATCATCCAGAACTCGGCGGCGTGACGGGCCGTGTTCGAATTCTCGGCGCGGAACGTGGGGCCGAAGGTGTAGATGTCCCGGAAAGCCATGGCGTGGGTCTCGCCGTTGAGCTGGCCGGATACGGTCAGGGACACGGGCAGGCCGAAGAAGTCCTGGCTGAAATCCGCCTTGCCGTCCTTCGTCAGGGGCAGATGGTCCATGTCCAGCGTCGTCACGCGGAACATCTCGCCCGCGCCTTCGGCGTCGGACGTCGTGATGATGGGCGTGTTCACATAGACGAAGTTCCTCTCCTGGAAGAACTTGTGGATGGCGTAAGCCGCGAGGGAACGCACGCGGAACACGGCCTGGAAGGTGTTGGTCCTGGGTCTGAGATGCGCCTGCTCACGAAGGAACTCCATGGAGTGACGCTTTTTCTGGATGGGGAAATCAGGCGTGGATTCACCTTCGATCTCCACCTTGTCCGCCTGGATCTCGTAAGGCTGCCTGGCTTCGGGCGTCAGAACGACCGTACCTGTCACGATGACGGCGGCGCCGACGTTCTGGGAGGCGGCAGTCTCATAGTTCTCGGTCTTGTCCTGGGTGAGGACGGCCTGAACGGTGCCGAAGCAGCTGCCGTCGGACAGCTCCATGAAGGCGAAGGCCTTGCTGCGGCGAACGGTGCGGACCCAGCCGGCGATGACGACCGTCTTGTCCGCGTAATCTTCCTTATGGTCACGAAGCTCACGAAGCTTCAGCATCTTTTCCATATTGTCCCTCCGGGTATGCGATACCGCATGTTCGATAATACACTACATCATACCGCAAACGGCAGTGAAAGTAAAGTGCCGGACAAAGAAAAGGGCCCCTGTCCGGCGCCCTTTTCATGCATCGTATTCTGCTGTTATTCTTCCCAGAACAACTCATCCAGAGTCTTGCCGAGCACCCTGCAGATCGCGATGCACAGGTTGATCGTGGGATTGTAGTCTCCCTTTTCGATGGCATTGATGGTCTGCCGGGAGACCCCCACCCTGTCCGCCAGTTCCTGCTGCGACATGTCGAAGGATGCCCTTGCGGCTTTCAGCTTCAGATTCTTCATTCAGCATACTCCTTCCTGTCTCGGATGTACTGGATCAGCAGCAGGAGCAGCACGTACCCGGAGAAGATCCCCAGCAGCAGGTTCGCCGTACCTGCAAAACTGATCCTGCCGTCCACGGCAGCATTCCCGCCGATGATATTTCCGATCCCGATCCCGAGGTTGACGGCGGTGATCACAGTGAAGAAGATCCCGTAGAAGCGCCGGTTCTCATCCAGGCGGAAGTATGCGTCCTGAAGGATGAGGCCGGTGACCGTGACTGCCGTGCCTAGGATGATCCCGATGAGCAGCAGCACGCCGGTC
>JAEEJN010000040.1 GCA_016281935.1 Bacillota bacterium | reverse complement strand
TGAAAAGAACACACAGGATTTCATCGCGGCGGCTCTGGAAAAACTGGAAGAGCTGCTGACGTCACAGGAGGTATGACATGAGTCAGTGGATCTGGAATTTCGGAGATTTTGAGATCTATCATTCCCTCATGCTCCATTCGAGGCGCGTCGGCTACGGAAGGCCGATCCCCGCCATGTGGAAACTCTACAGTCCCGAAGCCAACGTGCGCTTCCGCAGGACCGTACGTACGGACGGAGGCGAGTTCACGGTCCTCGCGAAAGGGATCGGCGAAGTCATCGTGTATGAGGATGCCGGCAGATACAGCCTGAAAAACAAAAAATACGGATTCGGTGAGAAGATATCGCTCGCCCCGGGAGAATACCGGATCATGATCGAAGTCTTCAACGACAGGACTTTCCCCGCAGTGTTCATCGAAGGCGACGTAGAGAGCGATGGGACCTGGGAATGCGACGACGTTACGGGAAACTGGCGCCCTGTCGGAACGTGGGACGTTTTCCGCAGTGCGGATCAGGATCCTGCGGTCTTTCCCTTCGAGACGGAACCAGTACGCTGGGTCACGAAGGAGGAGACGGATGGGGGATACCTTTACGATTTCGGCAGGGAACTGTTCTGCAGGCTCTCCTTCGAAGGCCTGAAGGGACGCGCGTCTCTCCGGCTCGGGGAGTCCCGGGAAGAAGCGCTCTGTCCGGAATACTGCGTCATCCGGTACGAACTGGAGCCTCAGAACGGAAACGCTTCCGTCCAGGCGTCGGGATTCCGCTGGCTGTACCTGACGGACGGCGACGCGGAGATCCGTGCGGAATACGAGTATCTTCCCCTCGAACGCAGGGGTTCGTTCAGCTGTTCGGACGACCTCGTGAACTGGGTTTGGGACACGGCGGCGCGCACCCTGCACCTGAACTGCCGTGAATTCTTCCTGGACGGGATCAAAAGGGACCGCTGGGTCTGGTCCGCGGACGCTTACCAGACGCAGTTCGTGAACCATTCGCTGTTCCTGGATCCCGAGATCGAGAAGCGCACGCTCATCGCGCTGGGAGGCAAAAGGCCTTTCGTCCAGCACGTAAACACGATCGTCGATTATACGTTCTTCTGGTTTATGGGCATTCGGGAGTTTTATGAGACCTACGGAGATCTGGAGTTCGTGCGTCAGATGCTCCCTCAGATGGAAGAGGTCGCGGGATTCGTACGCAGGAACCGCGACGAAGACGGATTCTACCGCGGCAAGGAGAACGACTGGGTCTTCATCGACTGGAACGATTCCATCGACAAGACGGGAGCCGTATGCGCGGAACAGATCCTCATGGCCAAAGCCTGTGAGGACTACGGCTTCCTGAGGGAAAAACTGGGGCTGGACGGATCCGGATTCGTGCATGAATCGTCGGTCCTCCGTGAAAAGATCCTGGAGGCTTTCTGGGACGAAGAACTCGGCGCGTTCATCGACAGCACGGAAAGCGGAAGGAGGAACGTCAGCCGTCACAGCAATCTGTGGGCCTATCTCTATCTGCCTCTGAGCGAAGAGAAGAAGGATTCCATCTACCGCAGGGTCGTCTGCAATGATTCGGTACCGCCGATCACGACTCCGTATTTCAAGTTCTATGAGAACATGGTCCACTGCGAGGCAGGAGACCCGGAGCACAGGCTGGAGGACTGCATCAGGAACTATTACGGGCCCATGAGGGACCTGGGCGCCACGGCTCTGTTCGAAGAATTCGACCCGACGAAAAAAGGCGCGGAGCATTATGCCATGTACAACCGCCCCTTCGACAAATCCCTCTGCCATGCCTGGAGCAGCAGCCCGATCTGGCTCCTCGCAAGGTACCGTATGGGCGTCCGTAATACGGGCGTGGCGTTCAGCGCCTTCGAAGTGAAGCCCTGTCTGGGCGGACTTCCCGATTTCTCGGGGACCGTTCCGCTGCCCGGAGGGGAAGTCCGTGTGGAATACAGAGACGGCAGCGTGAAAGTACTGTCCACCGCGAAAGGCGGAACACTCGTGTTCGGCAACAGGCGGATCCCGCTCGAAGCGGGCGTCCCCGTCACCCTCGAAGCGTGAAAGGAGCAGTTCATGGACAAGATCGTCATCCTCACGGGAGGAAGCAGCGGGATCGGCCTGCATACGGCGCGTTATCTGGCGTCTCACGGATGCCGCGTATATGAACTGAGCCGGAGCGGGGAAGACGCGCCGGGCATCGTCCACATCCGGACGGACGTGACGGACGAATCCCAGATCAAGGAAGCCGTGGACCGTGTGATGAAGGAAGCCGGACGGATCGACATCGTCGTCAACAACGCCGGTTTCGGCATCTCCGGAGCCGTGGAATATACAGATACGAAAGACGCTCAGAGACAGTTCGACGTCAACTTCTTCGGAACGGTGCGCCTGAACCGCGCGGTCCTTCCCGTCATGCACGCCCAGGGTTTCGGCAGGATCCTGAACATGAGCTCCGTCGCGGCATCCATCCCGATCCCGTTCCAGGCGTTCTATTCCGCTGCGAAAGCCGCAGTGAGTTCCTACTCCCAAGCGCTGTGGAACGAAGTCAGACCCTACGGGATCGAAATCTGTGCCATCCTTCCCGGCGACATCGCCACGGGATTCACGTCCGCGAGAGCCAAAAACACGGAAGGGGATGAAGCCTACGGTCACAGGATCTCCAGAGGCGTAGCCGTCATGGAACATGACGAGACTCACGGGATCCCCGCGGAAGCGGCAGGCGCGTTCGTCGGCCGTCTGGCGCTCGGTAGAAAGGTGCCGGTCCTCTGTACGCTCGGAGGGAAATACAGGCTCTTCCTGTTCCTGACGAGGCTTCTTCCCACCGGTCTGCTGAACCGGATCGTCGGGATGCTCTACGCCTCCTGAAGCATTGTCGGAAAACCCATTCAGGCCGAGGTTCCTTGAACCCGGCCTTTTTCCATGCTACAATGGAGTGGGCCCTGTGCCTGACCGGCATCCTTACGGAATCTTTCCGGAGAAGCACTGATACGGTATACAGGGCTGCGCATCATCTGAAAGGAGAAGGGGTTCGCCCCATATTGAGATGAAGAAAACGGCATTTTTCGGTTCCGGTAACATGGGATCGGCCCTGGCCGGATCCGCCGCAAAAACCGGGGACACGGGAAACATCCTCGTGACGAACCGCACGTTCTCCAAAGCGGAGGCTCTCGCGGACAAACTGGGATGCAGAGCGTTGAGCAACAGGGAGGCGGCTGCCGAAGCCGAGATCCTGTTCCTGTGCGTGAAGCCTCAGATGATGGAGGATCTCTTCCGTGAGATCCGACCTGTGCTGACGGAAAGAAAAGACAGCTTCCTTCTCGTGAGCATCGCGGCCGGCCTGACGTCCGACAGGATCCGTGAACTCTCCGGTACGGACGCACCCGTCGTGCGTCTCATGCCCAACACGCCCGCCGCGGTAGGCGAGGGAGTGCTTCTGTATTCCTGCGCGGACGGCACCGATCCTGTGCTCCTGGAAGGCTTCAGAGAGGCCGTGAAGGCCGCGGGGAGACTGATCCTCATGCCCGAGCGTCTGATCGATGCGGGCGGAGCGGTCGCGGGATGCGGTCCTGCTTTTGCCTGTCTGTTCATCGAAGCGCTTGCGGACGGAGGCGTGGCCTGCGGGCTGCCGCGCGCGCAGGCAGTGGAGATGGCAGAACAGATGCTCCTTGGAACGGCAAAGCTCGCGATCGAGACCGGAGACCATCCGGGAGCCATGAAGGACGCCGTCTGCAGCCCGGGCGGCAGCACGATCCAGGGCGTCCGAGCTCTGGAAGACCGCGGATTCCGTTCTGCCGTGATGGAAGCCGTGATCGCCGCGTACAACAGGAACGGAGAACTCGCCAAATCCTGACCGAACGGAGGATATGCCATGTACAGGATCCTGAAGACCCATCCGGAACTCGAGCCTTTTGCGAAGGATATCGCGCTCCGAATGGAAAGATATGAGGAGAAACGCACGCAGCTCGTGCCCGACGGCTCCGCTCTTTCCGGTTT
>JAEEJN010000039.1 GCA_016281935.1 Bacillota bacterium | reverse complement strand
TCGCCGTAGGTGAAATCCATCTCCCTGCCGCCGATAATCGCAGGCAGGTTTTTCAGATCGTTCGGTACGGTCCAATCCAGAGTGATGTTGGAGAAAGGCGCCTGTGTTCCCCAGCGGCTGGGCGTATTGACACCGTAAACGAAGGACTGGATGCACTGCTTGACCTCCTTCTGGCTCAGATTGTCGACCTTGACGAAGGGAGCAAGATATGTATCAAAGGAGGAGAAAGCTTGTGCACCGGCCCACTCGTTCTGCATGATGCCCAGGAAATTGACCATCTGGTTGCAGAGCGTGGAAAGATGATTTGCAGGAGAAGAGGTGATCTTTCCGGGGACCCCTCCGAGGCCTTCCTGGATCAACTGCTTCAGGCTCCAGCCTGCGCAGTAACCGGTGAGCATGGACAGATCATGGAGGTGGATAGCAGCACTGCGATGAGCTTCTGCGATCTCGTCGTCATAGACTTCGCTCAGCCAGTAGTTCGCAGTGATAGCACCGGAATTGGAAAGGATCAGGCCGCCTACAGAATAGGTCACGGTAGAATTCTCTTTGACTCGCCAATCGGAGATCTTCAGATAGTTGTCTACAAGATCCTTGTAATTGAGCAGGGCCGAATTGATATTGCGAACCTTTTCGCGCTGACGGCGATACAGGATATAGGCTTTTGCGACATCCGAATAACCCGCTTCGGACAGGACCTTTTCGACAGAGTCCTGAATGTCTTCCACGGTGATCTTGCCGTCATGGATCTTCTCTTCAAAATCCGACGTCACCCGAAGGGCGATCAGATCGATCACGTTGGGATGGTATTCCTTTTTCAGTGCAACAAAAGCCTTGGTAATGGCCTTGCTGATTTTGGAAATGTCAAATTCTACGATGTTTCCGTCTCTCTTGACGACCTGGTACATAAAAGCTCACCTCACGATAGATTTACAGCACTGCGGACCGATCCGCATTGGCCGATTCTGTACAAGGATATCCTATCGCATTAGTGAGCGTCTGTCAATATGTAGAACGAATTTTCTTGTGCATCTACCACATATTGTGGTCAGAGGTCTACCCCCCTAAGTTCCGCAGATGGCACAAACTGCTGTGCGATCTCCAGATACCGTCTCATCTCCCCGTTGGTCGGAGCATGAAGATTACCGAAAGGGACCGAATCCCTGTCCGTAAATTTCTGAAGGAAATAGCGAGGTGCTCCTGCAAGGATCGGACCCATCTCCTCAAAATCTTTCTCCGTGTGGAATTCTGCAACGACCGTCGTACGGAATTCAAAATCCGCAGTCCCCTGCTTCAGTATACGGACAGATTCCATCACAGGTGTCAGATCAATAGATTCAAGGCCCACCGTCACAGCATACTTGCCAGGGCTGTTTTTGATATCCATGGCCGTATAATCAATGAGTCTTTCCTCAAGGAGATGAGCCAGCATATCAGGATGACATCCATTGGTATCCAGCTTTACGGCGAACCCAAGCTCTCGGATCTTTCTAATCAGACCCGGCAAGCCGGGATGCAGACAAGGTTCTCCGCCGGTAAATGCAACGCCGTCCAGCAGGCCTGTTCTCTTCTCGAGAAAGGCCAGAAGCTCTGTGTCATCCATGACAGGAGGAGCACTGCCGTCCACGAGTTCATAATTATGACAGAAAGGGCAGCGGTAATCGCACCCGCCGAGGAAAACCGTACAAGCAACTTTCCCGGGGAAATCCAAAAGCGTCATCTTTTGCAGTCCGTGGATTTTCATAATGTCCTCCATTAAACGCCTGCGAGAATATGCAGATTCCGAATCTCCGGATCCTCTATTCCATCATTGACGGAATACGCGTGTTTTTCCAGATCGCCGCAGTTTGCATGAGTCAGTTTCCTGTCGACCAGAACATCTATCACATCTGCTACGATTCCCTCGATGACCCTTCCCTTTTCTTCCGCAGTCTCTTCATCGTTACCGGTAGTCAGCAGATATTCAAGCAATTCAGCTTCGATCGAAAGCTCAGGCAAGGTCCTCATCGCCCGAAATGCCCATTTGTAATAAGGCATATATTTGCCGTTGATGAGAAAGACCGCATGCATGGCCACCTGCACAAACTCGCATACAGCCAGTTGCGCTGCTGCTTCCTCTCCGTGTGCAAGACACCGGGCATAATTGTACTGTCCTGACTGAGCCATGAGCAGAAGCGCTCCGGCCAGTTTTTTTCGACGTATGTCTTCCGGATAGGCTGAAAGGCATGCGCGGATCCTGCTGACCTCTCCGAGATGATCAAAAAACACCTCTCCGTTCACGCTTTCCGCTAAAGCTTGTTCGGGAACCGCGAGCCATTGCAAAGGAGTAAGCTTTCCTGTACCGGAACCTGTTTTTTCAGCAAAAAACTCACCGGTTCTCAAGACGCCCCTTCTCGCACCTCCCACAGGAGCCATAAGGCTCCGCTTCAGGCCCATAAACTCTCGCGGAAGCCGGGAATACGCCCGCTCCAGAAGGAAGGCTCTTCGTCTGTCCACTACATCTTCTCCGGGCAGAAACAGACAAAATCCCGGTTCAAAATCATGGTCACGGGACACTTCATCGTCGTAGCCGAAGCATTCTGACCCGGCACCGAAAAACCCTGCCGCAAGATACGGCAGGAGATCCGGAAAATCAGAATCCAGCATTGGACGCCCATATGTTTCAAAATAAGCACGGGAAATCTCAAGTCCCCGCATAAATGGCCTCCGATCGTTCCTTCAGTGTCCTTGCGGCCTGGAAATATCCATAATAGGAAAAGGTCGGCGCACACTTCTCACACACAAATGCATAATACCCGTTCCGAGGAAGCCCCCGGGTATCAAGGAGATCGTAAGCTTGGTCAAGAAGATCAAAGATACGGTTCTCTCCTCTCTCCATTCCGAATTCAGCTTCCACCGCATTGGCGCGGTTCAGACAAGTGATGGCTTGTTCCCACTGCCCGCATTCAACATGAGACATAGCTTCCATTGCACGGTCATACAGATCATATGCTTCATCAAAGCGTCTCATTGAGGCACATGCGAGCGCCATATTGTTGTACAGACCTCCGAGCAGCTGCGGCTGCGTACCGGGGCTGTTCTCATACACTTCCCTGGCTTTCAGGAAGAGAGGCAAGGCCGCCTCAGTCTCCCCGAAAGCCTGATAGGCCGTTGCGGCATTGATGTATGTCGTACCGGCAGAAATCGTTCCTCCGAAATCCATGATGTCCAGAAGATGAAGCGCTTCCGCGGCATGAGAAAACGCTTTGGACTTGTCCCCGATTTTGCGATAATGGCCCACAAGCTCATTGTTCAGCAAAAGCTCACCGCGGAGATCATGGCCGAGTCTGGCCTCTTCCAGCCAGTAGAGCAGATGACGCTCTGCTCCGGCATAGTCCCGCCGGCTCATATACTCATCCATCTTCCGTATAATCCGTTCCTGAGGAACAGCCCTTATTTCGGGTTCAGCACCAAACGGTTCGCCACAAAGGACACATCTGGGCTCTACATAATCCTCAGGCGGCAGTTCACGGGTTTCGGGATCCATGTTCATCATATCCTCGCTGTGCTTTACTTAGCCTGTTCATTCAACGCAATGAGCTCAGCCTTTGCTTTTTCCTGTACAGCAATCACACGATCACACCACGCATCGTAGGCAGGATCAGAAGTCTGACACTCCGGATGATCGAGGATATAGGATACAGTTCTCCTGGCGCCCTCAGCAAAGCCTATCGTCGGATTGAACTCCGGTACGATCCGGCGAATCTTCGTCGTGTCGAAAATGACGCAATTCGCCTTGTCGCCCCAGAGATCCGCTCCATAGGGGGAAGTCTCGGCGACAAAGGTCGATGTCACATAATAGGGTTTATAGGGAACACCGAGAGCATTTGCGATATGTGTGTAGATTTGGTTCCATGTCAAGGTTTCCGAACTTGTAACGCCGAAAACCTCACCGATCGCTTCAGGTTTTCCCATGAGGCCGACAAAACCTACGGCCACATCATCCGCGTGTGTCATGGTCCAAAGGCTCGTGCCGTCTCCGTGCATGATAACCTGTTTGCCTTCCAGCATACGTCTGGCCACCTGCCAGGTAGAGCGTCCCTGAACGCCGACGGGAAGTGCCCTGTCGGAATAGGTATGGCTGGGACGTACAATCGTTACGGGAAAACTTTCTTCCCTGTGCTTTGTCAGAAGAAAATGTTCAGCTGCGATCTTGTCTCTTGCATACTGCCAGAAACGGTTGCCCTGAACGGTTCCTTCTGTGATATAAGGGCTTGCACAGGGCTTTGCATATGCAGCAGCGGATGAAACGTAGAGATACTGATCCGTTTTATCACGGAAGATCCTATAATCCCGTTCCACCTGTTCTGCCGTATACCCGATGAAGTTGAATACTGCATCAAAGCGGCGTCCTTTCAGAGCAGCCTGAACAGCTTCCTCATCACGAACATTGCAGTGGATCGTTTCCACGCCCTCGGGAGATGCCGCCCGCTGTCCTCGATTCAGATGGGTCAGTTCCCATCCTTTTTTCAATGCCTGTTTTGTAACGGATGTCGAAATGGTTCCGGTTCCGCCGATGAAGAGTGCTTTCATGCTTACCTCCTGCAGAAAAAATCTTCTATGTTATATTCGACACAGTCAAATATTCTCCTTCTCATCCAGCCTTCATCACTGTACATGTTTATTGAGCTTCTGTTTTCCTGAACAGAATTCAGTTCACATATAGAGAAGACTGCTCTAAAAAACTCCCTGAGCGGATTGCATTGTATCCGTCAAGGGAGTTATCATTCTGCAGAAAACAGAGCGCGTCTGTCTACTGTACCTGTCGTAATGACTCTTTCATATCAGCCAGACCTTCATTGAGCTTTTCGATGAATTTGTTCAGCATGTCTGCCTGTTCTTCTGTGATCTTTCCTTCAGCCTTCGCAGATGTCGCCTGCATAATCGTAAGGTTCAGTGTATCCTGGGCTCTGCTGATTCGGGAAAGAAGATCTTCCTGATCGACCTCTTCGCTCTTACCGATCTTATCCACATCCGCTTTGAGCGCAAGGTACTCTCTGTACAGCGCTTCAGCGTCTATCCCCTCGATCTGAGGAATATCCAATTCTTCCTGCAGACCCAGCAACTGATCCAGAACATCAGAACCGGTAGGCCTGGACGTGGCTTCCGGTGCGTTTTTGTCTGAGCCGGGAAGAAGGCCGGCCAAGCCCGCCTCATCCTCCAGATGAATCGGTTTGGGTTTTCCCTGTGCACTGCATCCGCAGCAAAGCAGAAGCCCAACAAGGCAGCACGCCATGATCCTTCTCATTCCGACGGCTATCCTCCACTTCAAAATCAGGAGATCCCTCCCTTGTGTCCATAACTATAAACCCGAATTATGGCATGAGTATGGCGCTATCAGTATTCTTTTCGTTCTTCCTTATCCATCAGCCAGGAAGCCGTTTCGGAAAGCGAGGAACAGGTTCCGGAATACCAGGCAGCCAGACGGATCAAGCCGGTAAGGGTATCTTCCTTTGCGGAAGCCAGACGGATCTCCAAGCCGAATTTATCACGCAATGCCCGTCTGAATGCAGGCGTTTTCTGCATGACTCCACCGAAAGCCGCAATACTCTCGGGCACTACGGTTTCATCTTTCATCCGTGAGAAAGCTTCAAAATAATCATTAGCCATTCCCTCATAGATTGCGAAGAACCAGCGATCGAAAGTGAAATTATCACCTGTCATTCCGCGGATATAGGCACGTTGGCCATGATCTCCCAGCGCATGGAAATGGATGTCCGCTTCCAGGCCGTCTGCACTTTCCAGTTCATCCACCGCTCTCAGAATACGAGTCCAGAGTTTATCCCTGGGCATCGTTTCAGAGAAGATCCTCGTGCCGATATCCTCGATGAAGTCTACGGCGGAATTCAGGCAGTGTCCGGCAGGGGGATCCGAGACTGTCCTCATATAGAGGCCGTCCATGGCGGGACGTGTCTCATAATTACCGAAATGAGGTTCCCTCTCCAGCCAGATCACCTGGCCTCCTGTCGACACGTTAATCAGCAGTTCGCCCGGTTTTGCCATCGCCCCAAGGATAGATGCCTGCTGATCGCCTACGGCAGCATAGATGGAAATCTCGTGTCCATTGAGTTCAAGAGTGCCTACCGGATCCGTTCCCCGCGTGATTTTGGGAAGCGTGAGTTTTTTCAAGCCCGTAGCTTCTACGATGTCTTCACGCCAGTCCCCGGTCAGGATATCATACATGGCGGTAGACTGCGCATTTGTCTCATGTACAGCAGCACGATGGCCCGTCAGAAACTCCGTGACCCCATCTCCAAGAAGGGAAAGGCGAACAGGCCGATTCTCATACTGTTCTTTCACACTGTGGAGCATTGCCGCCGTATGGGATGGGTTGAGACGCATGCCTGTTGTACGGAATGCCGTTCTTCCCAGGATGGCTTCCATCCGTTCCACTGCAGAAAGGCCGTATTCTCCCTTGCGAGATGCTCGGCCGTCCATCCATGTCCTGTAATCAGTCAAGGGCCTGTCATCTTCGCTCCAGAGCATCATGCCATGCATTTGGAGGCTCATTACAATACCTTCGAGCGGTGTCTCTCTGTCGCGGCGTTCAATATCACGCCGCAGGAGAGACGCCAGGCGTTCCATGGGGATCTCATACACTTCTCCTGTCACGTCTTCAGCCATGGGGGTGGGAAAACGCTGGATCTCCTCCAGGCGTCTTTCATCCAGGTTGAGAAGTGCGCTTTTGACATAGGTCGTGCCGATATCGATCCCGAGATAGTATCGTGACATCAGTAAGCCCTCGCCCAATATACGAGATGCTGCGCTTTTCTGCCGCAGCAGACGCACACGTCGTCGATATGGTCATTGGGATCAGTGGAGTAGTTGCGGGACGTTGCGGAATAGAGTTCCTTGATTTTATCCTCGCACGCCTGATCACCGCACCACATGGCACGCACATATCCACGACCGTTGTCAAGACGATCCTGCATCTCTTCCAGGCTGTGTGCATCGAAGGTATGCGCGGCGAGGAAAGCGCGCGCCTTTTCAAGCATTGTATCGTGGATGGAGTCCAGAATCTCCTTCACGCTGTCTTCGATGTCGTCAAGAGACAGGTTGAACTTCTCCAGAGTATCCCTGCGCAGGCAGTACGCCTGGTTCTTCTCCAAGTCACGGGGACCGATTTCAAGCCGCAGCGGAACACCTTTGAGTTCCCACTCGTTGAATTTGAAACCGGGAGATACAGTATCCCTGTCATCCAGCTTCACGCGGATTCCCGCCTTCGTCAGGCGTTCATACAGTGCTTCACAGGCTTCACTGACTCCGCCCTTATGCGCCGCAACGGGCACGATAACCACCTGATGAGGAGCGACACGGGGCGGAAGGACCAAACCGCGTTCATCACCATGAACCATAACAATGGCTCCGATCAGTCTTGTGGAAACGCCCCAGCTTGTCTCGTATACGTATTCTTCCTGACCTTCCTTGTTCTGGAACTTGATATCGAAGACCTTGGAGAAATGCTGAGCAAAATTGTGGGAAGTACCGGACTGCAGAGCTTTTCCGTCCTGCATGAGCGCCTCGATGGAGAAGGTAGACACAGCACCGGCGAATTTTTCCTTTTCAGTCTTGCGTCCTGTGACCATGGGGATCGCGAGTACGGATTCACAGAATTCCCTGTAGACCTCCAGCATGAGCATGGTCTCTTCTTCTGCTTCTTCGGGCGTCGCATGAATCGTGTGTCCCTCCTGCCAGAGGAACTCGGACGTACGCAGGAAAGGACGGGTCGTCTTTTCCCACCGCACGACATTGGCCCACTGATTCAGCTTCATGGGCAGATCTCTCCAGGACTGAACCCACTTGGAATACATGGCGCAGAAGATTGTTTCCGAAGTAGGACGGACGACAATACGTTCAGTGAGGACTTCGTCTCCCCCCTGGGTAACCCAGGCAACCTCAGGAGCGAAGCCTTCGATATGCTCAGCTTCCTTTCTCAAATAGCTTTCGGGGATAAACAGCGGGAAATAGGCGTTCTCATGTCCCGTCGCAATGATCCTTTCATTGAGCTGAGCCTGAAGGAGTTCCCAGATGCGGTAGCCGTAGGGACGGATGACCATAGTTCCGTGTACGGGGCCATAGTCGACCATCTGACTCTGAAGGATCACATCCGTATACCAACGGGGAAAATCCACCTTCGGATTCGCAATGAATTCTACAAAGGATTCCTGTTTTTTAGCCATGTCAAAACCTCCTGAAAAATGAAAAAGCCGTCCCGGATTCGGGACGATCTCAGACCGCGGTACCACCCAAAATTGACGCTTATGCGTCCGCTTCGTTCCATAACGCCGGTTTGCGGCGCAGGTTGCTGCCCCTGCGCGGTACGGGAGCGGGTAACCGGATAACGACTGCCTTTCAGCCAAGGGGCAGGCTCTCTGAAACTGAACCGGTATGATTCCCGTAATACCATATTGATGAAGCCATGCCGGGCAAAACCGCCGTAGTCTCCCGGGAGCCCGAACATTGCGCAGGTGAACCTGCGGCACACGATGCCATTCCGCTGAATGCTGCTGCCTTCCGGCCCTGACATGGTTCACGGCGGACCGTTGCACAGGGCCCGCGTTCTGTACGGACTGTAATCCCGGGACACGCTCGGCGAAGCCGCGGCATGGGTGCCCCGAAGGGTACTGAGTTATTATACAGGAAACCAGACGCCTTGGCAAGTATAATGCCGCGTTTTGCCTCATTCCCTCTCCGTCTCGGTTTCCTGCCCTCTGATTCCGCAAAGAAAAAACCCGGTCTCTTGTTTTCCTGTGTCCTGCATGGTATAAATGTTTTATCCGGAAAAAACACGTACAGATACTGCCCTATATCGGGCTATGACAAGGAGAATGATATGAACAGAAAGATCATTGCCGTCAACGCCGGGCCGAGAAAAGGCTGGAACACCGACACCCTTATCACAAAAGCTTCCGAAGGCGCAGAATCATCTGGTGCATCCGTAGAGCGGTTTGATCTCTTCTCCCTTCAGAGGTACACGGGCTGCATCTCCTGTTTCGGATGCAAAAAGGAAAAAAACAAAGGACGCTGCATCTGCCGTGACGCACTGACCCCCATTCTGGACTCCGTGCGGGATTCCGACGGACTGATCATAGGTTCTCCCAATTATCTCGGAAACCTGACAGCTTCGTTCCGTGCGTTCTATGAACGGCTCATCTTCCAGAACCTCACTTACAGCCGTGAAGACCCCTGCTGTACACAGCGAAGGATCCCCGTCCTGCTCATCATGACAAGCAACGCATCGGACACGGCTTACACGGCGCTGCTTGAAAACTATCGGCAGACACTGGACCGTTTTATCGGTCCCACGGCCGTTTTTGTCAGCGGAGACACTCTGCAGCTGAAGAACTACGAAGCCACAGACTGGCCCTGGTCCCTCTTTGATCCCGAAGCGAAAAAAATCCGGCATGAAACAATCTTTCCGGCAGAATGTGAAAAGGTTTACCGTCTCGGCGCTGAATGGTTCCTATAGCGTCCGCACAACACAGAAGTCTCCCCGGCACCCGCCGCGGGAGACTTCTGTGTTATGTAGAAAAACGGGATCGCTTCAGGTGCTTCAGTCTGTTTTATACCCCCGGCTCTCATCCTGGTTTTGCAGCCCGAATGCCTGACGGAACAGGATGAGGGCCAGGCAGGAACTGAGGAAATCCGCAAGCGGCTGTGCAGCGAGGAATCCCTGATATCTGAACAGCGCCGTTGCGGCAAAGAAAACGACAAGGAACAGAATGCCCTGCCGGCTTAGCGACATGGCCAGAGCCTGAGGCGCCTTACCGCTTGCCTGGAACAGACAGGTATGAAGCAGGACGACGGCGCTGAACACCATGCCGGAGACCTGCCAGCGCAGCATGACGATACCATCAGCTATGATGCCTGGGTCATGAATGAAGGCTCTCATGAGCGGGTCCGCCAACAGAAACACTGCCAGGGATTCCACCAATGCCAGGCTGCACAGGAACAGTGTCGCGAAACGCAGCAAAGATCTCAGTTTGCCCTTTTCCCCTGCACCGTACAGGAATCCAAAGAGCGGAACACCCCCGAAAGAAAAGCCGACAAGGATCAACTGAACGATCATTGCGATTTTCATGACGATGCCCAGAGCGGCGATTTTTTCGTCTCCGTAGGTCGCGAGAAACTGATTGAGAACGATGATGCAGATACTGGAAGCAATGTTCGTGATGGCAGCCGTGATTCCCACCGCGAATATCTGGCCGACTTCTCCCCGATTCACGCGTGCCTTTCGGATATCGACAGACATGGTTCGCGTCTTTTTCAGTACGAAGACGAGACAGAGGACATCTGTCAGTGTATATCCCATGACGGTCGCCAGAGCCGCGCCTCTTGCCCCCCAACCCAAAACACTGATAAAGATCGGATCGAGTATGATGTTCAGGAGCGACCCGGATACCTGCGCGGTCATTGACAAAGCAGGCATTCCTTCGCTGCGGATGAGATTCGAATGGATAAAGGAAAGGATCACGAGAGGTGCACCGGCGGCTATGACCGTATAATAGGATTCTGCATAGGCATATGTGTATTCGCTCGCACTCAGGAGCCCCAGTAAGGGCCTGCGAAAGACCAGAAGAGGGATCGCGACCGCAAATCCAGTCAGGATCGCCGTCCAGAAGCAAAAAGAGCTCACACGCCGAACACTGTCGCTGTCGCCTTTCCCCAGAAGGCGGGATATCAGAGAGTTCCCTCCCTGTCCGTAGATGTTTCCCAGAGCCATTAGCGCCGTAAACAGCGGCGCACAGAGCGAAACTCCTGCCACCAGCATAGCGTTGTTCGTCCTGGCAATGAAATAAGTATCCGCCAGATTATAAATGAGCGTGATGACCATCGTCACAACGACAGGCAGCGCCATCCTGAACCATGTCGGTATCAGCCGTTCAGTATCGAAGATCCTGCGTTCTTCCATCTTTACCTAATAACCCTTCACACGCGTTCCGATTCGCCGTCCCACGAAGCCAACACAGCCCTTGCAGACTCGATCAGGTCTGAGGCTATGAGACCACGGGACCCGGAACGAGCGGCAAGGTCGCCGGCGGTACCGTGCAGGCACACGCCGGACAGTGCCGCGTCTTTGACCGGCATTCCCTGCGCCAGGAGCCCGCCTATGAGGCCGGTCAGGACATCACCGGAGCCCGCAGTTGCCATCCCTGCATTTCCTGTTGAGTTTCGCCATACTTCTTCCCCACAGCAGATAAGAGTGTTGTGTCCTTTCAGGACGGCAACACCTCCAGTCTTCTCAGCGAGGAGGCGGACTGTCTCTTCCCTGTGGTCCTTTACCCAGGCGGAGGGCAGACCGAGGAGCGCTGAAGCTTCACCCTCGTGAGGGGTCAGAATGCAGCGTTTTCCTTCCGGTATCCTCTCAGGACAGCCCGCAAAAGCCATGAGCCCGTCCGCATCAAGAACGAAGGGAATCGAGATCTTTTCCAGCACTCTCCTGACAAATGCAAACGTCTCCTCCCTTCTTCCCAGCCCCGGTCCTATACACAGGACCTGAGCGCGCTCGAGATAAGCGACGACCGCTTCCGCATCTTCGTCCGAAAAAGCTATACCTCCAAGCGGAAGAGTCATGACTTCCCATGCAGGACGTGCTGTCGCACGTCCCGGATGGATCCATGTGACACGGCCGCATCCCGCTCTCAGCGCCGAAAGGGACGCAAGGGCACCTGCACCACACATACCCTCGCTTCCCGCAACGCAGACAGCAAAGCCGAAACTGCCCTTATGAGCTGTTTCAGGTCTAGGCGGAAGAAGAGATGCAGCATAGTCCGCAGTCAATTCATTCATGATTATTCCTCCAGCACTGCAAACGCCATGGAGAATCCCCCTTCATGACTGATGGACAGCTGCAAAGAACTCCCCCCCAGAGTATGCATCCTCTCCAGCGCGGCATCCTTCAGTGAAACACAGGGTTTTCCCAGTACATCGGGAAGGATCTCCACGTCACAGGGCGGACACAGAGAGATCCCGCATCCCATTGCTTTGGCGACAGCTTCTTTGGCCGCCCAGCGTCCTGCGGCAAATTCATCCGGCAGCCCGGATTTTTCCATTGCCATAATCTCTGCTTCGGAATAGATTCGTTCCAGAAAGTGCGGGTTCCTGACCGCTTTGGCGATGCGTTCAGTTCTCACCAGATCGCATCCTACACCTATGATCATGATCTGTCTCCTTCAGTCACAGCCTTCCGCACCGCTTCTGCCATCGCTTCGGCAGCTGCAGCACAGAGCGTCATGAAATCCACCTGTTTTACACCGCATGACAGCGCAAAAATCGTGTCTCCGTCGTTCTGTGTATGCACAGGCCGGATGGATCGCGCATAACCGTCATGAGCCAGACTGGCCAGCCGATTAGCCTGTGCTTTGTCCATTGCAGCGTCAGTGACAACAAGGCCGAGCGTCGTATTCGTTCCGGCCAAAGGACGGGACAGCCATCCGTCCATCAGGAGCCTTTGAGTATCTGCGAATGATCCGTCCTCTTTCCTGGCTCCGGCAAGTATCGACCCATTCTCATCCAGAACATCGCCCAGAGCGTTGACTGCGGCAAAAGCCAAGACCGTCGCGCCTCCAGGGAGTTCAGCACAACTGCAGCCTATTCCGCCCTTCATGCAGTGCTCCATGCCGAGGATCTTCCCCACTGTCGCTCCGGCCCCGGCTCCCACTCGGCCCCAGGCCGGAGGTTCTCTGCCGTCCAACGCCTCAGCACACGCAGCATAGCCGGCTTCCTTTTTCGGGAACACAGAGCTGCCATCCGCCAGATCGAATAGAACGGCTGAAGGAACGATGGGAACTCGAGCGACCCCTACATCCAAACCGATTCCTCTGTCAGCCAGGCAGTCCATCACGCCGCAGGCCGCCTCCAATCCGAAGGCAGATCCCCCCGACAGTACGACTGCGTGTACACGTTCCACCAGATTACCGGGTCTCAAAAGATCCGTCTCCCTGGTACCGGGAGCGGCACCGCGCACGTCAACACCGCCCACAGCGCCTTCGGGAGTCACGAAGACAGTGCAGCCCGTATGATTATCCTTATCCGTCCAATGACCGATATATAGGTTTTTCAGGAAACTCTCCATCTTCCATACCCTCCTCCCGCTAGTATGAGCCTAATGAGGTCAATGGTCAAGAGCCCGTTCAATCTCAGCATCCTTCTTCCTATTGACAAAAGCTGACCGGAAACCCGGTCAGCTTGATTATGGTTCGAAATGGATTACTGTTCGTTGGCAAAGACTTTCTTCAGTCTGGGATAACGAGGCATACCGTTCTCAGTCGGAATCACGGGGAATCCCTGGATCAGAGGCAGCGCGTAATCATAGAAGGGCTGAAGCATGCGGTTGCCCGCTTCGTTGATCCAGTCTCTCGGAATCGTCTTTTCAGCATTGGCAACAGCGGTCAGGTCGATCAGCTTGATCCTGCATTCATAAGCACCTTCCTCAGGGCGCTCGAATCCGACCATCTTGTCGGTGATGCCATCCAGAGCACACTCAACGGCGGCTTTGCCGCTTGCATAGGATTCCTCGATGTCTGTCAGAGAAGCACAGTGGGCAGCGCAGCGCTGAAGCAGAGAGAACTCAATGCCGCGGGTCTTAGCACCGTTGTAGTTCTTGATATACTGTACGAGTGTAGCCGCAAGGCCGCCCATCTGCGAATGTCCGAACACGTCCTTGGTATTGGTTGCAAGATCGGAGCCGTACTCAGAAATAAAGCGTCCGTCCTTGTCTTTCACACCTTCGGAAACAGCAACGATGCAGTACTTCTGCTTCTCATAGACCTCAGTGACCTCCTTCAGGAAGCGGTCCATGTCGAAAGTGATCTCAGGCAGGTAGATCAGATCGGGGCCTTCCCCGCAGACGTCCGCAAGCGCAGCGGCCGCAGTAAGCCAGCCCGCATTGCGGCCCATGATCTCGAACACGATGATCGTGCCCGTCTCGTACACGTGAGCGTCACGGGAAATCTCGGCGATGGATGTCGCGATATACTTGGCTGCGCTGGCATATCCGGGGCAGTGATCCGTCCCGATCAGATCGTTGTCGATCGTCTTCGGAATACCCATGATCCGGCATTCATAGCCGACTTTCATCATGTACTTGCTGACCTTGTTGCAGGTATCCATGGAATCATTGCCGCCGTTATAGAAGAAATAACGGATGTTGTACTTTTTGAAGATCTCAAGAATGCGGCGATAGTCGGTATCGTCTTCATCGGGATCCTTGAGTTTGTAACGGCAGGAACCAAGCGCGGAGGCGGGTGTGAATTTCATGAGGTCGAGTTCAGCGGGATCTTCTTTGCCGCAGTCGAACAGGCGATCGTGCAGAATTCCCAGAATGCCGTACTCGGCGGCATAAACGTTGGTGATGTTCTCATTTGCGAGGGCGGTCTTGATGCAGCCCAGCGCGCTCGCGTTGATTACGGAAGTCGGACCGCCGGACTGACCGATAACAGCTGCGCCTTTCAATACGGACATGATATACCTCCAGAATTGTTTTGTTACATATTGCGCAAAACCATGGGATCGGTTCATATTCTATCACAATTCGGAATGGCGGACAAGGCGCGCCCTTGCTTTTTCGGGAGTTTATGATACAATAGAGCCAGCGAATTTCGGGCTCACGCCCGTGTAAAGGAGTGTTACCCATGCCTTTAGTTACCACGACCGAAATGTTCCGGAAAGCCTATGAAGGCGGCTATGCCGTCGGCGCTTTCAACGTCAACAACATGGAGATCATCCAGGGCATTACCGAAGCTGCCCAGGAGCTGAAAGCTCCTGTGATTCTCCAGGTCTCTGCCGGCGCCCGCAAGTACGCCAACCACGCTTATCTCATGCACCTTGTTAAGGCTGCCGTGGAAGAGACCGATGTACCGATCGCTCTGCACCTGGATCACGGCGCTGATTTTGAGATCTGCAAGTCCTGCGTGGACGGCGGTTTCACCAGCGTAATGATCGACGCCTCCCACTACTCTTTCGAAGAGAACATCGAGATCACCCGTAAAGTCGTTGAGTATGCTCACGATCACGGCGTTGTGGTCGAAGCCGAACTTGGCCGTCTGGCCGGCATCGAGGATGACGTGAAGGTCTCCGCTGAGGATTCCTCCTACACCCGTCCCGAAGAAGTCGAAGAGTTTGCTTCCCGCACGGGCGTTGATTCCCTGGCTATCGCAATCGGAACGAGCCACGGCGCTTACAAATTCACCGCCGCTCAGTGCACCCGCAACGAGGAAGGCCTTCTGGTGCCTCCGCCCCTGCGTTTCGACATCCTTGAGGAAGTCAGCAGGCGTATCCCCGGTTTCCCGATCGTGCTCCACGGCGCTTCTTCCGTTCCCCAGGAATTCGTGAAGATCATCAACAGCTATGGCGGCCAGATGCCCGATGCCATCGGCATCCCCGAGGATCAGCTCCGCAAAGCTGCGACCTCTGCTGTCTGCAAGATCAACATCGACTCTGATATCCGTCTTGCCATGACCGCGGCTGTACGCAAATATCTGGTGGAGAATCCCTCCCACTTCGATCCCCGCCAGTATCTCAAGCCCGCCCGTGATGCCATCAAAGCGATGGTCGCTCACAAGATGGTCGACGTTCTCGGCTGTGACGGCAAAGCGTAAAATATGCACACTGTATAAGGCGTTCCTCACGGAACGCCTTTTTTCTACACCCAATCCTCCGCGGCCATTCGATACCTTCTGTGATCTCATGATCTGGAGGCCTTCGGTTCTTGTTCGGCACTCTGTTTCATTGGATAAACAGAGTCATGATGCATTCTGCGGAAACCCGCCTCGGAATCCTGTTTCTTTCGGTGTATCAGATCCCGAAATATCGGCACAATCCGAGATTCTTCTTGCAATTCGCATCCCATTACATTATTATGATGTCAAACCTGTTTAGGAGGCTTATTCATGCGCAAAGACGGAAGACTTGTGAAGAATGTTCCCGCCATGTATGCCGTTTCCCCTTATTTCATGGTCCATCGGCATGATTCCCAGAATATGATCGAAGTCAATATTCCCTTCGATCCCATGGCTAAATATGTCCATGAAAAGCGTGCTGAAGGAGTCGACATCTCCTATCTGGCTCTCGTCATTGCGGCCTTTCTCCGCACGACCGCAGAATTTCCTTATCTGAATCGTTTCATCGTAAACAAAAAAATCTATGCACGCAACGAGTTTGCGGTCGGCATGGTCGTTCTGAAGTCGGGCGACCTGGACGGCACAATGAACAAAATGCATTTCCAGCTGGAAGATGATGTATTCGAAGTCCAGCGCAAAATCACGGAATATGTGGAAGCCAACCGTGAACAGGGCGATACGAATTCCACGGATAAGATCATCAACATCCTTCTGGGAATTCCCGGACTGCTTACGGTCGGCACAGCCCTGCTTCGTTTCTGGGATCTTCATTTCGGACTTCCTAAGGCAATTGTGGATGCCAGTCCTTTCCACAACACGATGGTCATCACCAATCTCTCTTCCATCCGTACAAATTACATCTATCACCATGTATACGATTTCGGGACCACTTCTATGATTGCCGCCATGGGTAATACGATTGAAGTTCCAAAGCGCGTCAAAGGAGAGATCGTTTTTGAGAAGTGCATGCCTATCGGTCTTGTGATGGATGAGCGCATCTGTTCCGGCACCTATTATGCTCGTGCGTTCAACCGGGTCTCCGTTTACCTCAAAGACCCGCACCTGCTGGAGGGGCCGCCCAAAGTCGTCAATCACGATGAGACCTACTAACAGTCTCTATTACCTAATAATGTATTACAGAATAATAGCCAGTGCAGCCTAAGTGCCGCACTGGCTATATTGAACTCTCAGCGGATCAGTCAGCCTCTTTCTTCTGACGATCAAGGCCGATCACGCGCTCTACAGGAAGCGAAAATGCAATGCCCATGCTTTCCGTATCAAGGCCGGCTGTATCATACAGCGCCTGGAGCACTTTATCCCTGATCTCTTCCGGCACCAGGATCATGACGAGTTCCTTCTCCGGCTGGATACGGATGTTGAACATCTCCTCCGCTTCACGGCGGGCTGTTCCTCTTCCGTTGAGGACAGTTCCTCCGCCGGCTCCCGCTTTCCATGCGGCATCCATGACGATTTCGGACCTGCCTTCATTTACGATGCAGAAGATCGCCTCATATCTCTTGTCCGTCATCCTTCATCCTCCCCAACGAGCCTCCGCTCATTACTAAGAAAACCGTAAGCTGTTCTGCCGATCATGCTGCTCATCGGCAGTGTAAACGCGATCCCCGTTCCGGAATTGACCGTCTGGAAGCGTTCTTCCAGCGCAGCAAGAACAGTATCCACTTTCTCTGCACGCAGCACGGAGAAAATCACGCTTCTGCGGCTGTCCTTGAGTCCGAGGAATTCAATCAGATTCCGATGAGCCGTACCCGTTCCCACAAAGCTCATCTGCAGATTCACATCATAATTCTGCAGGAGATCAG
Source organism: Bacillota bacterium (assembly GCA_016281935.1). Lineage (GTDB taxonomy): Bacteria > Bacillota > Clostridia > Christensenellales > UMGS416 > JAEEJN01. The sequence continues at coordinate 17,629 of JAEEJN010000039.1, read as the reverse complement.
CAAAAAAAGTGCCTTTGCCTTTATTGACGACAGTAACCAGGATCACAAGCCGATTCGGCGCAAGATTACTCTTCTCAGCCACTCACTTTCCCTCCTTCCATTCAAACCTGATGATCTGCGCATCATCTGAAGAGAGCATCCTGCGCAGTTTGACTTCCGCTTTCACTTCTCGTGATACAACAGCTCGGAAACCGAGGCTTTGAATCGTGATAAGAGGTGTCATTGCTACCAGAGCCACCACGCCGAAAGCAAAATCCATCACAGCATCCGCCCCTCGGAGAGAAACACATGCTCCTATGGCCATAGGCAGGATAAATGAGCTCGTCAGCGGCCCGCTGGCAACTCCGCCTGAGTCAAAAGCAATTGCCGTATAGATCTTCGGAACAAAGAAGGACAGGCCCAGACTCAGAAGGTAACCCGGGATCAGATAATACAGAAGCGAAAAGCCGACAATCAGACGAAGTATAGAGAGTCCGATCGAAACGCCGACACCAACGGACAGTGCTATGGTCATCTGACGTTTTGTCACGGTCCCGCCTGTGACATCTTCTACCTGGCGGTTCAGGACATGGACCGCCGGCTCTGCAAGCACGACGACCATACCGATGACAAAGGCAAAAGCCAGCATGGCTTTGTCACTAAAACCCGTTATAGATCGTCCAAGGCTGTATCCGACCGGCATAAAACCGACAGATACAGACACAAGGAAGATGACGAGTCCGATAAAGGCAAATCCCAGTCCGGAGCCGATCTGAAGAAGCCTGCGTCCTGGAAGACGCAGAACGGCGAACTGAAGGATCAGGAAAAAGGTCGTCATGAGCAAAAGAGATTTGACCACATCCCAAGCCGTTTCACCGAAAAGCCTCAGCACTGAAGAACCCAGGTTTCCAGGGATCGAGTAATCGGGGATCTCCCATACAATTTCACCGTTTCCGAAAAAAACAGACAAAAGCAGGACTGCGAGCACAGGGCCGACAGAGCAGAGTGCAATGAGACCGAAACTGTTCTCTCCCACGTTTCTTCCGCCCAGCATCTTTGCGATACCAAGTCCGAGAGCCATGATGAACGGTACTGTGATGGGTCCTGTGGTCACGCCGCCCGAATCGAAAGACAGCGGCAGGAAAGATGTTTTCCCAGATGCGATCAGCAAAGCGGAAAATGCAAACAAAAGCATGTAGAAAAACAGCAGCAGAGCCGTCAAATCCGTTTTTGTCACCATGCGAACGACAGAAAGAACAAGGAACAGGCCTACGCCAACTCCCACTGTCACAATAAGAAGAGTCGGATTGATAACCGCTTCGACCTGACCCGCCAGAACGGAAAGATCAGGTTCCGCAACAGTGATGAGAACTCCCAGGAAAAAGCAGGCGGTAATGAGCAGACCAAGCTTTCTTGACCGAGTCAAGCCTTCGCCCACATGGCGTCCCATAGGAGTCATGGCCAGATCTGCGCCGAGATTGAACAGCCCGATCCCGGCGACCAGAAGAAGAGAGCTCACGGCAAATACTCCCCGTTCCCTCCATGTCAGCGGGGCCGCCGGCGTGAATGAAACAAGAAGAACGATTCCAGCTACGGGAAGTACGGAAAGAAGTGCTTCCCACAGTTTGGAAAGGAGCGCTTTCTTCAGCTCATTTCCCATATGTTATTCCTTTCAGCATCAGCCTTTGAGTTTTTCCAACAGTTCTTCCAGACTCATGCTATGTATTTTTGCGATCCGGGCCAGATCTTCGTATTCATATTTTGCCCGCTTAACACCATAGCCTTCGGAGACTTTCCGGCTGACAGGGCCCCAGGCTGTCTGCACCGTTTCAAAACGGCGGTCCAGTGTATACCGGCGCATCTCGGATTCTCTGATTCCGAGAGTCGTTGTATGGGCAAACATCATCTCGACCATTCTGGCTTTTACATCCTGTGTGCAGATCACTTTCAGGAGGATGCCGGGCCTTGATTTTTTCATGCCTACAGGTACTGTGAACACTTCTCTGGCTCCTGCTTCCAACAGGCGGTCCATGGCAAAGCCAAGCGCTTCGCCGGTCATATCATCCACATTGCAGTTGAGTTCACAGATTGTTTCGGTCGCCCCTTCAGTCTCACCCAGAAGAGCACGCACGCAGTTCGCCTGTTCGAAGTCTTTCTTGCCCATGCCATATCCGATGGATTCCGTTTTCATGACAGGCATATCTCCGAATTCCGTCACAAAATGTTTCAGCAGAGCTGCACCTGTAGGTGTGCAAAGTTCGCCCTTGACTGCTCCCCCATAGATCGGAACATCCCGCAGGATGTAGGCTGTTGCAGGTGCTGGCACAGGAAGAATCCCGTGTGCACAATGTACGTGTCCTGAGCCGACATGTACCGGAGATGCCGCAATCCGATCAGGAGCAAGTTCGTGAAGAAGCAGACAGACTGCTGCAATATCAGCAACCGCATCCATCGTCCCCACTTCATGGAAGTGGATTTCTGTCACAGGTACACCGTGCGCATGGCTTTCCGCCTCTGCAATGAGTCCATACACTGCCATGACATCCTTCTGCACTTCTTCAGGAAGCCGCATATGTCCCCGGACGATATGCTCGATGTCATGCATTCCACTGTGACTGTGTTCATGACCATGGTGATTATGCTCATGCTCGTGATCATGATTATGCTCGTGCTCGTGATCATGCTCGTGCTCATGTTCATGATCATGCTCGTGATCATGGTGATGATGATGCATGAACTCATGTTCTTCCTCACCATTTACGAGGACCGTCATATGTGTCCCTGTGATGCCGCATTTGACCGACGGATCGGCATTGAACGTTACACCAGGAATGTCCAGAGCGTTCAGTTTTTCAACCATTTCCTCTTTATTCGGAAACAGTTCGAGAAGAGCGGCCGTCAGCATGTCACCGGCAGCGCCCATGCCGCAATCCAGATAAAGGATTTTCATTTTCCAACCTCCATGTGATTGATCAGACTGGCTGAGTAAGCCGCACCGAAACCATTGTCGATATTGACGACGGTGACACCGCTCGCGGCAGTATTCAGCATAGATAACAGGGCGGTCACGCCGCCGAAAGACGTACCATAACCTACGCTCGTAGGTACAGCGATGACAGGACAGGATACAAGTCCGCCGATAACTGTGGGAAGGGTACCATTCATGCCCGCCACTGCGATCACAACAGAAGCGGATCTTAATTCATCCAAATGGCTCAGAAGCCTGTCCAGCCCGATGACACCAACGTCATACAACCGTATGACCTCGTTTCCGAAAACCTCCGCGCACAGTGCCGCTTCTTCCGCGACAGGGAGATCACTGGTACCTGCACATGCAACTGCAATGCAGCCGATCCCGGAGGGTATCGGCATTTCTCCGATGATTCCGCAATGGGAAATCGGATCATACCGCAACGGAAGAACATCCCCCACCATTGCCGCTTTGTCTTCACTCATCCGGGTTATCACGACAGGAGTCTGTCCCCTTTCAGCCAGAGTCTTCGCGATACCACAGATCTGATCTCCTGTCTTACCGGCACCATAAATCACTTCGGAAACGCCCTGACGTTTTTGCCGTCCCAGATCCACCTTGGCATAACCGATATCTTCATAGCTTTGTTTATTCCATTCGGACAGAGCTTCCTCTACGGAAAGCCTTCCGGACCGAACAGATTCCAGCAGTTCTCTCAGTTCATTTTCCATCTTTTCCCTCCTTGTGTATCCTACATGATTTACGGCATGAACGCAATGCACAAATATACAAAAGCATCCCGGAGCCCCGGATCAAAAAAAGAAAGGTATGCGTTTTCCTTCCGGAAACTGCGTACCTTCCCTGTACACATGTTTTATGTGATCCCAGGTGCTGCGCTTCTGTGTTTTCCGTCCGTTTCCTACGTACGGATATCGATAGTACCTGCCAGTCAGTTCTTTTCAGAAGCCGCTGCTTCCTTTTTGACTTCTTCAACCGCACATGCGATCAGACGTCCGATCGAATAGTCCTGTACTCCGACCAGGATATTGTCACAATGAGTAAAGGGAATCAGAATGCGTTTAGCAGAGCTCTGAGCCACAGCCGTTGCCATAGCAGGCGTGATCTCTCCCAGCATGGAATCGGCTATAACGATGCCTATGGGCCCCACGATGAGATCGGTCCTTCGCGCATTCACGATCAGTGCATTCTCACCCGTAGCCGCAGAATCCGCTCCGGCTTTGAGCATCGCGGTCGTCGCTGCGCTGTTCGTTCCCACCGCTGTGATCTCGGCCTCAGGGATTGCCTGCCGGACAGCAGTGATAAGCTGTCTTCCCACGCCACCGCCTTGAGCATCCACGACAAGTATCTTCATCATCGCACCTCATTTCGTCCTTATGCGCAAAGAATAGCAGAAAGCATACTGTCCGTCAAGTTGGAAGCCAAGAATTCCGTTTCGAAAAGATTAAAATTATTCTTGACAAGAAGATGACTTTATGGTATCATTCTTTTTGCTTCCGAAATGAAGCATGTGCCCATGGCTCAGCTGGATAGAGCGTTTGGCTACGGACCAGAAGGTCGGGGGTTCGAATCCCTCTGGGCACGCCAGTATAAGGCCGTCTCGTAATGAGACGGCTTTTCTGTTTCATCTCGGATATGCATTCATTCGGTTTTGAGCTTCACAAGCACATCAGGCAGTTCCCGGAGCGAATGCAGTACAAAGTCCGGTTCAACGTTCATCCCGAAGATGCGGCCTCCCCTGCGGTCCAAAAGCGCTGCCTTCATGCCTGCCGATTGAGGACCAGCGACATCATCCATGGGATCATCCCCCACAAAGAGACATTCCTCTGGTTTCCACCCGGTACTGTCCAGGATCTTCTGATAGAAAACCGGAACAGGTTTATAGGCACCCAGATCCTCCGAAGTGTAGACCCGTCCGATCTCAAGGCCGTTCAGTCTGAGAAAATGATCCATCGAGTCTGAATCGGATACTGAACCGACTGCATATGATATGCCCTCCCTGTCCAGCCACCTCAGTATTTCCTTCGTATCAGAGAACACCGTACGGACACCAAACAAGTTTTGTATCATCGGGCGGACAGCTTCGTCCGTATCTGCATCTATACGGTACTCTTCAAAAAGCTTCTCAAGACTGAGTCTGAACAGTTCCTTCTCGCTGAAAAAAGGGCCGTCTATCATCATCTCTTTTTTGAGCGCTTTCCATTCCGAATAGAAACGTACCGCATCTGTATCCAATCCGATATTCTTCAGGATGCGCCTGACTGCATCAACGGAACCTGTACCCGTATCGATCAGGGTTCCGAAGCAGTCGAAGATCACATTTCTGATCACAGTTTACCCTCTTTGTTTTCATCGGCAGAAACGTGCTTTCTCCGTCCGCAGGATTCCCCTCGGTATGCACAGCCGGAACAATCCGGGCAGGCGCCTCCGCACGAAGAGCCTTTTCCTTTCAAGATGCTCCGAAATGCGAATCCGGCAATGATTCCAACGGCAGCAAGAACAATGATGTCCCAGATCCCCACTGCACGCTCCTATCCCAGTCCGCACATGAGGCCGATCAGACGGACGACGAGCGCTGCGATCCACGCGATGCCGCACTGCCAGAAAGCGACACCCAGTGACCATCCTCTTCCGAGTTCTCTGCGCACAGCAGCCACAGCCGCGACACAGGGCGTGTACAGCAGGCTGAAAACGAGCATGGAAACGGCAGAAAGTGTTCCGATGGCAGAGACTCCTTCCCCGAACAGCGTCTCCATGACCGATACAACGCTCTCTTTGGCCATAAATCCGCTGATCAGCGACGTGATGATTCTCCAGTCTCCCAGCCCGATCGGTCTCATAACCGGAACGAGGATCCCGGAAACAAACGCCAGCATGCTCTCATGCGAAGACTCTACCAGATTGAAATGGAAATCGAAGTTGCTGAGGAACCAGACAACGATCGTAGCGATAAGGATCACAGAGAATGCCCTGTGCAGAAAATCCCTGCTTTTTTCCCACAGAAGCTGTGCGACATTTCGGGCGCTGGGGAACCGGTAATTCGGGAGTTCCATGACGAAGGGAACCGCTTCCCCTTTGAACAGGGTGTTTTTGAATATAAAAGCAACGAGGATACCCATCAGGATCCCAAGGAGATACAGTCCTGTGATGATGAGCCAACTCTGTTTCGGGAAAAACGCGTTTACGAAAAAGCCATAGATCGGCAGCTTCGCCGTACAGGACATGAAAGGAGTCAGAAGGATAGTCATCCGCCTGTCACGCTCGCTGGGAAGCGTCCGGGTGGACATGACAGCAGGAACGGTGCAGCCGAACCCCAAAAGCATGGGGACGATGCTTCTTCCGGACAAGCCGATGCGCCGGAGCAGTTTATCCATAACGAATGCCACTCGCGCGATGTACCCGCTGTCCTCCAGCAAAGACAGGAAGAAGAACAGGATGATGATGATGGGCAGGAAGGAAACGACGGTCCCTACGCCCTCAAAGATCCCATCCAGAACAAGGCTGCGGATTGTTTCATTGACGTGGACGGTCTCCATTCCACGGCTGACAAGTTCCTTCAGCAAGTCGATACCTCCGGCGAGGAGGTCCTGCAGGAACGGTCCGACAAGGAAGAATGTCAGATAGAACACGAATGCCATGATTCCGATAAAAACGGGGATCGCAGTATAACGGCCGGTCAGGATCTCATCCATTTTCTGGCTTCTGACATGTTCACGGCTCACCCTCGGCTTGATCACGCATGTGTCACACACTTTACCGATAAAGTCGAAACGCATTTCGGCCATAGCTGCGCTGTGATCCAGTCCTCTCTCCCGCTCCATCTGCAGGAGGATATGCTCCAGCATCTCCGTTTCATTCGGATCAAGTTCCAAGCGCTGTGCGACCCTTTCGTCTCCCTCCAGCAGCTTGCAGGCTGCAAAACGAAGCGGAAGTCCGGATCGTTCAGCATGGTCTTCAATCAGGTGACATACTGCATGGATCGCTCTGTGAACGGCTCCGCCGTGGTCTTCTGCTCCGCAGAAATCCTGCTGCAGCGGTTTCTCTTGGTATTTCGCGATATGTACAGCATGCCGTACAAGCTCATCTACGCCTTCATTATTTACTGCGGAGATCGGGACGACAGGTACACCCAGCATGGATTCCATCATGTTCACGTCTACGGTGCCGCCGTTTCCGCGCATCTCATCCATCATATTCAGGGCGACAACCATGGGAACGTCCATCTCCAGAAGCTGCATCGTTAGATACAGATTACGCTCTATATTGGTCGCATCCACGATATTGATGATAGCTTTGGGTTTCTCGTCCAGAACGAAATCACGGGACACAAGCTCTTCGCTCGAATAAGGGGACATAGAGTAGATCCCCGGAAGATCAGTGATCAGCGTGTCTGTATGGCCCCGGATGACGCCGTCCTTTCGGTCTACCGTTACGCCGGGAAAGTTGCCGACATGCTGATTGGCTCCTGTAAGCTGGTTGAAAAGCGTCGTTTTGCCGCTGTTCTGGTTGCCTACAAGAGCAAATGTCAGCACCGTGCCTTCCGGAAGAGGATCTCCGCTTCCTTTCGGATGGAAACGTCCTTCTTCGCCAAGGCCGGGGTGTTCGGTCTTTCCGCGTACATTCTTCTGCACACCCTGCTCTGAACCTGCATCGATGGGAGAGATTTCTATCTGTTCTGCGTCCGCAAGTCTCAGTGTCAGTTCATATCCATGGATTCTCAGTTCCACAGGATCACCCATAGGTGCGAACTTAATCGTCGTAACCTCCGCTCCCGGTATCACGCCCATGTCCAGAAAGTGCTGTCTCAGCGCTCCAGATCCTCCGACACTCTCGATCTTTGCAGTCTTTCCAGGTTCCAGTTGATTCAGTTTCATGTTCTCTCCTGTCCGTATGCACACAGTTTTTCTGTCTTCCGCGATTCGGATGCAGGCCATAGACAACAGCCTCTGCGGATCGGTTATATTATAGCTGAAAAAGAGAATTCCGTCAGCACTTTCCCACGTCAGTGAACTCAAAAAGGAACCAGATCCCTCCGGTTCCTCTTCATTATCCCGTACAGCGGCACAGCTCACTTTATTCTTCCACGATATAGGGAACTGCATCAGCAGGGATCGGGCAGACATATCCTCCATCTTTTGTTCTTTCCCTGAACTCCTCGCACGCCTTTTCGATCAGGCTGTGATCAAGGAACAGATCTACGGCGGCTCCAGCCAGTACTCTTGCGGCATAGAGCATGCCTTTATCCGCCATGCTCGTAACGCCGCAGGATACGTTCTGCCAGGAGTGTCCCGGAGCACCGGAAGGCCAGGTCGCTGTATAGAACTGAACGGTCGGCACGATCCAGCTCACATCGCCTACATCTGTGGATCCGGGTTCGAATTCATTGCTCGTGAACAGCGGCATGATGAAATCGTTGATCGCGCGTCTCCCTCCGTCACTCAGTTTCTTCACCTGCTCCGCGATCCCGGGGTCGTGAGCCGCGCCGAATCCGGGCACAACAGCGGTCCCGGGAAACGTAGATTTGAGAGCTTTGGCAAACGTCCATTCTTCCTTCGTATACTGCGGAAGCGGGTTTTCCAGGAAATTATCGTAAACGACTTTCTCCAGCGTGCTGTTCGGCAAAAGCTCGGCTGTCCCGTCTACGAAGATCCGGTCGTAAGTCGTTTCCGTCATCAGAGAAGCCCCCTGAGCGATCAGATCGACCCTCCGCTGCAGTTCCAAGGTATCTCTGACTTTATTGGAACGGACCATATAAAGAACGGACGCATGCGGCTGCACGACATTGGGAGACAGCCCTCCCCCATCCACGATCGCATAATGGATCCTTCCGTCTGTGGGCATGTGTTCCCTGAGAAACTGGACTCCAACGTTCATGAGACTAACAGCATCCAGTGCCGAACGGCCTTTTTCCGGTGCCCCGGCCGCGTGAGATGCGACCCCATGGAACTGATAAAGGACCTGAGTGCAGGAGTTGTTCGTGCCTGTCCCGACTTCATAAGCATCACTGGGATGCCAGGTCAGAGCACAGGATAGATCGTTGAAGATGCCATCCCTTGCCATAAAGGCTTTGGCAGCCCCGCCCTCTTCCCCGGGGCATCCATAGAAAGTCACTTTCCCCGGCAGTCCAGTTTCTTCGAGAAAGCGTTTGACAGCGCAGGCCGCACCAAAAGCCGCGGCGCCGAGCATGTTATGTCCGCAGCCGTGTCCGGAACCGTTGTGTTCGCGCTCACAACGTTCCAGTGCGCCGGCTTTCTGAGACAGACCGGACAACGCATCGAACTCACCGAGGATCCCGATATGAGGGTATCCCTCTCCATAGCTTCCTGAGAAGGCCGTTTCTATCCCGCAGATGTTCTCCGCCAGTTCGAAGCCCTCTTCTCTGAGAAGCTTTTTGTACAGTGCTGCGGACTTGTGTTCTTTGAGAGACAATTCTGCGAAATCCCAGATGGCGTGAGACAGTTCGGTGATCTTCTCTGAGATCCCGTCCACATAGTTATAAGCGATATTCTTGCAGTTTTCAGTCATGAGTCTTCTCCCTGTGAATCAAAAGCTGCGCTATCGCGCAGCTTTTTATACCTTTCTGTTGTCAGTACAGAACTTTGCTCAGGAACTCCTTCGTGCGCGGATTCTGCGGATGGGCAAACAGTTCTTCAGGCTTGGCGGATTCCGCAATGACACCTTCATCCATGAACAGGATCCTGTCTGAAACTTCACGTGCGAATCCCATCTCATGTGTCACAATCACGGAGGTCATGCCATCCTTCACAAGCCGCTTGATGACGTCAAGCACCTCACCCACCATCTCGGGATCCAATGCTGAAGTCGGTTCATCGAAAAGCATGACATCAGGTTCCATGGCCAGTGCCCGGACGATTGCCAGACGCTGCTTCTGTCCGCCGGAAAGACGTCCGGGATGTTCGTCCACTTTGTCCGCCAGGCCAACACGGTTCAAGAGTTCCATTGCCATATCGTCCGCTTCAGCCTGGGTTTTCTTCTTCAGAAGTACGGGTGCCAGCGTGATGTTCTCTTTCACACTGAGATGCGGAAACACGTTGAAGTGCTGGAAGACCATGCCCATCTTCTGACGGTGCACATTGATGTCCACCTTACTGTTTGTGATCTCTACACCTTCAAAGAAGATCTTGCCTTCTTCGGGAGTCTCCAGAAGGTTCAGACAACGAAGGAAAGTGCTCTTTCCGCCGCCGGAAGGTCCAATGATCGATACGACTTCACCCTTGGCTACATGTTCGTTGACTCCGCGGAGCACATGCAGCGTTCCCTTGCCTTCGATCGTGAAGCTCTTGTGCAGGTTTTCAGTTCTAATCATGTGCTTTCAGCCTCCTCTCAAAGGCACCGACACCCTTGCTCAGGATGAAGGTCAGTACAAAGTACAGGACGCCGACGATCAGGAGGCACTCCATCGTCAGATAAGTTCTGCCTTTGACGATCAGGTAGGAAGTCATGAGTTCTCCGATAAAGAAAGTCGATGCCAGTGAAGTCTCCTTGACGATCATGACAAATTCATTGCCCAAAGCAGGCAGAATGTTCTTGATTGCCTGAGGAAGCACGATCCTGCTCATAGTCTGGGACGCATTCAATCCCAGACTGCGGGCCGCTTCCGTCTGGCCCTTGTCGACTGCCTGGATTCCGGAGCGGAAAACTTCAGATACATAGCAGGCTGAGTTGATGATCAAGGCAACACAGACAGAGAAGAAATCCGAGACAGTAAACGGCAGCAGCTTCGGGACAAGGAAGTAGCCGACATAGAGCTGAAGCAGGATCGGAGTGCCGCGAACGACTTCGACGATCGCTACGACGAGCCAGTTGAGCGGTTTGAAGCGGGACATCCGCCCCAGGCAGAGAAACACGCCCAGAATGGCACCGAAAAACACAGTTATGGCTGAAAGCAGCAGCGTATAGCCGATGCCTTTGAGCACGAAGATCTGCCAGTACTGGGCCAGGATCTTCACGATATTCTCAAAATACTCGATCAAAGGAAACCTCCACAGGAGACATCAGGGCCGTAAAACGGCCCCGATGCGAATTGTCTGATTCAAGGGAAAGGAATCAGTCCCCCTTGGCTACTTCGCCGCTGTCGTCGTAGGAGACTTCTTCAGCAGTATCGATACCGGCAAGGCGCTCAGCCTCGGCATACCATTCTCCGTACAGACCGGCAGCATAAGCCTTAGCCAGGATCTCGTTGACCTTCTTCGTCAGTTCGACATCTCCCTTTTTGAGCAGAATGACGTTGTTCTCGGCTTCTTCGTCCACAACAAATTCGAAACCAGTAGGAGCCAGGTTGGGGTTCTGGGCGATAATGGCGTCACCGTTGCCCTTGGCTACTGCCAGCGCGTCGATGTTGCCGTTACGCAGGGATTCGACCGCAGTTCCGATATCGGTGAATTCCTTGATCGTGCAGTCAGCAGGAAGCTGTTCATTGCAGAGGTTCATCTGCAGAGAAGCGGTCTGGGCTCCCACGGTCTTGCCGGAGAAGTCCTCGGCCTTGGTCCACTTGCCTGCATTCTCAGAAGTCGTGATGATGATCTGTTCAGTCTCGTTGTCGCCGGCATAGTAATAGTCGGAAAGGCTGTAGTTTTCCTTGCGTTCAGCAGTCACAGAGTAGCCGGAGATGGACATGTCAACGGCACCGGTCTGTACAGCTGCCTGGCACGCATCGAAACTCATGGGTTTGATCTCAAGCGTGAGGCCCATTTCCTGGGCAATGTACTTAGCCAGGGAAACGTCGAAACCAATGTACTGATCCTGACCCGTTTTGCTGGTGTCAACGAATTCCATGGGAGCGAAGTCCGGAGAAATGGCGACGGTCAGTGTCTTTTTGGTCTCTTTCTTGGCACAGGCAGCCAGGCTGAAGAGCAGCAGGACTGCAAGCAGGAGAGCGGTGATCTTTTTCATTGTATTGAATTCCTTTCATGGAAATTTGTGGGCTGATCAAAGATCATGCGCCTATTATATATGCATATTCATGCATTGTCAACCCCCTATTTACACAAATTTCTCACAATATTTGCATGAATATGTGCATATCAGTTGAATACTCACTTATCGTTCCTTGCAGTTGCATAATTCGGTGCATACTGTATTCAAATATGCGCATAATATACATTCGTTCCCTGCATCATGTTTTTTTCAAAGCTTTCAAGCCGTTCCAGACACAGAATACAACTGTACGAAACAGCCGATTTATGCTATAATCTTGGGTAGCACTTGTTTATAACGCCAAAGGAGGAACGTTACATGTATGATGTAGCTGTGATCGGTTGCGGGATCATAGGCGCAAACGTCGCCAATCTGCTCTCCCGCTGCGATCTCAGACTTGTCGTTCTTGAAAAAGAGAACGACGTATCCATGGGGACGACCCGTGCGAACAGCGCGATCATCCACGCTGGATATGACCCGGAACCCGGCACGGATATGGCACGCCTGAACGTCCGCGGTAACGAATTGACCCGCAAACAGTGCGAAGCTTATCATGTGTCCTACAAGCAGATCGGATCTCTCGTTCTTGCCTTTGATGAAGCGGATGAAAAAACGGTAGAAAAGCTGTACGCCAACGGCTGCGCCAACGGTGTTCCCGGACTGAAGATCCTCTCCAGAGAAGAAGTCCTGAAAATGGAGCCCAATCTGAGCCCGGAGGTACGCACTGCCCTGTACGCTCCCAGTGCCGGCATCGTTGCGCCGTGGGAACTCTGCTTTGCTCTCGCCGAAGCCGCAGTGAAAAACGGATGCGAAATGCGCTTCAATTCTCCCGTCGAGAAGATCGAGGTAATTGAAGGCGGCTACCGTCTGACGACACCCACCGGTTCCGTAGATGCAAAAGTCGTCGTCAATGCAGCCGGCGTCGAAGCCGATCAGGTGACCGGACTCGTTGCGGCCCCCTCCTTTACGACTCAGCCCAACAAAGGTGAATATTATCTTCTTGACAAGTCACAGGGCGAGACCGTGCATCACGTCATCTTCCAGTGTCCGAACAAGGACGGCAAGGGCGTGCTCGTCTCCCCTACTGTACATGGAAATCTGATCGTCGGTCCCAATGCCTCCCCCTGTGAACGCGGCGACACTGCGACAACGCCTGAAGGAATGGCTTTCGTACGCAAGATGGCCGTGAAGTCGGTCCCCGGTGTATCCTTTAGGGATAACATCCGCAATTTTGCCGGTGTCCGCGCCAATTCGACTGCATCTGACTTTGTGATCGAAGAGACAAAGCCCGGTTTCATCACTCTCGGCGCCATCAAGAGCCCTGGTCTTTCCTCCGCTCCTGCAATCGCCGAAGACGCGCTGAAGCTGATTGGCAGGACCCTTGTTCTCAAAGAGAAGCCCGAATACGTCGACAGCCGTGAGGTAACGGTTTTCCGTCATCTTACACCCGAGCAGAAAGCGGAAGCAGTGCGGAAGAACCCTCTTTACGGCCGCGTCATCTGCCGCTGCGAGACTGTAACCGAAGGCGAAATCGTCGACGCACTGCACGGTGTTCTGCCTCCCCATACCATTGACGGCGTAAAGCGCCGCTGCAACGCGGGCATGGGACGCTGCCAGGGAGGTTTCTGCGGTCCCCGGGTCCATGAAATCATCGCAAGAGAACTGGGAATGGATCCCAAGGATGTTCTCAAAGACAAGGCCGGTTCAGTCATCATCATCGGCGAGACCAAAGGAGGCACGCTGTGACCAAGATCTATGACGTCATCATCATCGGCGGCGGTCCTGCAGGACTTGCCGCTGCAGAAGCTGCCTATAACAACGGTGCCAAAGATGTCCTGATTCTGGAACGCGACCAGACGCTGGGCGGCATTCTGAACCAGTGCATCCACAATGGTTTCGGTCTGCATTATTTCAAAGAAGAACTGTCAGGCCCCGAATATGCCGGACGGTTCATCGAACTCGTAAACAAAACAAACGTGGAAGTCCAAACCGACACCATGGTTCTGGATATCACTCCTGAACGGGAAATCCATGCAGTCAACGGTCAGAAAGGTTATCAGATCCTGAAGAGCCGTTCCATCGTCCTGTGCATGGGCTGCCGTGAAAGAACGCGCGGAGCGATCTCGATCCCCGGCACCCGTCCTGCCGGTGTCTTCACCGCAGGCGCAGCCCAGCGCTATGTGAACATTGAAGGCTATCAGGTCGGCAAACGTGTCGTGATCCTGGGATCCGGCGACATCGGTCTCATCATGGCCCGCCGCATGACATTGGAAGGCGCGAAAGTCCTGGCCTGCGTGGAAGTCATGCCTTACTCCGGCGGTCTGACCCGAAACATCGTACAGTGCCTGCATGACTTCAATATCCCGCTCTATCTTTCCCACACGGTCACAAAGATTGAAGGAGAAGGACGTGTCGAGCGTGTGACGGTACAGGAAGTGGATGCAAACCGCAATCCGATCCCCGGCACTGAAATGATTTTCGACTGCGATACCCTTCTTCTCTCCGTTGGGCTCATTCCCGAGAACGAGCTGACAAGAGCCGCAGGGATCCAGATTGACCGCCGCACGAACGGTCCCGTCGTTTATGAAAACATGGAGACTTCCATGCCGGGGGTCTTTGCCGCCGGCAACGTCGTGCACGTACATGATCTCGTGGATTATGTAACTGCAGAAGCTCAGAAAGCCGGTGCCGCGGCAGCCAAGTATGCGATTGCCGGAGAACCGGAACCTTCCAGACACATCACCGTGAAGAACGGCAATGCTGTGACCTATACGGTCCCCTCCTGCATCCGTATGGAGAACATCGATAAAAGCGCGGAGATCCTGTTCCGCGTCAACCGCGTCTGCGGAGCATCCGTCATTCAGGTGATGAGCGGAGAAACCCGTATTGCCGGATTCAAGCGGGAACGCCTGGCACCCGGCGAAATGGAGAAGATCATCCTTCCCCGTGTCCTGCTTGACAAAGCCGGTGAGGAGATCACGATCGCGATTGAGGAGGCATAACCATGGCTGAGATCATCTGCATTACCTGCCCTAAAGGCTGTCATCTGACCGTGGATGAAAAAACGCTGGAAGTCCGCGGCAATTCCTGTCCCCGCGGCGAAGAATACGGCCGCAACGAACTGACGCATCCCGTCCGGATGATCACGTCTACGGTAAAGCTGGAAGGTGGTCGTTTCCGCCGTCTGCCGGTCAAAACCAGTCAGTCTGTCCCCAAGGAGAAAATGTTCGAAGTCGTGCGCTCTCTGGACGGCATTGTCGTTCACTCGCCCGTGCATGTCGGAGATATCATCGTCAAGGATGTCTGCGGTACCGGAGCGGACATCATCGCGACAAGAGATCTTTAACCCTTTTACGGAAACAAGTGCCTGCAGTTCTGATCTCATGAATTGCAGGCACTTGTTTTTTTGCATTTTATGATTTACTCTGTAGGCAACCAAACAATATGGAGGAATCTGTTATGGCTGATACGATTCAGTTGGACCAGTACCGCGTACCGCTGTCATATGAATTGGCCGGCCGAACCTTTTCACTCGCCATGGACAAATGTCCGGACTGTTTTCTTCATTTCCTTGACGAAGAGAATCTGCAGATCTCGGAACCCGGAAAGCCCTTCATATGGGAACGCTACCACGCCATGAAGGCAGATGGATCGACATACTTCGTCCACATCCAGCCGGCTCTGTCACACGATCTCGTCAACTGGGTCTTCATCCTGGACACTGAACAAAGGCTCGTTACATGGGTCACAGTCCAGGAAGGCTACGATCCGGAGCATCCCCGCCTGATGCAGGTCATCCCGTGGTTCGGCACAATACGGGTTTCAGGGCTGCCTGCACCGTCCATTCGTCATCATCTCAGCCGTCGTATGGCAGGAGAACACATTCGCTGGCATTACATGCCGGGCTTTACTTTCCAGCACATCTATCATAATGATCACTGCGTACGTGGAAGCGCCTTCCCGGGTGATTTTGAGGAAGAACTGAAGAAAAGGTTTTCAGAAGAACTGGCTTCCGATGATCCGGCAGTCATAGCACAGGCGGAAGCTAAGATGAAGTATCAGCGCGAATTCCGTCGCATGTATCCCTTCTATGAGGAACCGGCTTTTCACATCTGGATCAACGATCATTTGAACCTGTTCAGCTTCATCGAGGAAAACATTTGCCGTCATTCCCCGGGTTTCAAAGAAGGCGGCGGAGGCATGATCGTCCTTCAGGATATTGAAAGACTGATCGACGTGGGGCTCTGTTTCAATCCGGACAATTACCGGTACAGTGACACCTATCTTCTTACAGCTTACGGAGAGAAGAATTCGGATGGCGATCCGATCGATACCGTTCCCTCCCCTTACGACTGGTCCGTTCTGACTGGAATGCCGACCTTGAACTGGGAGATCCAGGAAGACTGATCTACAAGGACCTCCTGCTTATTGTCCGCATGAACATCTTACAGACAGGAAGGCGGTACAGCAAACAGCTGTACCGCCTGTCATTTCAGAATGATCGGCAGATCATGATGAGCACTTTTGGGTCCTGCTGTATGGCTGCTCTTCGTTATCCTGTCCGGATGCAGCCAACACAACAGGCTGGTTCACATCTCGGCGGTATACGTCCGCAGGAGATCGAGGGTTAGTTCATCCACGATCCTCACACGGACAGGATGAGAACGTCCCTTTGTCTTGAGATACCCCAGCATAAAAGCCAGATTCTCACGGCAGCAGGCATCTTCTCCAAAGCAGAGCACATAGTCTCCATTCGGATCAAGATTCATGATCGGCATCATCTTTTCAGCATATTCATCCTTTGGAACGTTCCAGAATGCACTTCTTTCTCTTATAAAATCTTCATCCAAAACGAAACCGGACCAGCTGCCTCTGGACAGATCTTCCCGGAACGGGACAGTTATCCTTTCCGGATCTCTCATCGACATGAGCTCAGCCATCTTATCTCCTGCAACGATCCATATCTGTTCGGCTTGTTTCATGGCCGTTATCCTTTCTGTTTTGCAGTCGGATCAGGTTTCGTATGAGCGCTGCTGTGATCTTTCAAATGGAACAAAAGATGAATCAGGCCTTTCTCATATGGGATGAACGTTCCCTCATCAATCATTTCTTCGATCTCTTCGAGAGCTGCCCAACGTACGCTCTGGACTTCCTCATACTGGAGATGCAGCTCATTGAGATCTACGTCCTTTTTCAGCACATAATAATCATCAAATCCACGCTCCCAGTTAATCGTCAGAGCCGGCCGCATGTCCGTGAGATCAACTTTGAGCCCGAGCTCCTCGAATGTTTCCCGTTCAGCTGCGGACTGACTGTTGTCACCGTGTACAGCGCTTCCTCCTACACTCACGTCCCACAGATTGGAAAAACCTTGCTTGAACGGCTGCCGCTGCTGGATCAGCATCCTTCCGCAGCTATCGAAGATACAGATATGCACGACAAGGTGATAGAATCCTACAGGTATAGGTTCCCCCCTGAAGACCATCTGATCTGTTTTTGCCCTATCCGCAGTATAGAGATCGAACACTTCCCTTTCAGGCATCTCTTTCTCCTTTCACGAACTCCGCCGTTCTCAGCCTTGCAAGGCTGAGGTCCTCATCTCTGTAGCCATGTCCTGCGCCTTCGATGATGACCATGTCACAGTCATCATAGACCTCCTGAGCCTTCTCTACTGCAGGAAGCGGTACCACGAAATCACTGTCTCCATTGATGATGAGAACCGGG
>JAEEJN010000011.1 GCA_016281935.1 Bacillota bacterium | reverse complement strand
CTGTTTGGCGAGGATGAACCGCCGCGCCTGTTCTTTCGTCAGTTCGGTCATGTGCGTTTTCCTTATCCGTCCAGCCGGTAAAGGTAGGAGACCATGGGATACTCCCGGGCGCCCCAGATGTGGCTTCCGGCTCTGTGTTCTTTTCCGCCCATTGCCTCGTAGAATTTCCTGGCCTCAAGGTTGTCCCTGAGGCACCATACGATCATCCTTTTCCGGCCGGCCGCCCGGAAGTCATCCGCTGCGTTCCGGAACAGGGCCTTTCCGATCCCTCTGTTCCTGTCCGCGTACCGGACGTACAGGGCCACGATCTCGCAGTCCGTGTCTTCGCCGTCGGTCAGTTCGTTCCAGGCGAGGCCGAGGACCTTCTCTCCCTCCGCGGCGACTGTGTACTGAGCGTATCTTCCGACCTCTCTCGCGCAGCGTTCCTCCACGCTCAGGGAATCGAGATAGGCGTCCTCGATGACGCCCCTGTACGCGGCCTTCCAGTCCTCGACGATGATCTCCGCGATCTGCCGGGCGTCTTTGGCCGACGCCTGACGGATAGTGATGCGGCCGTTGTCCTTTTCCATTCGGTCCCTCCGCGTTCCGGGCTTTGTTTACAGCAGGTAGTTGACGACAGTGTGCGTCAGATGACACACGGAAAAAGCCAGGGCGAAAATCGCCGCGATCCAATTCCTTCTGTCGAAAGAATAGAAGAGGAACGCCGCGCAGGGGAACAGGGTCAGGCCCAGAAGCACCGCCGGGGAGACTCTGCCCGCATAATACAGTCCCCAGCAGAGGTAATAGAAGAGGACGCAGGCCGCGGCGGAGACGACCGCGCCCGAAGCCCGCAGATCCGTCCGGTCCCTGCGGACGATGAAGCAGAGAGAGGCAGTCATCAGCACCTGGCAGACCGACCCGATCGCGTCCGGCGTACCCGTGACGGATGCGCCCCGGAGGACGTCGTCCGGCGCCGGAACGGCGAACCAGACGAAGTTCGGCAGCATGACGGCCAGGAACAGGATCAGGCCCGCGGGGTCGAAACCGAATCTGCAGTTCTTCAGCATCCGTTCATCTCCTCAGACAGAGGCCTTATTCGCCGTCTCCGTGATCAGCCGGTTGAAATCGCCGGCAAAAACAGGCGGGATATTATGGGCAGCCCTGTCCCAGATCTGATACCGGCAGTTCGGATTCAGTTCGGCCATCCTTTTCACGCTGTCGATGACCGCTTTCTGTTCTCTTCCGCCCGCCAGTGCGACGACGGGGACCGACATACCGGCAAAACCCGGTTCGCTTTCCAGCGTGATGCCGTTGTATACGGAACGGCGGATCGTTTCGGGCTTCACGTTCTGCATCTGTCCCACGAACTCCGCCCTCTGCTCGCGCGGCAGGCCGTTCATCATCCCGACGATGCCGCACAGCCACTTTTTCCGCAACGACGCGAACTGCTTTTCGTTGATCCTCAGAGCTTCCGCCAGTTCCGCTTCCGACTTGATCAGCCAGGGGCTGACGAGGATGGCGGAGGAAAACAGCCCGGGATGTTCGGATACGAGTTTGAACGCGATCTGCGCTCCCAGAGAGAAACCCACCAGAAGGACCTTTCTGTCCAGCGACCCGATGTATTACGTCAGTTCCGTGGCGCAGGTCTCCGTATCGAACACTCTGTCCGCTTCCTCTCCGAATCCCATGATGTGAGGCACCGCGATATGGAAACGGTCGGCAAGCGGATACTGCCTGCCGAAACAGTGGACGAAATTGGCGCCGTGCAGCATGACGATCGTACTGCCGTTCTCTTTTCCGTATTCCTCGATCTTCATCCGGGTCTCCTTTCCGCAGCCGTCAGTCCGCCAGTTCCCGGTCCATGTTGATCAGGAATTCCCTGAAGTTGCCCGAGACCGTGTAATAGGTATCCTCGTCGATATTGCAGGAATCGATCTGACACCAGATCTTCTTCGACGGATTGTAGGCCCAGAGCGAGTCGTCTATGCCTCCGACGACCGCGTATCCGGGCCAGCTGTTCCGTACGTCGTAGTCTTCGTTGACTTCTTCCAGTTCTTCCAGCCTGTAGAAGCGTCCGTAATTGTTCTCGCCCAGCGGCCCTTCTCCGCCGTCGTGTTCATGCATGAAGGCCAGATAGTCTTCCGGCAGTTCCAGCCCGTTCACGGAGGAGATCATCTTCTCCGGCCGGCCGTTGAATCCGAAATCACGGAACATCTCTTCCATTTCCGCATCTTTTATCGGCATATCGGTGTTTTCTCCTGTTCTTCACAAGTAAGGGCCCCTGCCCGGGATCCGTCAGACGGACCGGCAGAAATCGAGGATCTCCCGTTCCCTCGGTCCGACGTCGTCCCTGTATTCGACGGACGTCAGGCACAGCCTTCCGCTGCTTTTGATATGCAGATGGCCGAAGAAGTGCTCCAGGGTGCCGCAGATCTTTTCGCATTCCCTCAGGCCCGGACCGGTGCGCAGCGCGACCGCGTATCCTCTTTTGCCCGGGGGAAGCGTCCTGTGGGGATCGTGCGTATCGCACCAGGGCGTGCATCTGTCGATGAAGGCCTTGAACTGGCCCGGCACGTCGGCCCAGTAGGAGGGGGAGACTGCGACGATGACGCCGGCCTTCCCGAATTCGTCCATCAGGTTTTCGACGCCGTCGCGCTGCACGCATTCGGCCGTCGTATGGCAGGCCCTGCATCCCGTGCAGAAGCCGAAACGGTAGTCGTCTATGCAGACGGATCTGACGTCGTACCTGTCCGACAGCTGTTCAGATATGATCCGGACGATCTCCGCCGTGGCACCCGTCCTGACGGGGCTGCAGTTGATGACAAGCGCTCTCATGGATCCTGTCTTCCGCAGCAGATGTCTACAGTTTCCGGACCGGGAACATCATATAGTTCTTCCCGGTCTTTGGGCAGGTGAAGTCGTGGACCGCGCCGGCGAGCGGGATGCCGTGCTCTTCCATATACCGCAGCATGTCCCGGAACGCGTCCTCGCCGTCGTTCTCCGCCATCAGGTACTCATAGCCGGGTACGATCCATTTCGTCCAGCCTTCCGGAGCTTCGGACCCGTCTTCGCATTCCGCACCCGCGAGATAGAGGCCCCTGTTGAAATCGTCCCAGGGCATAAAGGAGCGGGTGAAGTCGGTCATCGCGCCCCAGAAACCGGCAAAGTTCCCGTCGGCGTCTCTTTTGGCCATCCCCGCGATCTCTCCGAAATGTGCGTTCGCGTCCGCCCAAAGCTTCCGGATGAAGCCCGGACCGTCTTCGGTCGAGCCTTCCCTTCCGATCACGGTGAAAGGCCCTTTGGTGACTTTTTCGATCTTCATAGTCATACTCCTTTCCGTCAGGGGATCACAGTTCCTTTGCCATCAGGAAGCAGTCCGCGTATCTTCCTTCGAACAGTTCATGCGCGGGGAGTTCTTTGACGATCTCAAAACCTGCCTTCAGATAGGCACGGATCGCCCTGGGGTTGTTCTTGTGGGGATCG
>JAEEJN010000038.1 GCA_016281935.1 Bacillota bacterium | reverse complement strand
GTCGGAGACGAGGGCCGGGATGCCGTAGAAGCCGAGTTCCCCGCGGAGGAAGGCTTCCACCGCGATCTCGTTGGAGGCGTTCAGGACGGCGGGCAGGACGCCCTTTTCCCGGGCGGCCCGTTCCGCCAGCGCCAGGCAGGGGAAGGTCTCCCGGTCGGGCGGGAAGAATTCCAGGGGCCCGCAGGAGAACAGGTCCAGCCGGGGCGCGGGACAGACGGGGCTGTGTTCCGGATGGAAGAGCGCGTACTGGATGGGCGTGCGCATGTCGGCCGTACCGAGCTGGGCCAGGATCACGCCGTCGCGGAACTCGACCATGGAATGGACGATGGATTTCGGGTGCACGGTCACGGAGATCTGGCCGGGCTCCGCGCCGAAGAGGCGGACGGCCTCCAGGATCTCCAGGCCCTTGTTCATGAGCGTGGAGGAGTCGATCGTGACTTTGGCGCCCATGGTCCAGGAGGGATGCTTCAGGGCCTGGGCAGCCGTGACGTTCTCCAGTTCGGAGCGGGTCTTCCCGCGGAAGGGGCCGCCGGACGCCGTCAGGTGGATCGTACGGAAGGGTTCGCCGGGACGTCCTTCCAGGCACTGGAAGATCGCCGAGTGCTCGGAGTCCACGGGCAGGATGCGCCGCCCGAGCTCCTTTGCCCTGCGCATGACGATGTCTCCTCCCACGACGAGGGCCTCCTTGTTGGCGAGGGCCACGTCCATCCCCCGCTCCAGGCAGGCGAGGACGAGGGGGAGCCCCGCGCAGCCGACCACCGCCGCGACGGCGATATCGGCTTCCGTTTCGGAGATGAGGCGCAGCGCGGCGTCCTCGCCCTTAAGGCAGGGGATGTCCTCCGCCTTCCATTCCCCGGAGCGGAGGGACACGAGGGGCACGCCGAATTCCCGCGCCTGCTCCTCGAGCAGCGCAGCGCTGCTGCCGGCGCAGAGGCCGGCGACCCGGAAGCATCCGGGGTTCTGCCGGACCACGTCCAGCGTCTGGGTCCCGATGGACCCGGTGGAGCCTAATACGAGCAGTCTTTTCATCGGATCATGAATACGAGCACGGCGTAGACGCCGACGACGGTCATGAGGGAGGAGTCCATGCGGTCCAGCAGACCGCCCTGTGGCCCCAGGATCCGGCCGAAGTCCTTGACGCCGGTGCTGCGTTTGACGAAGGAGGCGAGCAGGTCTCCCAGCTGTCCCATGAGGGAGCAGATGAGGCCGAGGCCCAGGACCTGCAGGATGTTGATGCCCGGGTCGGACCCCAGGAGCTTCAGGAAATACCAGTACAGGACCGCGCCGGCTATGCCGCCGACGAGTCCGCACAGGGAGCCTTCCACGGTCTTGTTGGGGGAGATCACGGGAGCGAGCTTCGTGCGTCCGAAGGCTTTCCCTCCCAGGAAGGCGAAGATGTCCGTGACGCCCGCGTCGAACAGGGCGATGCCCAGGGCGAAGGTGCCCAGAGCGCCCGGAGCCGTGGTGTGGATGAGCATGTAGACCATGTATCCCATGTTCGGGTAGAACATGAGGAAGATGACGGCGAGGGCGTCCCTGAAATCGCAGGTCTCGTTGCGGAAGAACAGGAGGATCAGGGAAAGCTCCGTCATGACCATGTAGAGCAGGAGACCGCCGGCGGGGCCTTTGAACCAGACGGCCGGCGCCATGAGGATGCCGAGGATGAGAGGCGTCCAGGGCTGGACACGGTAGCCCGCCGAGCGGAAGGCTTTGTGGATCTCCCAGTTGCAGACCGCACAGAAGACGACCATGACGGGGATGAAGAGCCAGTCGCGGAAGACGAGGACCGCCACCACGAGCAGCAGCATGATGATGGATATGACCGTACGCTTAAGCATTGTCAGTCTCCAGTCCGCCGAAGCGGCGTTTCCGTCCCGCGTAGGCGAGGAGCGCCTTCGCGTACTCCTCCCGGCTGAAATCCGGCCAGAAGACGGGCGTGGCGTAGAATTCCGCGTATGCCGCCTGCCAGAGGAGAAAGTTGCTCAGCCGGAGCTCCCCCGCCGTACGGACGACGAGGTCGGGGTCGGGCTGGCCGGATGTGTAGAGGGCGTCCGAGAACGCGGCTTCGTCCAGATCCGCGGGATCGAGTCCGCCGGCGGCGGCTTTCTCCGCGAAAGCCCGTGCCGCGCGGACGATCTCCGCCCGGCTGCCGTAGTTGATCGCGAGATTGAGCTGCAGGCCCGTGTTGCCCGAAGTGCGCGCCACGGCCGCCGCGGCGCTCGCGCGGTTCGCGGCCGGGAGCCTGGAAAGATCACCCAGGAAACGGATCTTCACGCCGTTGCGGTCCAGTTCGTCGATCTCCCGCTCGAGAGCGGAAAGGAAGAGTCCCATGAGGGCGGAGACTTCCGATTCGGGCCGGGACCAGTTCTCGGTCGAAAAGGCATAGAGCGTGATGACCTCGATCCCGTACTGGGCGGACATCCGCACGACTTCGCGCACGGTCTCCACGCCGGCTCTGTGGCCCGCGGCCCGAAGGAGCCCGCGCGCTTTGGCCCAGCGTCCGTTGCCGTCCATGATGAAAGCCACGTGACGGGGCATGGTCAGCCCCTTCAGACGGGACTCGAAATTCTCGTTCTCGGTCATATGTCACCTCAGGATGGAAAAATCCCCCATACGAAGGCACGGAGGATCAGTCATCTAATGTCGGGAACCGGCAGACCCAGAGGTCTGCGGTCTGTGCGTCTTCGGAAATATGGGCGCGGACGACCCGCCAGCCGTCATAGCCTTCCCCTTTCCGGGAAGTCATGTCCAGGAGGCGCACCTGCCTGACCGATTCCCTTTCCAGTCTGGCAAGTGCGTCCTCGAGCGTTTCTCCTGCAAGGAGGAACGGATCCGTCATACGGACATGATCTCCTTTTCCTTGGCCTTTGCGGAATCTTCCGCCTTCTTGATCATGGTGTCCACGATCTTCTGCAGCTGGGTCTCACCCTTGCGGAGCTCGTCTTCCGTGATCTCGCTGGCCTTTTCGGATTTCTTGAGTTTTTCCATGCAGTCGCGGCGGATGGCACGCATGGCGATCCTGCTCTCTTCCAGAAGATTGCCGACGACTTTGACCAGCTCCTTGCGGCGCTCGGTCGTGAGTTCGGGAATGATGAGGCGGATCGTCTTGCCGTCGTTGATGGGGTTGATGCCCAGATCGGAGGCCTGGATCGCCTTTTCGACGGGCTTGAGCATGTTCGCTTCCCAGACCGCGATCTGCAGGATGCGGGGTTCGGGCGCGGACACGTTGCCGACCTGCGTGATGGGCGTCGGCGTGCCGTAATAATCCACGGTGATGCGCTCGAGGATCTGCGGATTGGCGCGTCCGGCCTTCAGGGTCGTCAGTTCCTTCTGAAGGACCGCCAGCGTCTTGTCCATACGCTCCTGAGCGTCGTTCGTGATGCTCTGAACAGATGCCATGTTTTTACCTCCTCAGCAAAATCCGTATGCGGGGCCGTCGGCCCTTTTATTCCTCGTAGAATGCCGTGACCGCGGAGTTGGAGACCGCGGTGCCGATCTCTTCGCCCATGCATACCCGGAGCATATTGCCCGGCACGTGGGCGTCGAAGACCTCAATGGGAATGTCGTTGTCCTGACAGAGCGCGAAAGCCGTGGCATCCGCTACTTTCAGCCCGAGCCTCAGGGCGTCGCGGGTGGAAAGCGTGCGGTAGCGCCTGGCCTGCGGATCCTTCCGGGGATCCGCCGTGTAGACACCGTCCACGTTCGTAGCCTTCAGGTAGACGTCGGCTTCGATCTGGGCCGCACGGAGGGCGGCACAGGAATCCGTCGTGAAGAAGGGGCTCCCGGTCCCCGCCGCGAAGATCACGGCGCGGCCTTCGGACAAGTCCTTCCTCGCTTTGCGGAAGTTGAAATACTCTGCGAAAGTCTCCATGGGGACCGCTGTCATGACGACGGCTTCCATGCCCTGCCGAATGAGCGCGTCCTGCATGGCAAGGGCGTTGATGACGGTCGCGAGCATCCCCATGTGGTCTGCCTGCACCCGATCCATCCCCTCTCCGATGCGTCCTCTCCAGATGTTGCCGGCACCCAGGACGATCCCCGTTTCCACGCCGGCCTCATGCATCTGCCTGAGTTCCGCCGCGAGTCCGTCAACGGTCCTGCCGTCGATGCCGAAAGGAGAAGGTCCGGAAAGGGCTTCGCCGCTGATCTTGGCGATCACGCGCTTGTATTTCAGAGACATGGTTCGCTCCTCGGTTTTTTCTCAATTATAGCAGAGATATCTGCGTTGGGCAAGCGCAAAGAAAACCCGGCGGCACGTGGCCGCCGGGAACAAATACTGTCAGGCAAGGAGTTCTTCCACCATGGGAGCGACAGCTGCGAAGTCCGCTTCTTCGGGATTCCACATGGATCGTACAGAGGATTCCGTCACGGTGAAGCCGGCCTCGGCCAGTTTGCCCTGCATGATCTTGACGCCTTCCCCGCTCCATCCGTAGCAGCCGAAAGCGCAGGCTTTCTTGCCGCGGAACTTGAGCTGTTTTGCGAAGTCCAAAAGGCCGCTCACAGAAGAAAGGATCGAATTCAGAACGGTAGGAGAACCGAAGGCGACCGCTCGGGAACGGAAGATCTCCGTCATGATGTCGTTCTTGTCGTTCTTGGCGATATGCAGGACCTTGACGACGGTGTCGGGGCTCTGCCGGGAGATCTCCTGGGCGACCGCGTGAGCAATCTTCGCAGTTCCTTCCCACATCGTGTCGTAGATGACTGTCACCTGGTCTTCCTGATAGTCATGAGACCAGGCTGCATACTTTTTCACGATCTGCATGGGATCCTGACGCCAGATGACGCCATGGGAAGGAGCGATCATGTCGATGTCCAGCCCCATGCCCGAGAGCTCATCGAGTTTGCGGGCGACCATCATGGAGAAGGGATTCAGTATGTTCACATAGTATTTCAGGGCCTCCGCTTCGAGTACGGCCTGATCTGCGCGGTCGTTGAACAGTTCCTCGCAGGCATAGTGCTGTCCGAAGGCGTCCATGGAGAAGAGAATGTTGTCTCCCGTCATATAAGTCGCCATGGAATCGGGCCAGTGGAGCATCTTCATCTCGATGAAAACGAGCTCCTTGCCATTGCCGATATCGACCCTGTCGCCCGTCTTTACGACTTTGAAGTTCCATCCTCGTTTGCCGTATTGTCCCTCGATGCTCTTGACGGCAGCAGCCGTGCAGTAGATAGGCGTACCGGGGATCTCGTCCATGAGGGCGGTCAGCGAACCGGAATGGTCGCATTCTCCGTGGTTTGCCACAATGAAGTCGATCTTGTCCAGTTCGATCTCCTTTTTCAGATTCTCAACGAAATCGAAGCGATGAGGCGTCCAGATCGTGTCGATCAGGACATTCTTGCCCTCCCGAATCAGATAGGCATTCTGGCTGGATCCGTGGGTTGTGGACAGCTCGTCGCCGTGGAAAGTTTCCAGTTCCCAGTCCACATGTCCTACCCAGGTCACGTTGCCTTTGACTTCTTTATGCATCCGTTTCCTCCTTGTTTTTTGTAAAAGAAGCCCACAGACTCTTTCGGAATCCGTGGGCTGCGTATTGTTCGGGCTTATTTCTTCATCTGGCCCATGACTTCGGCTACGAAGTCATCCTGGCGCTTTTCCAGGCCTTCGCCCATCTGATAACGGACGAAGCGGCGGATGGAGATCTTTTCGCCGATGGTGGCGATCTGCTCGTTCAGGTACTGCTGCACGGTCTTGTCGCCGTCCTTGACGAAGGGCTGATCCAGCAGGCAGTTCTCGGAGAAGAACTTCTTGATGCGGCCGTCTACCATGCGCTCCACGATCTTCTCGGGCTTGCCCTCGTTCAGAGCCTGCGCACGCAGGATGGAACGCTCATGCTCGATCACATCTTCGGGGACTTCTTCAGAGGAGACATAGGTGGGGTTCGCGGCAGCGATCTGCATAGCCACGTCCTTCACGAAAGCGTGGAACTGATCGGTCTTGGCCACAAAGTCAGTCTCGCAGTTGACTTCCACGAGGACGCCGATCTTTCCGCCCATGTGGATATAGCTCTCGACGATGCCTTCGGCAGCGATACGGCTCGCCTTCTTAGCGGCAGCAGCCAGTCCCTTTTCACGCAGGAACTCTACAGCCTTATCCATATCGCCGTCGGTCTCGACGAGCGCTTTTTTGCAGTCCATCATGCCGCAGCCGGTACGTTCACGCAGGGCCATAACGTCTTTAGCAGTAAACATCTCTTGTCCTCCCTATCGATTATTCTTCGTCTTCAGCGGGTTCTTCCGTTCCCTCTTCCTCGGTCTGCTCGGCTTCGGCTTCTTCAGCCACGGCAGCTTCAGCAGCATCCTGGTCGAAGGATTCGCCCTGACGGCCTTCCAGCACGGCGCTGGACATGGCGGACAGGATCAGCTTGACGGCGCGGATAGCGTCATCATTGCCGGGGATGATGTAATCAATCTCATCAGGATCGCAGTTCGTATCGACGATGCCGACGATCGGGATACCGAGCTTATGGGCTTCAGCCACAGCGATGTGTTCCTTACGGGGATCGACGACAAAGATGGCGTCGGGCAGGCGGGTCATGTTCTTGATGCCGCCGAGGTTCTTTTCGAGCTTCTCACGCTCGGCCAGGAGCTTGACGACTTCCTTTTTGGGGAGCTGCTCGAAAGTGCCGTTTTCTTCCATCTCATACAGGCTCTTCAGATAAGCAATACGGCCGCGGATCGTGTTGAAGTTGGTGAGCGTGCCGCCCAGCCAACGCTGATCGATGTAGTACATGCCGCAGCGCTTCGCTTCGAAAGCGATGGACTCAGCTGCCTGCTTTTTCGTGCCTACGAAGAGGATATTTCCGCCATTTGCGGCCAAATCACGCACATAATTGTACGCTTCATCAACCTTGCGAACAGTTTTTTGCAAGTCAATGATGAATATCCCATTCCTCTGGGTAAAGATGTAGGGTTTCATTTTGGGGTTCCAGCGGCGGGTCTGATGACCGAAATGGACACCGGCTTCCAGCAGCTGTTTCATGGAGATGATAGCCATAGATAGCCTCCTAAAAAATTTGTTGGACCTCCTCCGGACATGAAAAGAACCGGGCACCCTACGGGGCACCGCCCGGATCGCACGCCGAAGTGCGTAGTCTTGAAAATTATAACACACAGCTTCCCCCCGTTGCAAGGGGGGGAAGCCGGGAAATTTGCATTCTTTTTGCTGTTACAGGCCGTAGATATCAGAGTATTTCTTTTCCAGATACCGGGTATAGCATGAAGGATCGAATTCAGCCTGCAGACAGTTATCGAGGATCCAGGAAGGATCTTTCGAGGAACCATAACGGTGGATCTTCTCCTTCAGCCAGGCAATGATGGGCAAAAGATCACCTTGATCCAGGCACGCATCGAAATCGAAGTCTTCCTTCATCTTCTCCACCATCTGTGCGCCGTATGCAGAACCAAGAGCATAAGACGGGAAGTAACCGATCATGCCGCCCGACCAGTGAGTATCCTGCAGACAGCCCTCCTTGTCGTTGGGAACGTCGATCCCCAGATACTCCTTATAGAGACGGTTCCACTCCTCCGGTACGTCTTTGCATTCCAGGGTACCGTCGATCAGACGCTTCTCGATCTCATATCGCACCATGATGTGAAGCGAGTAGGTCAGTTCGTCCGCCTGCGTACGGATGAGAGACGGCTCAACCTTGTTCAGTGCTTTATACAGCGCTTCCGCAGTAACGCCCTTCATCTGATCCGGGAAAATCTCCTGCAGGATGGGAAGAAGATTCTTCACGTATCCGCGGCTTCTTCCGATGATGTTCTCAAACAGACGGGACTGGCTCTCATGGATACCCATGGAGACTCCGCCTCCGAGGACCGTGTAGTCCAAAGCAGGATCGATACCCAGTTCATAGAGAGCATGACCGCCTTCATGGATCACGGAATACATGGAGTCGGAGAAATTGTCCTCATAGTAATGAGTCGTGATACGGACATCCGCATGATTGAAGCCGGATGTGAAGGGATGCTCCGTCTCACCGATCACGCAGTGACCGCGGTCAATATGCTGCATCTCCATCAGCCTGTCGGACAGGATCCGCTGCTTTTCCACAGGGAAGTTCTGGTGAAGGAAAGAATCATCGACCTGAGGCGCTGCAGTAACAGCTGCGAGGAGCGGAACTACGCTCTTCCTCACTGCTTCGAAGAACGCGTCCGCTTTCTCCATCGTAAGGCCGCGCTCATAGCGGTCCAGCAGCACATCATAGGGAGCTTTATCCGGATGAATCCATGCTGCCATTTTCCTGTTGAAGTCTACGATCTTTTCCAAGCAAGGCAGGAAAGCTTCAAAATCATCTTCTAGTTTGGCTTTGTGCCATACGGCATCTGCTTCATTCAGGAGCGCCCGATAGGCAAGATAATCCTCTCGGGGGATCTTGGACAGTTCATCGTGACTCCGAAGGAGTTCCTCAACTTCCTTTTTTTCCAGTTCGTTCAGTTCGTCGCTCTTTTCCCTGAGGGATTCCAGAAGTGAGATTGTCTCATCCTTCATCGAGATATCATACAAGGCGCCGGCAAGAACGGACAGTGCTACGCCCCGTCCTTCCACTGTGTCTTTGGGGCCGACGGTCGCTGCATCAAGAGAGATCTGGCTCAGAGCATAGCGGTAGGCATACATCTGCACCTGGAGCCTGGCGAGTTCATTCTTGGCTTGTTCGATTGTCATGTGTTCGCCTCCTTATTTCTTATCGTCCCGCTTGCGGGAAAGATAAACGTCGAGTTTGTCATGTACATCCTGTGGGATCTCCCTGGATACAGGCATGAAAGCTGCGTTCGCCATACGCTCCGTAAAAGCACAGATGAAGGCGGCATCCTCTTCCATCCTTTCCATTTTCAGGATGTCGATCGTATCATAACGGTTGTGGATCGTTCCCGTTGCAGGACCTGTCAGCCGGGCAAATGACAGTGCAGGGATCCCCTTGTCAGCGAAAGGTGTGGAATCGCTGGAATAGACTCCGGTCCTTGCCGAGACCGGGAAACCCTTTTCCATTCCGAGATACTCGATATAGTGAACAAGTTTCTCCTCTGCGGAACATACAGCGATGAAGCGGCCCATAGCAGA
This sequence comes from Bacillota bacterium, assembly GCA_016281935.1. Lineage (GTDB taxonomy): Bacteria > Bacillota > Clostridia > Christensenellales > UMGS416 > JAEEJN01. Next base: position 89,405 of record JAEEJN010000038.1, on the reverse strand, counting down.
CCCGATCATGTCCAGATTGATATTCAGGAGGAAACGGTCCCATTCATCCTCATGAGCGGCGACATATGCCTTCGATCCCAGAAGACCGCGCTCTTCCGAACCGCACCATACGAATCGCAGTCCGAGCCTGTGAGGCTGTTTACGGAACTCATCTGCGATTGCCAGGAGGCCGACGCTGCCTGTCATATTGTCATAAGTACCTACCGACAAAGGAACGGAATCATAATGAGCAGTGAAGACAATCCATTCGTCCGTCTCTCCCGGAAGATCCAGAACTACGTTGCGAGACTCGCCGCGGTATTCTGCCTGACGCAGAACAATGCGGACATTCTTCACTCCTTCGGCTACGAGGGCTCTTGCGGTTTTAGCATTCACATTCACGCCGGGGATGAGATGGCCCAGACTCACATAAGGCCGCAGTTCCTTCTGATCGATGTCATCGTCCGGATAATTCACATTGCCGTCGTAGGTAATGAAACCTGCGGCACCTGCTTCCAGGAGGTCATGATAGACCCAGTAACTCATGCCCGTGTCCACAAGCACGATACATCCCTTTACTTTTGTCAGGGATGCAGGATCCGTTGACGGAAGATAGACGAGCGGCGCTTCGAGATCCGCGTTCCCGCTCAGCTTAAATCCTTTGCAGGGGACTTCCCTTCCATCGGCATACAGGTGTGCTTCAAAGATGTGGCTCATTGCTACAGGGAACGTCTCCAGATGAGGATCGAGTCCCCAGCTTCGGCAGACATCCATGATCGTTTCTGCGCAGTGGAGTTCTTCAGGAGTACCGCTCGTACGGACATAAGCTGTCTCCCGCAGGATCTGTTCCATCTGTTCTTTTTTCATTGTCGTTCCTCCTTCTTTGTATACAGACACATTGTATCACAGTCAGGCTGAGTTTTCATCTGCGGGACATGCACGAACACTTCCTTTTCATAATCAATCGGTGGATTATGTTTCTCTATTTCTGTATAATATCATTGAAGATAAAACATTCAGAACTGTCATACGCACAAGGATGCTCTCTTGATCCGGAAAGGAGTCATCATGGACAAGGTGCCTGTCTTATCAATCATCTGCATGATCCTGTCATGTCTCATTGCATTGGCCATCCCCGTAGGTTTGTTTCTCTGGCTGAGGCTCAGAAAAAAAGCAGACGTTCTCCCTTTTTTCATCGGATGCGCCGTCATGTTTCTGTTTGCCCTGACTCTTGAAGCGCTCATACATCAGATTATCCTGGAATCATCACTGGGAACGAGAATACGGAGTAATCCCTGGAGTCTGGCTCTATATGGCGGCATCATGGCAGGCCTATTTGAAGAGTCGGGTCGTTTCCTTGCAATGAAAACTGTCCTCAGGCGATATCTTTCCAAAGACATAAATGCGCTTATGTACGGTGCCGGTCACGGAGGTTTCGAGGCTGTCGCGATCCTGGGGAATGCCATGATGAACAATATCCTCTATTCTATCCTCATCAATCTGGGACTGGCGGACACTCTGACATCCCTGATCCCGGCAGATGCAGCCGGTACATTGACAGCAGCTACAAGGGCTCTTGTGGAAACACCTTCCTGGCAGTTCCTCGCGGGCGGTCTTGAAAGGATCTCCGCTGTTGTACTCCATCTGGCCTTATCGGTCTATGTGTGGCGTTCGGCAGGAAACCTGAAGAAACTGTGGCTCTTCCCTCTTGCTTTTCTGATCCATGCGGCAGCAGACATAGCGGTCTCTCTTCTGTCCTCCTTCGGAGTCCATCTTGCAGTAACCGAATCAGTGATTGCATTGACCGCGCTTTTGGCTGCTGTTGGAGCGGCAATTGTCTGGAAACAAATGAGAAAGGAACAGATGATCTGAAGGCAGATAAACAAAACAAGCGGCAGGGCTGCACCCCGCCGCTGTTTATATTTATGCTTTATGCTTCTGTCTCTTCTGTTTCCGAAGCCTGCGCAATTTCCTCCTCGATCTGTCGAAACACGTCTTCCAGACTGTTCGCGACCGAAAAAGCCAAAGCAACGTGGCCATTGATGAAGCCTTCCTCGATTCCCGTACGGATAAGGTCGATCGTAGGCTGGAAATAGCCATCGATGTTATACAGGACGATAGGCTTATGGTGTCGCCCCAGATCTTTCAGAGTAAGTGTCTGGAAAAACTCATCGTAGGTGCCGATGCCTCCGGGAACGATGACGAAGGCGTCAGCATTTTCTTCCATGACCTGTTTGCGCATGGCCATCGATTCAGTTCGGATAGTTTCAGTGCACTCCTCAAAAACGGGCTCCATGACATGCAGGAAATGCGGAGTCACGCCGATTACGGTACCGCCTTCAGAGATGACTCCCCTGGCACAGGCTCCCATTAGGCCGCTGCTGCCTCCGCCATAAATCAGACGGTAGCCTTTGAGAGCGATCTCACGGCCAAAAGCCTCGACAGCATCCACATATTTAGGATCGATCCGGTTGCTCGCTGCACCGTACATGCAGATCGTCAATCCACTCATGGTAACCTCCTCATTCAAAACTTATTCCGGAACTTCCCGGTGCATCAGGACAGACGCGAAAACGTCCAAAAAAGTTCCGGTATGGTCTCCTTCTTCGCTATATGATTACTAATGATAGAACAAGCTGCCGCGGAACGCAAGGGAAACCGTCATCTCCCTCGGATATCCCGCATCAATTGTCAAGCAGTGCTTCGAAGACCAGATCCATCAGTATCTCCGGGGTCTCTGCAGGAATCGTATTATGAGCTACAGGCCCGTGTTTCAATCCACTGTCAGCAAAATACCATAGGGCCTGATAAGTCCGCATGCCGACAGATGCCGCTGCAGGAAGCTCTCTACTTCCCCCATCGCCTACATATACACAGGCTTCCGGTGTAACTCCCAGTCTGTGAGCGCATCGCAGAAACAGTTCTGGATCCGGTTTTTCCACACCCTCCTCGAAAGAAAGAGCCATGGCATCCGTCAGAGAAGAGAGGATACTCTCTCTGATCGCTGTGACCTCTTCCGAAAAGCAGTTGGAAACGATCCCGATCTTAAGCCCCCCCGAGCGCAGCCGTCGGAGCATGACGGGGATATCCGAACGCATCGAGGCAAAGCAGAGGCGTTTCGTTTCCAGTCGTTTATCCACGATCCTACGGATCTTGTCAGGGGCCGGATCCCGTCCGCAGGAGGAAAGGATCCGAGCAAGGCAGGTATCCAGAGGCAGCCCGGTGCTGCGATCAGACTCGGATGCTCTCCAGAGTGTTCTGAATTGCTCAAGAGGAAGTCCCAGATCCCGTGCGATCTCTTCACTGAAATACAGAGGTGTCCGATAGTGTGTGACGAGTGTCTCGAAGACATCAAACAATACAGCCCGGATCAAGAGTTTTCCTCATCTGAAAAACGTTCCTGTGCTTCAAAAGCTTCACAGATGCGCGGATACTCCCCGAACACCGTCAGTTTGTCCCCTTCCAGAAGCACCGTATCAGCGCGCGCTGCTTCTGCATTTCCTCCGCGCTCCACCAGCATGATCAGAAGATGGAATCGATTGCGCATGTCGATCGTCTCCAGATCCATCCCACGGAAAGCCTCGGGGACCTGTTTCAAGCTTACACTGGCGATCGTACCTCCGCCAATGTAGTCAAGGATCATAACGCTGTTTGCAGCAGTCTCATGTACGATCCGTCCTGCAATCCGCGTTATAAACCGGTCTCCCCAGGACCTTACGGCAGGGATCCGCATAAAGATAACGATGACGGAAGCCGCAACGAGGGGAATGACCATGCCAGCCAGATCGTGTCCGATCTCCGTGATCTTCATGGAGAGAAATACGTTGACGAAAGCGGATACGATCGTGACATTGAAAACATAGCCGAAAAGCATTGTCACTCTTACGAGACGTCTTCGGGAACGGGATGAAATGAACATTTCACTCTCATGTGTTGTGAAACCGCATCCCGTAAGAAGAGACATAACCTGAAAACGGGCTTTCTCATCCGGGAGCCCCATGAAACGGAACAGCATCGTAAAAATCTCCGACACGATCCAGTAGACGAGGATCATAACGGAAAAAAGCGTAAAAGCAAGATAGATATTCATTCGGCCTCTTCTTTTCTCCTACTCTGTCACTGCCAAAGCAAGCCGGCGCAGTTTAGCTGCACCATGGGTACAGAATAACAGGAAGCAGCTGGAGCGTCAAGGAGCATCTCTGCCATCAGCAAAAAGGAAAAGCTCGGAAGCCTGAAAGCTTCCGAGCTGTGGTAGCGCAGAGTGGATTCGAACCGCTGACAATCCGGGTATGAACCGGGTACTCTAGCCAACTGAGTTACTGCGCCATAGAGAAGATGACCGTAAAGGTCATCTCAAATGGTTGCGGGGGAGGGATTTGAACCTCTCGACCTCCGGGTTATGAGCCCGACGAGCTACCAGACTGCTCTACCCCGCGACGTTTGCCCCTAAGGGCAAGGAGTATTGTAACAAATGAACGTTCCTTTGTCAATCCCCTATTTAATTTTCTTTCCGAGGTTCCATAAACAGTCTCATCCGTAGATAGCCTTCCAGATTGTCTCCGGATGAGATTCGGATCCCGGGGATCTTGAAGTAATCCATAAGACCGATGAGAATCGTCAGGCCCCCAACGATGATATCAGCTCGTGCCGGGTCCAGTCCGATCACGCGTCTGCGTTCCTCCAGCTTCATTGCGCCGAGCCGGTCTCGCCAATCCACGATTTTCTGATAAGCAAGGCTGTGATTATGGATTGCGGTGTCACTGTAGGTCTGCAGCTCCAGATCCATGGAAGCCAGAGATGTTCCCGTACCGCCTACACAGATCCAACGCCGCATATCCATTTCTCGGGCTTTTTCCTGTACGGATTCTGCATCGTTCTGACGGAGCACGTTCTGGATCCACTGCTCCATTGCAAGAAGGCTCAATCCGTCTACGGGATCACCGAGCGGATAACGCTCCATAGCCACGACAGCGCCCATGGGGAATGAGCGGGCCGCCTGACTTTCTCCATCCTGACCAAGCATGACTTCAGTCGAACCGCCGCCTATGTCGATCAACGCAGCCGTCTCTCCTTGAGCCGCTCCCAGGAAAGAAGCTTTAGCTTCCTCTTCCCCGGTCAGGACACGGCAGAGCAGATGAGTCGTACGATGGAATTCCTGGATGAATTCCTCACGGTTTTTGGCGTTTCGGACAGCAGCGGTCGCAAAGGGAAGGATCCTGGTGCAGTTAGCTGCCTGTGCCGCATCGAGAAGCTCTCCGATGCCCTGCAGCGTCCGCGCCATGGCTTCCCTGCCGATCCTGTCTGTTCCTACCATACCTTCCGCAAGCCGCGTGATCCGGCGATCCTTGCTAAGGACCTGAACGGTGCCGTCTTCACCGGCTTCCGCGATCATCATACGGACGGAATTCGATCCTATATCCAATACTGCCAGACGTTCCATACTCATCCTACTCCTGCGAATCGTCAACGATCTTCGTATCGCCCGGTTCTACCCATCCGAGCAGCTCACGGGCCATCCTGCGGATGAAGTTGTCCGTCTTTGAATACTCGAGTTCTTCTTCCAGAAGAGAGATCTCCAAGTCTGCCGCTTCATCCTGCTTCTGGAGCTCACGGTATTCTGCCCTGAGACGGGACAGCTGTGCCAGACTGGTCCCAAATGCGATCAGAAGCGCAAGAACGATTCCAAGGATGACAAAAAACACGATCCTTCTGCGGGTCCTTTTGCCAGACGACGATTTGGCCATGGCTCTCTCCTCCTTTCCCGAGTCTCTCTATATTTTATCAGACCGTACTTCTTTTTTCAATATGGCCCGTTTTACAGGCATATATGAGCCGTAAAACACAAAAAACGCCCGCACCGAATGTGCGGGCGTTCCATTGTTTTTCAGCTATTCCCCATCCTCGGGTCTGCGGTATTCCACGAGAGCCGCAATGATTCCATCCAGAAGCGCTGTCAGCGCGATGCTGGCACCCTGTCCCAGATCATCGCTCTCCTTCATCGCCTTGACGACGATGATCCGCAGCATGATGTCGCTCATCATGGCAAGCATGGAAGCAGGATTCTGGGTGATGCCAACGATCTTGCATCCGCGTGCTTTGGCCGGCTCTAGCAGACGTACGACTTCAGGCGTCGCGCCGCCTTTGGAAACAAAGATCACCATATCGCGATCATGGATCACATTGAGGAGCGTCACGTTGGGTTCGAAAAAAACGACAGGGTAACCCAGTTCACTGAGTTCGTTGGCGAAAGCTCTTGCGGTCATGCCGGTCGCTCCCTTGCCAGTTACAAGGATATGTCCCCCGTTGTCGAGGACGTTGCTGATCGCCTGCACCGCCTGTGTGAATGTTTTTTCATTGATGACCTCTGCCATGTAGCGCAGCGTTTCGGTCTCCATGTTCCACAGCCTGGCGGCTGTTTCATAGGCTTTGTTTTTCAAGAAAAAAGCCCTCCCTGTATTATGTGTTGTGCTTTCGCTTCCGTAAGTATATCATATTGTTTGCAGACAAGTCTATGCAACAACCTTCACGATTTTCAGGGCATAAACTTTTCATTTTTCCCATAAAAACGGAATTTTCAGGCATAGCTCATGCAAAAGCCGCAAGCCGGACTATCCACGGCTCCATGCATCCAAAGAGAAAGGGCAGCTTCCGCTGCCCTTTTCTTTCTGTCAGCTTCTGTTGACCGCTTGGAATCGGTAGACCATTTCGGAATTATCAGGATAAACCAGAAGATAGGTATCGACCAGCGTCCAGGTGCCGGTAATCACCTCTCCTGTAGAAAGCGTGGTCAGTTCGAAACGATAGCCGTTGCGCTTCAGGGTCCCGAACAGAGTGTCATACATATACGCGCTTCCATCCCTTTTGAGTTCCAAGGTCACGCTGATAGGATATGGTTCGAGATTGGAACCGTCCTGCAGCTCGGTGCCCACCAGGTTCCACTGACCGTAAAGCAGTTTATCGGCACAACCGGACAGTACCAAGCACACACTCGCGAGTGCCAGCAGCACAGCCAAGCCGGTGCGGAATCTTTTCATTCCATCCACCTCCGTTTTCGGATACCCGAGTATTCTATCATGGACTCGGGAAATGTGCAAGTCTATTTGCGTCATGTCCCGAAATTACGGACTTTTACCGGCTGACACGGACGGCGAGAAGCGCCATGTTCTCTTTTCCGGGCAGCTCGATTTCATCCCCGTTCACAGCCGACTCGGAAACGGTCGTTCTCGTCATATTCCACGTATCGATCACGTCTACCTTATAGCATGATCCTTCCGGAAGCCGGAGGATATCACGGGCCGGCGTGCGTCTGTCATAGTAGATAAGGAAAGCGTCATCTCCCACATGTCCCGCGTAAGTCGGCTCAGCGGCTGTGAAGAGTTTCATGTCATCACCCAGTTTCAGGAAGGCTCTGAGAAAAGGGCTTTCGATCGATGCGCGTTCTCCTTCCGGCATGATCCGGACCTGATCCAGAGCCGTGTCGATCCCTTCGATCGGCCCAGGCAGAGACTCCGTGATCTCACGCAGGAATGCGATGCGAGCCGGGCTCTCGCCTTTGAGGACTCCCCCCTTGGCCCACCACAGCACATCATTGTCGTCAAGGAACGTTTCGCCATGCGTACAGTAGGCCCCCTGAACAACGGTTCGCCAGAATCTTGCGGTCATCTCCATGCCCGAGATACTGCCCCAGGCCTGAGGCAGATTGCCCTCATAGCAGCATTCATCGATCAGCACAGGCTTCCCATACTGCCTGCGCCAGTCATTGATGCAGAAGAACATTTTGGTCTGCATGGACGTATGCGTGACATTCGGTCTCGAGAAATCCCAGAAACGGAAGCAGTTATGATTGGACAGCGGATGGCCGTACGGATCTCCCGCAGCGACATGCTCTTCGATCTCTTCCCATTCAGAATCCGACTTACCGGTAAGATCATATTCGTTCGCCAGGCTCCACCAGACGTTGGGGAACGCAGAGAGACGAGCCAGAAGATAGTCCAGATACATGAGGTTCTGTTCTCTGGTCAGCGTATTGAAACCCCAGCGGTCATAGGGATGGAAGAGGATAAGATCCGCCTGAATCCCGAGAGCGTCCAGCTGACGGATCCTTTCTTCCAGAGCATCCCAGAAAGCAAAGCAGGGTCTGCTGACGTCCCAGTCCCCCTTTTCGTCTTTCTCAAAGGGATAATGATCAGGCTCATTATGGTTGTAGTGATAATGTTTGGGAAAAACGCACATCCTGACCTTGTTGAAAGGAGCATGCGCAAGGCTGTCGATCGTCGTGTCGATCAGCTCTTTCTCCTGGTGTGCCAGGGCGTAGACCGTGGTGCCGAAGGGATAGAACGGCGTCCCGTCCGCATATGCGAACGCGCTGCCTTCCGCATGCAGCATCCCGTGGCGTCCCGGAAGAGCGGGCTCCACGTCTACCTTGCCGGATGTACTGACGATACCTTCCGTACGGTATCGGTATTCCCCCGGCTCGTCTGGGAGGAAACGAGCGGCGTAGCGGCCGTCCCCCTTATAGAATCCGCGGACGGTCCAGGCCCTGTCCCCGTGCTCGACGCGTACCGTCAGGTCCGTCTCCGCCCAGGCAGAAGCGGGCATCCCCAGTTCCCATTCCAGTTCAGCGGTATCGTATTGGCGCATGGTCGCGACCTCCCGTTTCGTTCATTTCTCTGCCCTTATTGTAGCAGACTGCACAGGCTCGGGCAAGGTTCCGCTGATTGTCACAGGGACCGATCGCTGATATAATGTGCGTACACAAGGCCCGGCGGTCCGGATCCCGCCGGAATATGACAACAAAGGAAATCGAACACCATGAAAAGAACCCTAAAGACCGTAACGGCAGTCCTGCTGGCCCTCTGATTGGCAGCCGCATCCGTCGGATGCACCGCTGTCCGTCAGGACAGCCTCCCGCCGCTGCCGGAAGCCGAAGTAACAGCTGCGCCGCAGACGTCGGAAGCGACCGCTGTACCCGAAGCGCAGCCTGAAGCGACCGAAGAACCTCAGACGGAGGCAGAGCCTGAAGCAGGCACGGCACAGATTGCGGTCGGCAGTATCCTGGTCTTCGGAGCCTATGAACAGGATGCGGATCCCGAGAACGGCCTTGAGCCCGTCGAATGGATCGTCCTGGAAAGGGACGGCGACACCCTGCTGCTCGTCAGCCGCCTCGCTCTGGACGCGCAGCCCTACGATCTGGCCGGTGACGATGCGACCTGGGAGACCAGTTCCCTGCGCGCGTGGCTGAACGAAGATTTCCTGGAGGCGGCCTTTCTCCCGGAGGAACAGGACTGTATCCTGACATCCGACGTTCCGGCGGATAAGAATCCTGAAGAGGACACGGATCCCGGCAACGCCACGCAGGACAGACTGTTCCTGCTCAGCACACAGGAGGCCGGGCGTTTCTTCCCGACAGAAGGCGACCGGTATTGTGGAGTCACTGCCTACGCTCATGCCATCGGCTCCGGCTTCAGCCAGGACGGAACCTGTCAGTGGTGGCTGCGCACGCCGGGAAACGGGCAGAGCTACGCTTCGTTCTGCGGTTACTTCGGCAGTTTCGACCATAAGGGCAAGAGCCTCGACCATGACGATTTCGGCATCCGCCCCGCTCTGAGGGCAAGCATCTCTGCGCTGGAAGGCGTCATGGAAATGCAGAACGGTCAACGGACAGCGCATGAGCCCACACCGACAATGGAACTGGAGGCTCTGAAAAGCGCAGAAACAGGTTCTGTCATCGTCTTCGGTTCCTACGAACAGGACGGCGACAGGGAGAACGGGACCGAGCCTATCGAATGGATCGTCCTGGAAAGGGACGGCACGAAGCTGCTCCTGCTGAGCCGCTATACACTGGATGCCCACCTGTATGACGGCTCTTTCTCCACCAGCGTCTCCTGGGAGGGCAGTTCTCTGCGGGGCTGGCTGAATCACTGCTTCTATGCGAAAGCCTTCGCTCCTGAGGAACGGCAGCGGATCCTGACCTCCCTTTCTTCGCCCCATGAGAACGTCTCGTATCCCGACACTGATCAGGGAATGCCGGTGCAGGACAAATTTTTCGTGCTCAGCGCCGTAGAAGCAGGCCAATACCTGCATTCTGACGCAGAACGGGACTGTCGACCGACATCCTATGCGCGGTCGCGCGCTGAAAGGTCCGGCATTGATAAGGACACAACCCTTCCCTGGTGGCTGCGCACACTCGGGCTGAACATGGGCTCCCCCGTCATCGTCCGGGGCAACGGCGGTACAGTCAACGACAAGGGGACCTGGCCTTGGGACCATAACCCGATGGTCCGGCCGGCCATCCTGATTGATGCAGGCGCCTGATCCCCTGCGGAACGGCATGAAAAAAGAGCGCCCGGAGGCGCTCTTTTTTGAATCGTACGGTATTAGTACATGCCGTCCGTCGGTGCCGACGGGCAAACTGCGCAACCAGGTGACAAAATATGTCGAGTTTTCAAGGGTTTCGTGACTATATGGTCTTTTCTCATGCCCCGCCTAAACCTTTGCAAATCTACACTTTTCTACCGCAAGGTGGCGTAGGGACTGGCGTAAATAAAGCCAAAATCGGCTTAATAAAACTGCTGCGTGTATTAACATACGACAGCCCGAAAAGCCCTCTCAACAGACTCATAACTGTTATGGGTATATATATCCAGTGTCACGCTGACATTGGAATGCCCCATCAGATATTGCAGGCTTTTTACATCGATCCCAGTCTGCTGCATATTGGTACAGAATGTGTGCCGGAGAACGTGGGGCGTAACCGTGGGCATGTCGTTGCCGTAAATCTCCCGATACTTCCTCTGCATACAACGCATGTAGTTCTCTATGTGCATTGCCACTTTCGGCTTTTCATCCTTATCCAAAAACAAAAAGCCGCTACACCCATTAATGAGGGCTTCCACCTTGGGTGTCGGTCTGCTTGCAAGGACACGCCGAAACGCCATATACGCGGCCTCTGATAAAGGAATGTTCCGAATACCGCTTAATGTTTTCGGCGGGCATATGAAGTAGGGCTGTTCCGCTGTCCGGCAGAGCTGACGGCGAACAAAAATCTTTCGCCCTTTCAGATCCAAATCGGATTTCGTGAGGCCATACAGTTCACTGACACGCAGACCCGTTTCCATTAAAATCACGATGTCGTCATAATAGTTGTCATTGCCATAATCACGAATGAATTGCAGATATTTGTTCTGCTGTGCTTCAGACAGTGCATTCCGCTTGTACGAATCATCGGGAAGCAAATCAGAGAGTTTGAACTTAAACGGATTTTTACGGATAATATCGTCATCTACTGCCATTTCAAAGGCAGGCCGGACAACACTTTGAACGACTGTAATAGTATTCCGTTTTAGTCCTTTGTCATGGAGACTGACAAACCACTTCTTAGCATCGGACAATCTCACAGAGCGAATTCTCTTCTTTCCAAACTCATCCTCGTGGATTCGCTTGATCGCCGTTCCATAGGCTCGCATGGTATTTTGTTTGACATTCCGCTTAATCTCAAAATATCGGTCAACCAGCTCAGCTACAGTGATCTCACCAGCAGTATAGTCGATACCGTCTGCCAGATCCCGGCGAACATCTTCCTCCTTGCGTCGCAATTCATCCAGTGTCTTAGCGTAGATGCTCCTACGCTTGTTGTGTATATCCCAGTAGCGATAATCATAGGTACCATCCTTCCGCTGTGTCTCACCGGCGCGGAGAACACGGCCCCGTTTATCTTTGCGCTTTTCTGCCAAAACTTACAACTCCTTTCCGAAAAGCGCCTTATGGATAGTACACACAACATACCACATCAAAGGTGCTTTATCAACTAGATAGAATATGTTTCGTCTAAGTATTCATCGAATTTCTTTCTTTTTATCAATCTCTTGTTTCCAACGAACAGGACAAACGGACAACAATCATCATCACTGATCTCCCGCAGACGATTGATGCCGATGTTATACAGCTCCGCAGCCTCCGGCAGTGTTAGATTGACTTTCTCCCAGATTGGAACTTTTGATGTCCTGTTGCCTTTGCTTTCGTGGATAATGATTCCTTCCCTGTCCATCAGCATCCCTCTTTCCCAAATATAGATTTCAGTAATCGCTGTTTTTCTTCCCGTTGCTCGTGACGGAGGCTCGACCCTGAAAACAAAACAGGTGTTGTCATTGATAGTACCCGATCAAATACTCGCGCCTGGTCGGCGTCCTGCGGTTTTTTCAGCTCTTTCAGCGTCAAATTAGTGGTAACAATCAGTGGCTTTCCGCTGATATATCGCCCATCGATCACTTGATATACAGTCTCCCGCCCAAACTTGGTGTCGCGTTCCATGCCAAAATCATCCAAAATAAGCAGTGGAGAGGCACAGAGCTTTTGAATGTACTCCGTTCGGCCTTCAAAATCATGATCAATCACAGCGGCGAGATTTGTCATGCAGACCGGCACCTCTTTTTCGATCAGCGCATTGGCGATACAGGCTGCAAGAAAACTTTTCCCCGTACCGACTTTCCCCCAGAAAAGCAGTCCCGCATTCTGGTTTACGACATCATCCCAGCGTTCTACATAGCGGCGACACTGTTCCAGTCGTTCCGTGTGGATCGACGCGGTGTCAAACGTCCAGTTCCGCATGATCGGATTCTGAAAGCCCTGCTGTTGCAGTTGGAATACGGTGTCCCGGTGTTTCTGTTCCTGATATTCCTTCTCCCGCTTAGCCTTCTCCTCCCGTTGGCAGTGGCATGGGATTGGATGGCGGTCTTTCCCACCGAGACGAAAACCGCCCTCAAAGAAAGCTTCTTTCGCCTCTCCACATATGCCGCAGTGGAGCAGTCCATCCTCTCCACGATAATCATTTTCTCCCGGCTTTACGGTCGGGACGCGGATTATATTATCCATTTTCATAAGCTCTCCTCCCCCTCGTAGCTGTAATCTCTGATTCCCGGATTGACAGCTTGTTCTTTCTTCCTTGTTTTTGAGTCTGGAATGATCTTCAACCTGATGCGGTTGACGCTGCTGTGCGGTTGCGGCGCTTTCTCCAGAAGCCCTGCCTTTTCCAGGTCCCGCAGCGCCGTTTTTATTGTGGTCAGCCCCTTGTGGACTGTCTTGCACATCTCTGATTCCGGGAACAGGATATACACCCGCCCCTCCTTATCCGTCCAACCGTTCTTCTGGGAAAGCAAGGCGCGGCTCAGCATCTGCGCATAAACCAATTTCGCCGTCAATGACAGCGGTAGATCCATAAGAAAAACTGGGAACGGAATGTACTGTGGCCGCTGTGTATCACACCGGATGTAAACAGGTGTTTGCTGTATATCGCTCATTCAGATTCGCCCTCTCTATGTGCTTTTTCCTTTATCATCCTATTTGCTGCCCGCCCCCGGATGATGGGGAACATCTCAGTCCGCATCTGGCATATGCGTCACAGGCCGTTTACCTCTCCGAGGATCGCTCCGAGCTGCCCCACGGGGGACAGGAGTATCATTGTCCCGCACAGACTTCATCGCGATCCGGCCACACCACATGACCGGTTTATCTTCTCTGGCGATCGCTCCCCGGCTTAGCCGGATCATGGCGGCAGAAAGAATGTCGCTCTGTACTCCACGGAAAGTAACTGGGATGCTGCATATTCAATTTTCAATGTGCATAAGGCCTATCATCTCTAGCATGCCGTCTCTGCGGATGGCGCGCTACAGAGATGCTGTCCTTTGTGTCAATCCCACAGCGGTTTGATCGCTGCTGACTGGCTTCACTGTACTATTGCTGAAAAAAAACAGAGAATACAAAAATAATCTGCTTATTTCCGAAAACAGATGTATTATCACAAGCATAAATATGATTCTTTGAAATAGAAAAAGCCATCCTGGGTGATGGCGGAGTACATATAAAAAACAGTGTGTGGTGACAGTACAGCCAATAAGGCAGCACCATCATTCGTTAGTAGATGCTATGGATGTACTGATCAACGGAACGGACAAGAGAGTGGACCTTCTCGAAGTCAACGGAAAAGTCTGTGTCAATGTCTATTCCGTGGGCTTTGACGTGGAAGTCGTTGCGAATTCCGACCGTCTCAAAGCCCTGAAAGCCCTTGCCTATTATCTGGCTGTTTTCTACACCTGTGTAGCTACAAAGCAAAGCCCATGCGCATCTGCATCAATGGAGAGACCTTTGACAGGGACTTCTATATGATCGCATTCGGCAACGGTACGATGTATGGTGGCGGCATGAAAGTCCTTCCGAACTCTGTGAACGATGACGGTGAATTTGACATCTGTCTGGTGGAGAGCGTGAACTTCTTCCAGGTCCTTCGTCACCTTCCAAAATTCATCGATGGAAAGCACGGCATCTTCAAAGATCTCGTCCACTTCTTCCGTGCGAAGGAAATCACGATCCACACGCCTGAACCGATGGACGCACAGGCTGACGGAGAGATCATCCCGTCTATCACAGATACCTATGCCCGCGTGCTTCCGAAAGCTATTCTTGTCAGAGTTCCGGCAGGCCAGACCGAAGCCTGAGAACAGGATTCATCGATGAGCGTTCACCGGACCGCCATTGTTATCGACTGCAAACATTTCCATAAAGCAAAAAAACCCGCCGGACTGCGGGATTCCGTAACGAAGGTCACAAAACATATAAAGCGGCATTCGGATCGGTATATTGCTCATTGCGGCTGGATTTACATCATAGCCTACATCCATCGACAATAAACAGGCTCATTCTCTGAGCCTGTTGTTTGTATTCAGTTCCCATCAGTTCCTGTAGAACTCTTCCGGGATCTTCATGGAATGGAAGGCGATCCGTCCTGTGCATGCAACGACTATAGATATCACGATCCACAGGATACAGAAGACGGCCAGCTTCGTCATGCTCCCGTCATACAGGATGTCTCCCGTGAAGAAGCCCGCCGGCCCGAACTTCTGCGCCTCCACCACCCACTGCGGCGCTTCCTTCGGCAGCGGCAGCAGCGGCATCAGGAACAGCGCCAGGACCGCCACCATCGACCCGACCGTCTGGGAGATCAGCCCCGAGAAGCCCGCCGTCAGCGCCGCCGCCGTGAAGGAGCCCAGGAACAGGAGGAAACTGCGCAGGAGGAACAGCTGCCCGATCGTCCATTCATATTCCAGCCCGAGTCCCAGGTTCTTCACGGGAAGGCCCGGCGCCGTCAGGCCCGTGCACAGGGCCGTGCCCAGGAGCGGCAACAGCGCCGTCAGGACGGTGGAGCCCGCCACGACGGTCAGCGCCGCGCACCACTTGGCACGGATCTGCTTTCGCTCGCTCCCCGCGACCGTCAGGATCACCCGGCGCATCCCCGAGGCCACTTCCCCGTTCAGGAGCGGGGACAGGAGGAAGCACGGGAGGACCAGCGACACCACCGCCCCGATCCCCGACTGCAGCTTCATGTACAGTTCCCATCCGTCCGTATCCGCATAGAGGACCGGCCCGTATCCTTCCGGGAGCAGCGGCTCCGTCCGTTCCGGATCCCAGAGTAGCTCTTCATAACTTGGCAGACCGAACCGCTCCAGCTTCCGCTTCAGGTCCTCGAGCCAGATCTGCTCCTTTCTGTCTTCCTCCGTCATGGTGAACCAGGCTTCCGGATCGTTCGGGTCCGGAAGGTCCCGGGCCGTGTCCGCCGCTTCGCGCAGATACGCTTCCGTGATCTCCCCTCCGTGTTCCGCATACATGGCTTTACGTTCCGCCACGGTTTCATACACGCCCAATGTGCTGCTGCGGAGCAGAAAAGGGAACAGGAACAGCGCGGCCAGCAGTGCGGCCGCGGCGATCCGGTTCCCCATGGGAAAGATCTTTTTGAGTTCCAGGGCATAGAGGCGGCGTCCCGTCCCCTTCCCCGTTTTCCCGGCCGGCTGTCTCCTCATTGGGAAGAAGCCTCACGGAAGTAGTAGAGATAGACGTCTTCCAGCGTCGGTTCCGCAGGCACAGCCGCCGGAGCCGTGGCTTCGTCGCCCACGACGCGCAGCTCCACACCTGTCCCCGTCTGGCGCAGGTTCCCGATGAGACAGGTCTTCTGGAAGCGTTCGACTTCCTCCGGCGGCACTTCCACGGTCCACACCTTCCCCTTCACCGACGCTATGATCTCCGCGGGCGGCGCCTGGAGCAGGAGCTTCCCCTTGCGCAGGATGAGCACGTCTCCCGCGATGAACTCGATATCCGATATGATATGCGTCGAGAGCAGGACGAGCCGGGACGCCGAGATCCCCGAGATGAGGTTCCGGAACCGGACCCGTTCCTGCGGATCCAGGCCCGCCGTTGGTTCGTCCAGGACCAGGATCTCCGGATCGTCCATGAGCGCCTGCGCGATGCCCAGCCGCCGGCGCATGCCCCCGGAGTATCCGGACACGAGCCTGCCCATGTCCGCGGAGGAGAGCCCGACCCGTTCGGCCAGTTCTTTGACTTCCCTTTCCGTCTTCTTCTCATCCAGCCCCTTGAGCGCCGCGATATAGCGGAGCATGTCGTTCCCGGTGAAACCCCGGTAGAAACCGAACTCCTGGGGCAGGAAGCCCAGTTTGGCCCGGTAGGCGTCGCCCATCCGGCCGATCTCCTGTCCGTTGTACAGGACCTGTCCGGAAGTCGGCTTCAGGAGGCCGGTCATCATGCGCATGAGGGTTGTCTTTCCGGATCCGTTGGGTCCGAGAAGCCCGTACACCCCGTGCGTCAGCGTGACGTTCAGCCGGTCCACCGCACGCTTCCTTCCGAAACGTTTCGTCAGGTCTTTGAATGTAAGCTCCATCTGATCCTCCTCATGAAAAGGCTGTCGTTCCTGGTATGGTACTGTCGCTGCCGCTGATAAGAAAAGCAAACAGCCGAAGAGATAACGGCCCCCGACAATCAGAAACAATGACCATAAGCTGTCTGCTTCTACGCAGTATGCCTCTGCAGAGCATCGCCAGGTCTCTTCATTGCAATTTCATGATGATATATCGAATCATCGGGTCCGATACGTATGACACAAGGCTATGGATACAGCTGTGAAACATGATACGACGCTGAGGAAAATCACGAAACAGGAAGGACGGATCAGGATATTCAGCGCCATCAGTTCGTCGTATGCACTTTCCAGATGGAAAGCGCGCATCATGAGAAGTTCCGTATTCAGGAACCATCGGGCAGGGGTCATAAAGGCAATCGTCAGGCGATCATAAGTTTCCCATCCCCATACGGAAACGATTCTGTTCTGGAATCGGATCAGGATATATAAAAGAGATTCCATACAGGCGATAAGAACGATTACCAATCCGGCTCCGCCAAGATCCTTTCGCAAGACCGCAGAAGCCGCGGCGGTCAGTATGCCAAAGAAAGCCCCGCAGACAGTCAGCATTCCAAGCTTCATGAAGCAGAGTCCGCAGGCACTTATGGGCCTGGCCAGCATACCCATGGATCCCCCATTCCCCAAAAGGGAAGTTGCATCTATACTCCAGCCGTAAAACCCAAAGAATACGCCGTATAACAGAAGCATTCCCGCATATAGGAAAAACACGATCATGGCACCGGAGAGTGCAGAAGCGCAGATTTTCGCCGTGATCCATGGCTTCCTTTGCGGAGCTGACAGGCCTATATCCCGCATATCCCCCGCTTCCTCCCGGCTGAAAACGTCACATAGAAACAGCAGGATCAAAAACAGACTTCCCGATCCCGTAAGAAGAGCCGGATAATAATCGGAATCCAGGAACAGTTTCCAGGCCGATTCGGACGGCGCTACCTTCCAGACCGCAACGGATCCGGGATCGATGTCCCGTTCGGGATGAACTGCCTGATAATCCTCCCACTCCGTTTCAAATGTCGGCTGATGCAGGATCGTCACCCAATAGGAACACAGGGAAGCTTCTACGCTGTCAGCTCCGTATCGTTCCACGACGGGGAGCGATGTATAGGTGAAATAAAACGGGTCTTCTTCCGGGTCCTTCCCAAGCGCTCCCAGATCCCGTGCTTTTTTCAACACCTCCGTTTTGAGTTCATCCGTAACGGTCTGTCCCCAGAACATGCACGTTTCTGTATTGATGGACTGAAATGTACCGTTCAGCTTCAGTCTGACCGGGGTCCCTCCGACCGCGACCAGCCAGATCAATACGATGCCGACGAGCATAATCGGCAGGATCAAAGCTCTGCGGTACCAGATCTTCTTCATCTCGAAAACAAGAAGCCGGATCATCGCACTCCCCTCACGATGTCTGTATCCAATCAGTCTTCACGCGTTACGTTAAGTCCCCAGACCCACTGCCTGCTGTAATACATTGTCGGATGGTTCAGATCTTCAGACCAGTCTATACATGGAGCCACCATTCCACAATCAAAAGCCGGACAGCCGCAGCCGTACAGATAAATGCCATATCCCTTATAAAACAGATCGATCAGAAGCCACTGGTTTTCTGTCGGTTCATATTGTTTTCGTCCCGGTTGTTTTTGATACAGGTATTCTCTGTCCTCTTCTCTGAGTTTCCAGAATACGTCCCGGTTATCATGCAGATAATACAGAAAATCGAGATCTTCCGTAAAGACGATGTCTATAAACTCTCCGCTGTCATTGACGGCATACATCCACTGTGCAGGATATTCCTCACCGTCAATCAGGATGACATCCCTGTTCTCTATCCTGTAGGACGGATCTGCCCGCTGCAGACAGCTAAGCACGGATTCCTGCGCTTCCTTCATGCTGTTCTCCGGTTCAAACACCTTCAGGCCTTCAGCAAGCGGCGGAAGCTGATCATCCTGTATCAGCGTTTCTTCTCTGGAGTGCAGTCCTGAATACACATAAGCTCTGTCTTTCGGCGAATAAACATCATAGCCGTCCCGGCCGTCAACGTCCTTTATGGCAAATGCATATCCGACCAGCAGTATGCCGAAGTTCAGATCATCGCTTCTGCAGAAGGAAGCCAGCCCTGAGCACAGAACGCCATCCAAAGGTTTCGAAAAAGAATTCTGAAGACTCATTCCTTCATTTTGCCGCAGGTTTCTAAAATGATCAAATTCAGGACTGGCAGTGAACTCTTCCAAAAGATCCGCATCATCCATAATGATGACATCCAGAAACTCATGATACTGATTCACGGCGTAGATCCACTTTGCCGGCCTTTTCTCATGCTGATAATAAATCGAATCTCGGAATTCCCATTGATACCCAATGTCCTTAGCTTTCAGTATTTCCTGAACACGATCCATGGCTTCTTCAGCAGAATGAGCACTTGTCACATAGGAAAAATTCAACGGATATACAGGCGCTTCCATCGATTCCGTATCTTCATGAACAATCGGTAATTCTGTCTGATAGGTCGAATCTGAAGCGTCTTCTGTTTTGGTGATCTCAGCGGAGCAGCCTGTCAAACACAGAATTAGGCTGATGCATAGAATCAGGATTGTTTGAAACGATCTCCAATGGTTTCCACACATGGTTCTATACGATCCTTGCCGTTCCACTCGCATAGCAATATCCGATGTCCAGCGCAGAGACTTTCACACAATATGCCGTACCCACTGTCAGACCGACCGGGCTCCCATACCTCGTTGTTCCGATGGGAGCTGTGACAGATGTTCCGGAAACAAAAGCATGTCCACTGAATGTCACAATACACGCAGATGCGGCACAAGATGACCCGCTGCTGTTTGAACATTGAGCATACGATGTATAGGATCCCGTCTGTGCATAACAGGCATATGTGCCATATGCTGCTGTAGGAGAAGCAACTGTGCTTGGCTGATCCAGCGTTGCATAAGAACTGGAAGCCATAGTGGACGCAGATACTGAAACCGTCCAGAATACGCTCAAAAAAACTACTGCTACCAAAATGATTATTCTGTTTTTCATTTTATACCTCCTATTCTGTCTGCAATTTCATTATACTGTTGGTGATAAATACCGTCAACCGTCCATCTGCTGTATTGCTTCCTGTTCCCATCAATGATACCGTACTCCCTAAACCGGAATGCCCAGGCGTAGCGGTAAAGCCTGAAGCCGAAACAACCGCACCGTCAGAATATCTGCACAGATTCCCAGTCATATTGGAAACAGAGGTAGAATCATTGATCCCGGATCCCTGCCCTGTATGCAGTTATAGCATTTCCGTTTGCATATGTCCCGGTACGGGAATTGATGCTTGCATGAGAGGTTGCAGCAAACATGGGCAATGCAAGAACCATCATCAGCACCAGAACTAACACAGTGACAAGCAACTTCTTTTTCATGCATTAATCTCCTTTTGTAGTTTTATCCATTCTGACAAACGAGTGATCAGTTCGAGCGTCAGAGCAAGATTTTCACAAAGAACCGAGCTTTTATACCGGTTTGTTCATTCAATCATTCTAGGACGCATCCATCATATCAGAGAATAAGTGCAAATCATGGTTCTGGCATAAATCGCATGTTTTTTAGCATAAATCTTTCATTGATGCAAACTGTTGTCATACCTCCCAAGCTATTTACAACTCTTTTTTCTTTGTTTTCCTATCTTTCAGTGCAGAGCCGCGAAATATACTGAATGAACTGTATTCATCCAACCGGCAGCGAACTGTACGGAAGCATGCTCCTGCGGATAGTAACTGGTGAAGTACGGTCCCATGTCATAGCCCTCGAACGCCTGGACCGCAAGGATCCAGGGATCGTTCGTCACGCCCTGAAGGTCATAGGGCAGAGACAGCAGACAGTCCGCTCCGCCGCATGTGTATTCCAGATACAGCCAGCCCGTCCTTCGGGTGTTGAACTGCTCGAATCCAGCGTCATAGAGGACCGCATCGATCATGACCTTTTGACCCGCGGACATTTCCAGCGCTGATGCACAGTCCCACTGTATATGGACAGGCTCCCTGCCTCCCGGATCCCCGGCGTCTGCACAGTCGATCTCGGCGCCGAGCAGCTGCGTCGGCTCGATATCGGTCCACATCCGCTGCAGGACGATCGCCTTTTCGGTCGTCAGTTCGAAAGCGGGGCAGGTCACTGCGAGCCCGCCGTCATAAGGCGAACCGTCGAATGCATGCGCCTCCGCGCGCCGGTTCATCACGCCCTCATCCTGATAGACCCCAGCGTTGTCGGGGATCCGGGCATGGAAGCGCCACTGCCCGAACATCACGGTCTGTGTCTTCCCTTCTATGGCCAGTTCCAGGGACTCCACGGTCTCGTCCTGCATGTCATAGAATTCCAGAGAAACAGAATAGATGTAGAATTCAGGAAAAAGATCGTTCGTCGCTGCTGCCTGGGCAGCTGCGTCCGTATATCCCTGCCTGAGCTTTTCGCAGTCTTCCGTGATCTTCCGGTCCCGTTCCGCAGTCTCCGGCGAATCGCCTGCAAGGAGCCTTCGTTCCGCCTCAGACGCGTTCTTCACCGCCTGGCCGAACGCCTGCCAGTCCGTCCCTTCCCTGCACAGCCAGGCCTCGACCGCCCGGAAATCTCCGGCTTCCGCTTCCGTCATGAGTTCTTCGTGCCCCAGGCTCTCATACACGGTGAATCGGTATTTCGTTTGCATGGGGATCTCCACGCCGATACGGTCGGGATCCAGCGGTGTCTCCGACAGGATCTGAAAACCTTCTCCAAAGACCTGCAGGCTGCAGGGATAGAAATCGCAGCTGCGGTTCTCCAGCGTCACATATACGTCCCCGTTCTTCACTTTCGGAATCTTCGGACCGGTCCCGGTATAGACAGGCACGGGATCCCCGTCCAGGCCTGCCAGTTCCGCCTGCAGGGCCCGGAGCTCCGCCTTCCGGGCGGATCCGCATCCCGTCATGCACAGGCACGAGAGCAAAACAAGGAAAGCCGCGATTATCCTTCCCGTCCGTCTGTTCCTCATGTCCTTTCCTTTCCGTTCCGGCCGCCTGCCGCCTATCCCTTACCTCGAGAATACTTCCCTGCTGGAATAGGTCGTGAACCTGGCAAGTTCGTCTGACCACTCACGCACGCACCATGGCGACCCGCAGTCCAGGATCGCCAGGCCATGGCCCTGCATGTAATAACTGTATCCGTGATAGAACACGTCCTGCACGATCCATTCGTCCGTGAACGCTCCGCCGGCTTCCCGGCCCGGATGCGCCGCATTCACGGCGCTGCGCTCCGGTTCGCGGAGATCCCAGAAGAACCCGGAATGCTGCTTCAGGCAGTACGCAAGATCCGGATCTTCGGAAAAGACCACGTCGACCCATTCTCCCTGTCCGTTTTTGGCGAACATCCAGGTCACGGGATAGGTCTCTCCGCCGACGGTGATCGAATCCTTGATCTCCCAGTCATAGCCTCTTCCCGTTGAATCCAGCCTCTCCTGCATGGCTTTGAGTTCTTCCTCAGGCGATCCGGCAGGCGTATAGATCCGGTAGTCATCGGCCGGGACCGGCGTATTCAGCGGTTCCGGCGTCGGATCCGGCCGGTCGATGATATAACCGTTCGTCCATCGCCCGTCCCAGTAGAACGCATCCACCATCTCCGGATCCACGTCGATCTTGGCAAAGGTCGCTCCGGCGATATAGACCGTGAATCCATGGGTCAGGTCATTATAGCCCCCGTTGCTCGGCAGCTGGATCTCATGCGGGAACCCGAGCTTATGGTAATAGGACTGGGCTTCGTTCTTCCGGTAATACTGCAGGCCGTCCATGGACGCCAGGCTGCCGTTGACGACGCGCATCAGCTGATCCGCCGGGAGATCCGCGATGACCACGTCCAGCCATTCCCCCAGGTCGCTGAGTGCGTAGATCCATATGCCGGGGATCTTCTCCCCATCCATATAGAAGTAATCCCGTACCTTGACCCGGTATTCCGCGTCCGACGCTTCCAGATACTGCAGGACCAGATCCCGTGCGGCCTCCGGGGTCTCCGCTTCCCGGAACGCCTGATGATGTGCCCCCGCATCCGGATCCGGATGCTTCTGGCCTTCCCGCATGACGCGGATCCCTTTCTGCGTGCCTGCGCAGCCCGACAGGGCCAGCAGTACCGCGCACAGGAACACGGCGCAGACCCGTCTCCACCCGGCCGGCATCCCGGCCCTTTTTCCGATCAATTCCATGCGCTCTTCCCTAATACCCTTCCTGTCCCGCCTTCAGACAGATCCATGACAGGATCCCGATCCCGGCGAGCAGCGTGCCGAGGTATGCTGCCAGCAGATCCGGGCAGCAGAGGATGTTGTAGTTCCGTTCCATCGTGAAGTCGCTCAGAAGCGACGTATATTCCCGTACAAGGATCTCCGCATTGAATACCATCCGCATGGGTGTGGACAAAAGGGTCATCCACATCGTGTTGTCATGATTCTCGATCCACTGTTCGAACCACGGATAACGGCGCAGTCCGCACGACAGATACAGCAGGCTCTCCATGAAGCCCATCGCCAGAACGGACAGGCCCACGGCCGGCGCCGCTCTTTTTGTCAGGGCGGACAGAGCGGCCACGAGCACACCGAAGAACGATCCGCAGAGCATGAGGACGAACAGACGGAGCCCTGCCATGGCAAGCGCAGGAACGTCCCGGTACACCATGCCCATGACATTGCCTCCGTAACGGTACCACATGGGGTTCAGATCCCAGCCCTGGAACCCCAGAAGGAGCCCGTAGAACAGAAGGAGCGCACCGTACAGGATCAGCATGAGAAGGGCTCCGGTCAGCACGGCGGCCAGGAGCTTTGCCCAAAGCCATCCTGTTTTCCGCTTCGCCGACGCGGAGACCATGCCGAGCCCCGCCGTCTTCTCGACGCTGAAAAGATCCGAAAGGAACACAAGGATCAGCAGCAGCGCGGCCAGGCCGGAAAGAAGGGATCCGTAATCCTCCATGTTCATCCAGGGATCCCAGGCACTGGAGCGCGGAAGCACACGCCACGGCACATAGTTCATCTTCCGATACACGTTCTTCATATAGCCCGCTGTGTTCTTCCCGGCCCGATACTGCTCTTCTTCCCACTGCAGCGCTTCTTCCAGCGCAGCTTTCTCTTCCGTATCGACCGGCTGATTGGCGATGTCCGTCCACACATTGCACAGCGCCTTTTCCATACTGGTCCCGCCGTACTGCCTGATCAAAGAACTGCAGGAATACCGTGTAACAGTCAGCTCTCCATGAGCAACAGTCTCCATGTCTGCTCCGTATGCCAGCGCCTTCTCCACAGCAAGGTCATGGAGTTCCTGCGTCACGGTCTGTCCCCAGTAAAGCCTGGTCTCCGCGTTCACCCGGGAGGCACGCCCGTCCAGAACGGCACGCACGGGGCCATACTCCGTCGCGCCTTCCACGGCCATCCACGCCAGGACGATCCCGAGGAAGACGATGGGCAGGATCTTCCACTTCCCTGTCCAGATCTTCTTCAGTTCATAGAGAACGAGACCACGCATCTGCTTTCCCTTTATCTGAGGAACGGAATGGCTTAGCAAGTGCAAAGCCATTCGTTCCCTAGTCGTTGTCAGCTGAAATCTCCGAAAGCGTCCCCATAGCAGGGAGTTGCCGAGAAACTCAGACGGACATAATACCATCCCACCGCAGGCACCGAGACGACGCTTCCGCTCCTCGTCGTACCTTTGGGTACACTTACGCTTGAACCGGAAACCATGGTATCCGGTGAGTTCTTTCTCAGATGGACCGACATACTGGAGCCGGAACTGCTGAGATTCGACCCGGTAGCCTGCCCTGCCGTATAAGCATAGGCAAGATTCCCGGTAGCCGTCTTTACTGTCGTGGAGTTTATGCTGGCATAAGATGTTGCAGCGAATACAGCCATAGTTCCAAATGCCATGACCAAAAGCAAAGCCACAGCAACAAAACTCAATTTTCGTTTCATATACCCTAATATAGATTTGTCCATTCTGACAAACGAGTGATCGGTTCGAGTGTCAGAGCAAGATTTTCACAAAGAACCGAGATCTCTGTACGTTGATTCTCCGCTTCCACCTTTGGACATGTGCATCTTATCATGCGCATATATAATCCGTCAACATACGACAATGAGACAGATTTGATCGGAGGACATAGTATCATTTATTGCTATTCTTTTTGGGGTATCAGGGATCTCCCTGACAAGCGGTGCCTGTACGGTCAAATATCTCCTTTGTCCGTACAGGGACGTTGCTTGCTACATCAATACCATGCATTGTATTCAGTGAATACACACTCAGATAACTATCAATGATTTCCAAAGCTAATAAAAACACAAAAGAATCGTCTGGTTCTTTTATGTTTCTTTTTCAGTTCCTGTAAAACTCCTCCGGTATCTTCATCGTTCGGAAGACGATGCGGCCCGTGTGGGCGAGGACGGCGGAAGCGACTATCCAGAAGAGGCAGAAGGCAGCGAGCTTGACAGTGCTGGAATAGAGAATATCCCCGGTGAAGAAACCCGCGGGGCCGAACTTCTGGGCCTCGACGACCCAGTGCGGTGCTTCCTCGGGCAGAGGCAGCAGTGGGACGAGGAACAGCGCAAGCACCGCTACCATGGAGCCTACTGTCTGGGAGATCATTCCCGAGAAGCCTGCCGTCAGTCCCGATGCAACCAGGGTGCCCAGGAACAGAAGAGAAAAGCGCAGCAGGAATAGCTGCCCAATCGTCCATCCATTCTCCAGTCCGAGTCCCAGGTTCCCGACAGGAAGATCCGGCGACGTAAGGCCCGTACAAAGCGCAGTGCCCAGGAGTGGCAGCAGTTCCGTCAGTACGGCTGAGGCCGCCGCCACGGTCAGCGCGGCGCACCACTTCGCACGGATCTGGCTCTTTTCGCTCCCGGCGATCGTCAGGATCACCCGGCGCATCCCGGATGCCACTTCCCCGTTCAGGAGCGGGGACAGGAGGAAACACGGGAGGATCAGCGACACCACCGCCCCGATCCCTGACTGCAGCTTCATGTACAGTTCCCATCCGTCCGTATCCGCATAGAGGACAGGTTCATATCCTTCCGAAAGCAGAGGTTCAGTCTGTTCCGGATCCCAGAGCAGTTCCTCATAGCTCGGCAGTCCGAACCGTTCCAGTTTCCGTTTCAGATCCTCGAGCCACATCTGGTCCTTCCTGTTCTCTTCCGTCATGGAGAACCAGGCTTCCGGATCGTTCGGATCCGGCAGATCCCGGGCGATGTCCGCCGCTTCGTGCAGATACGCTTCCGTGATCAGACCTCCGTGCTCTTCATACATGGCTTTTCGTTCTGCCGCAGACTCATAGATGCCCAGCGTGCTGCTGCGCAGAAGAAAAGGGAGCAGGAACAGCGCGGTCAGGATACACGCCGCAGCGATCCCTGTCCCCAGAGGATTCAGTTTCTTCAGTTCGAGGGCATAAAGCCTGCGCCGGATCTTTTTCGATCCGCTTTTCTTCTCCCGTCTCATGATCCGGATGCTTCGCGGAAATAATAAAGGTATACGTCTTCCAGTGTGGGTTCAGCCGGCAGTGTGTCCGGATGATCCGGCGCTTCGTCTCCCACGATGCGCAGTTCCACACCGTTCTCCGTCTGGCGCAGGTTTCCGATGAGGCAGCTCTTCTGAAAGCGTTCGACTTCTTCCGGCCGCACTTCCACGATCCACACCTTTCCCTTTACTGACGCTATGATCTCCGCCGGCGGCGCCTGGAGCAGGAGTTTCCCCCTGCGCAGGATAATGACGTCTCCCGCGATGAACTCGATATCCGATATGATGTGCGTGGACAGAAGTACGAGCCGGGAAGACGAGATGCCTGAGATAAGATTGCGGAAACGGACGCGTTCCTGGGGGTCGAGGCCGGCGGTCGGTTCGTCCAGAACGAGGATCTCGGGATCGTCCATGAGCGCCTGCGCGATGCCCAGTCTCCTGCGCATGCCGCCGGAATAACCGGAGACGAGACGTCCCATCTCATCTGACGAAAGCCCCACCATCTCCGAGAGCCTTTTGACTTCCTTTTCCGTTTTCTTCTCATCCAGTCCCTTGAGGGCGGCGATATAGCGGAGCATATCATTTCCGGTGAATCCCCTGTAGAACCCGAACTCCTGGGGCAGGAAGCCCAGTTTGGCCCGGTAGGCGTCTCCCATCTTCGCAATCTCCTGTCCGTTATACAGGACCTGGCCGGAAGTCGGCTTCAGGAGACCGGTCATCATGCGCATGAGGGTAGTCTTGCCGGACCCGTTGGGTCCGAGCAGTCCGTACACCCCGTGCGTCAGGGTCACGTTCAAACGGTCAACGGCGCGCTTGCGTCCGTAGCGTTTCGTCAGGTCTTTGAATGTAAGTTCCATCTGATCCTCCTCATGAAAAGACTGTCGTTCCTGGTATAGCACTATCGCTGCCGTCGGTAGGTAAAGCACAGTCCGATACATAAGGCCATGAATGTCACCGTCACCAAAATGAACGCAAATAGGAGATCGGGAGTCACTGTCATATTATGAATCATCAGATTGGAATAGTTGCTCATCAGCTTTGTTCCCATTGTCAGAACTTCTACGTTGAGGAATAGCCGTACCGGCGTCGTGAGTATCGTCCGAATCATTTGGAAATCCGCTTCATACAGAAGGGGCGAGGCATGCTGGATCAGGTAATTCGTCACAGAACATTCGATGAAAAGCAGGCTTTCCATCAAAAAGAATATCAGTAAGGCCATTCCCATGGCGGGAAGCGCTCTGCGTGTCACAGCAGAGCAGGCAGCAATCATCGTCCCCAGCGCGGTTCCACCCAGGGTCAGCACAGCCAGGCGAAGCAATCCAAGGGTCAGGCTGGTCGCATTGTGCCCGATATCCCCATAGATATAGCCGCCTGCCGCATAAGCAAGCGGACTGCAGTTCCAGCCTTGAAAGCCGAAAATCAAGCCTAAGATCAGGAGCAAACCGCCATACAAAGCCAGGACGATCCCTGCGCTGGAGATCGCCGTCGCCAGCACTTTGGCTAGAATCCATTGCCGGCAGCGAGGCCTGGAGAGAGAGATTTCCCTCAATCCTCCACCCTCTTCCCTGCTGAACACATCACTGAAAAACACCAGGAGCAGTGCTAATACACCAACTCCGGAAAGGAGCGGCAGATAGTCTTCCGAATCCAGCCAGAATTGCCATGCCGTGCTGCCCGGAACGATCTCATAGGGCATGGGATCTGATGCGCGAAGGACCTGACGATACTGTGACCTGGAGATCTGTCCTGTCTGTAGAGCTTCCTTCATGCTCTGAAGCATGGTTTCATAATTCTCCATGTTCTCTTCATCGCTGGGAAGAGTATAAATCATAAGCCAGGAAAAAGCCATTTCATATTCTGCAGAATCTTCTCCATACTGCTCCGCGACGGGTTGAATGAGGTGAAGCACATCCATCATCAGGGGATCACCATCCAGAACAATCCCCATTTCTTCTGCCCTGCCCTTTGCGTATTCCCTTACTTCCTGCGTGTAGCTTTTCCCCCATAAAGGCTGCATTTCCTTACGGACCACAGCGGCCTTCCCGCTCAGGACATAACGCAGACCGTCCAAACCGCCTCCGATGGTGATCCAAAGCACAAGAATCGCAGCAATCAAAGCAGGAATTGTCCAGGCTTTCCTGTACCAGATTTTTCGAAGTTCAAATTTCAGGATATTCCTCATGATATGATCCTCCCCCTGAAAAGCGATCCGTCTACTTCATCCCCCATGCCATGCCGCAATCACGGATGGCGTGAGCATCACCATCCATATAAAAACTGTAGCCATGATAGAAGACGTCCTGCGTCAACCAGTCCTCAAAAGTACGGTCCAAAGATTCGGGTTGCGTCTTGCGCTGGAGTCCGATCTCTTCCTGATGTCTTGTCATAAGGTAACAGAAATCCGGATCTTCTGAGAAAAGGATGTCCACCCATTCGCCCTTCTGGTTCTCTGCGAAGACCCACACCACAGGATACGTATTGCCCTCCAGGGTGATCTCATCGTTCTGGAATTCCCAGTTATAGCCTTCCCCCGATGTTTCCAGACTTGTGAGCATGGATTCCAGTTCCTTTTTGAGATTCTCTTCCGGTTTATGAGTAGGATAGTTAACCTGATCAGAAGAAAAAGGAGCAGACTGTTCAGGCCTCTGCGTAATTGTCACCCATTTTGAACCGTTCCAGTATTCGAACTCATGGTCCCAATCCGTTTCATTCTCTTCTTCCGCATAAATCACGATCCGCAGATCCAACATGGAAAAAGTCTGTCCGGTAAAGGAGATCCCAAACAGATGATTCTTGCTTTCACAGTGAATCATCTGCCCGATACCCAAGATGTTGCTGGGATAATGAAAGCCGTGGACGAAGTTGGTGCACTCATTCTTTCTGGTCCAGATAAAAACAGGATCGTTTCGGATCACAACTGGATCCATATCACTGGAAGCATATTCAATATCATAGAACAGCAGGTCGATGGATTCTCCCAGTTCATTGACAGCGAAAATCCAGATGCAGGGAATCTCCTTGCCGTTCATCGATATAGAATCCCTGATGATATAATCATACGGATAAGGCGCATCTTTCAGGATCGCCATCATGATCTGCGCCGCATCTTCTTTGGTATCTGCTAATCGAGCCTCGGAATAGTTCATCCCTATACTTGAGACAGAGGGCTCTTCATTAACCCATGAAGGTGCCGAGGTGTCCGGAATGGATTGTAAAGCGTCCTCGATCCTCTGCTTCTGCTCTTCCGATAAAGTCGTATAGAAAGACTCCGCCGCTCCTTCCGGAGCGGCGGAGCTGACAGCAGAGCATGCGGAAAGAAAGAAACACAAAGCAACAATCATTCCTCTAAAGAATCGACGTTTCATTGCTTGCCTTCTCTCCTTGCATTCCTATCCAACATGTGCAGTAGCAGAGCCTGTGGAGGTACTTGTTGCACCGCTTATGCTGGCTTTGGCACGATAATACAAATTGGAAGAAAGCACTACAGTTCCGCTTTGGCTAACAGTTCCTCTGGCAGATACACTTGTTCCACCGACATTACCATGCAGTTTCTCTTGCATCACACCAGTAACCGTTCCGGATCCAGAATAATTTGCATTCACGGAAACATATCCTGTTGGAGAGCCTGAACTGGAAATCGTATAACTGCTGTATGCTGGATTTACATCATAAGTTGTGTTCTGATAAGCTGTTGCCGTTACATTCCCTGAAGCAGAAGCTGATACTGTCAAGAAAGCCATTATGAACAACAGCGCAACAATAGCCAAGCACTTTTTTTGTTTCATTTGATTATCCTCCTGTATGGTTTCATCCATTCTGACGAACGAGTGATCAGTTCGAGTGTCAGAGCAAGGTTTTCACAAAAAATCGAGATCTCTGTACGTTGATTCTCCGCTTCCCCATTTAGACGCATCAATCTTATAATATATTATTCTAACTGTCAATGTATCTTGCGGCATAATGGATGAATGGATGGTTAGTCCAAGGGAGCAGATGGATCTGCCCCCTTGGTTCCCTATCTGCACACTGATGGAATCTGGTCAAAGGTGACCGCAGGTCACTTGCGAAGCATATTTCCACCTTCCATATCGCTCCTGAGTGTATTTCGTTCCGATCGTGATCTCATCGCCTTCATGAAAATCCGTATGCTCAGAATTGCGAAACACCGTAATGATCGTCGCTTTCATGACAGAAAAATCCACATGATAGATTCCCGGAGTCACGGTTTTATGCTCATCATCTATGATCCTATCAGTGTAGTGTGCGTTTTCTGTAGGGTATTCGGCATGTACTTCTCTCAGCTCATCGATGCGGATCAAACAATAGGCATGCTGTTTGCCAAAAGTCATGGAATACTGATATAGGCGCATTCTCGCTTCATAAGCCCCTTTGTTTTCAATCGTCTCAGGATTCACGAACATAACTTTAGCATCATCGTAATCAAAGTACTTTCCATCCCTGATCTGCCAGTATGGATTATCGACTGAAGAACCGGACGAGCAGCCACAGGTTGCAAACAGGATATTCCGGTTAGTTTCTTCAATCGCCCCAGGACGATTTCATCATATCAGAATACAAACGCAAATCTTTTTTATGGCACGAACAGCCTGTTTTTGGCACAAACATAAAACTCATGCCAGTTTTTTTGCACTCTACTCCACCACCCCAAGCCCCAGAATCTCGTAATGTCCGAGAGGTT
Source organism: Bacillota bacterium (assembly GCA_016281935.1). GTDB lineage: Bacteria > Bacillota > Clostridia > Christensenellales > UMGS416 > JAEEJN01. The sequence goes on along the minus strand of JAEEJN010000038.1, from coordinate 58,477 downwards.
AGCGGCAGCACTAGTTGCGAACGTTGCCTTCTATCGTGTAGATCAGACCGGATTCGACCTTTTTGGCGATCCCCACATGCTCGGCGAAGCCGTTCTGGCCGTGATCCGGGTCGTCCCAAATCACAGAAGATTAGCCAAAGAGGCTTTTCCTTCTTGCTTTTATTTTATATTTCTAATTCTATTATTTGGGGTCGGTATTCGGCCCTGTCACAGACAGCATCCTGTCTTATGGGGTGCAGAAACCCGTCCTATCGACGGTGACTTTTCGACCGAAGATTCTAAAAAGCAAAAGTGGCGTAGAAAAAAGCAGTCAGTACATACGATACTGACTGCCCTTTTCTAGCTATCCATTTGGCGCTGAATCTGGCGTAAATGTGGCGTAAATGCTTTCCCGATTGCGCTAAAATCCAGCTATATCAAGGCTTTTCGGCCTCGATCAGTACATGCCGTCCATACCGCCGCCGGCGGGAGCCGCGGGGACTTCGGGTTTCGGGATATCGGTCACGAGGGATTCGGTCGTCAGGACCATGGCTGCGACAGAAGAAGCGTTCTGCAGAGCGGAACGGGTGACCTTCGTCGGGTCGATGATGCCCTTCTCGAACATATCACCGTAGGCGTCGTTCATGGCATCATAGCCGAAGCCGGGCTTGCCGGCAGCCAGGATGTTGGCCACGATGACGGAGCCTTCCACAGCTGCATTCTCGGCAATCTGACGAACAGGCTCTTCCAGGGCACGACGCACGATGGAGATGCCGGTACGGAAATCGCCGGTGGCTTCATCGATCATGGCGTCGAGCACGTGGGCCGCGTTCAGCAGAGCCACGCCGCCGCCGGGGACGATGCCCTCTTCGACGGCCGCACGGGTCGCGGACAGGGCGTCTTCGATACGGAGCTTGCGCTCTTTCATCTCGACTTCAGTCGCAGCGCCAACGCTGATGACGGCTACGCCGCCAGCCAGCTTGGCGAGGCGCTCCTGGAGCTTCTCACGGTCGTAATCGGAATCGGTCTCCTCAATCTGGGCACGGATGGAAGCGACGCGGGCCTTGATCTCCTCGGGATCGCCGGCACCTTCCACGATGACGGTCTCGTCCTTGGTGACCTTGACCTGGCGGGCATGGCCCAGCATGTCCATGGTCGTATCCTTCAGCTCCATGCCGAGCTCTTCGCTGATCACACGGCCGCCGGTCAGGATCGCGATATCCTGCAGCATGGCTTTGCGACGGTCACCGAATCCGGGAGCCTTGACGGCGACACAGGTGAAGGTGCCGCGCAGTTTATTGACAACGAGGGTCGCCAGGGCTTCGCCTTCGATATCCTCGGAGATGATGAGGAGCTTGCGGCCGGTCTGCACGATCTGCTCCAGTACGGGCAGGATCTCCTGGATCGCAGAGATCTTCTTCTCGGTGATGAGGATCAGCGGATCGTCCAGGACGGCTTCCATCTTATCGGTATCAGTCACCATGTAGGCGGAGGTGTAGCCGCGGTCGAACTGCATGCCTTCAACGATCTTGAGTTCGGTCTGCAGGGTCTTGCTCTCCTCAACAGTGATGACACCGTCGTTGCCGACAGCTTCCATCGCGTTGGCGATCTGATCGCCGATGGATTCGTCATTATTGGCGGAGATAGCGGCGACCTGAGCAATCTCGCGCTTGCCCTCGACCTTGCGGGAGTTCTTGCGAATCTCCTCCACGACGGCCTGGACAGCCTTGTCGATGCCGCGCTTCAGGACCATGGGGTTGGAGCCTGCAGCCAGGTTGCGCAGACCTTCACGGATGATGGCCTGAGCCAGCAGGGTCGCGGTCGTGGTGCCGTCACCGGCCACGTCATTGGTCTTGGTAGCAACTTCGCGTACGAGCTGGGCCCCCATGTTCTCAAAGGGGTCTTCCAGTTCGATCTCTTTGGCGATGGTCACACCGTCGTTCGTGATGAGGGGCGCGCCGAACTTCTTGTCCAAGACAACGTTGCGGCCTTTGGGGCCCAGCGTGATCTTCACGGTATTCGCCAGGGCGTTGATACCTCTTTCCAGGCTGCGGCGAGCTTCGTCGCCGAACTGAATCTGTTTAGCCATTATCGATGCCTCCTGTTATTCTACCACTGCGAGAATGTCGTTCTGGCGCAGGATGATGTACTCCTGGCCATCCAGTTTGACTTCGGTGCCCGCATATTTGGAATAAATGACCTGCTGGCCTTCCTTCACGTACATCGCGACTTCCTTGCCGTCGATGACGCCGCCCGGGCCCACCGCGATCACCGTCGCCATCTGGGGCTTCTCCTGAGCGGAGCCCGGCAGAACGATGCCGCTTTTGGTCGTTTCTTCAGACGCCAGATTCTGGATCACAACACGATCGCCTAAAGGTTTGATGGTCATATGTAACCTCCTTCTGAATGGTTAATGAACAATTTTAGCACTCATCACTTCCGAGTGCTAACAATAGTATACCAGTCCTTGGAAAAAAATCAAGAGGAAAAAGAGCTTTTTTTCAAAAAGTTTCGGAGAAAACCCGAAATAAAGGAATCCTGCCCCTTCGTGAAGAATTGTGTAAGAAGAGAAAATCGGGAGGTACAGCAGGCATGTGGAACAAATGGGATCACCGCTTCATGCAAATGGCAGTCATCGTGGGAAGCTGGACATCATGTTTCCAGAAAAACCGGCAGATCGGAGCAGTGATCGTCAAAAACAAACGGATCGTCGCTACGGGTTATAACGGCGCTCCGAGCGGCATCGTGTCGTGCAAAGAAAAGGGCATCTGCCTGCGAAGGCAGCTCAACATACCTTCCGGGACCCAGCTGGAGCGCTGCTATGCTGTCCACAGCGAAGAGAATGCAATCGCCCAGGCGGCACGTCTGGGTATCTCTCTGGAAGGTGCGACTCTGTACTGCACACACCAGCCCTGCACCATCTGCACCAGGCTGATCATCAATTCGGGGATCAAGCGCCTTGTGTATGCGCACCCCTACCCCGACGCCTTTTCCCGTGAACTCCTGGATGAAGCGGAGATCGAAGTCGAGATCTATCCCGAGGAAGAACTGGCCCGCAGAGGGACCGACGGAGAACTCAAGAGCGAAGAAGCCTGACGTCCGAATATGGATCCGGGAAGCATGTAACTGAAGAAACGAAAAAAGCGTGCCAATGTCACGCTTTTTCGTTTTCTTATGATTCCGAAATCACAGAGTCTCGATACCGTCCGATCTCTCCGACGGCGTCCCGCGAAGCTTTCCGATGACTCGGGGCACCGCGTCTTTGGAAGATCCGAAATCCCCTTTCACGTTGCGGAAATCAAACATTTTCGTAAAATGCTCGACCTCCCCTTCCAGACGGTACAGATTCTCTTTTTCCACTTTGCACAGATCGCGGAAAAACTCCTGGCGGACGGCTCCATGAAGTGTCTTCTCTGCAAAAGTCAGGAGCGCTTCAAAGTGAGGAAGACAGAACCCTTTTCCTGCGGTAAGCGTTTCTCTGAACTGGGGATCTTTCTGATACAGATGCAGGATCGTGTAAAGATACCGGTCCATGTTGCGTGCGATCTGGTCACAGACAAGGCAGGTGGAATTATGTTTTCCAAGAACGTCCAGCAGCCTGCGGACACTTTCTTCTTCCGACGGTGCCCGGCGGAACAGGCCGGATTTTGCTCCCTCAGGATCGATAAGTAGTTTTTCGGGAGCTGCGAGGTCCTTTTCGATCTCCTGCAGATGCGTCAGGAGCATGAGAGCAAGCGGAAGCCGTTTGCGCATCAGGTAAAGCATCTCCAGATGATCCCTGCAGAAACCCAGTTCATTGGTCATGAGCCTGATATCCGGATCCATGGCGGCGCCGCCCAGAGCAGTGTCCAGATACTCCCCTTCCAGCTTGTGATAGATCGCGCATACGGGGCATTCGTCTTCCCGGTGGAATGCTTCCCACACGGGTATCGTTTCCAGATGGTATTTCAAGGATTCTCCTCCCGTCGCCTTTCATTCAGAAAGGCATCCTTCCTGTCATTCCAGTCCGTAATGCTTCAGAGCGGCGCGCATGATGGGATCGGGTTCCCATCCTTCCTCCGGACGGATCGTGTCTTCCAGAAGCTGGAAGGAGATATCTTCACCGGATATCTTCCACTCCGGCAGGGGGTTGCCGTTCATATCGCAGCCATTGGGATCTCCCGTCTTGATGAAATTGATCCAGTAGCCGCTGATCTGCCTTGCGAGATCATAATGCTTTCCGGTGAACGGCCTCCAACAGCGTCCGAGGGAATTGAACACGAACCAGAGTTCGGCGCCATGGAACGCACCGGGATTATCTTCGCCGGGAATGGAAACATCAAAGCGGTAGAACCAGGTCTTCCTTCCAGTCACTTTTTCCGCCAGAGCCCAAGCCCGGGTCGAGATCGCCCTCATCTGGAAAGTCTCGTTCGTCCGTATGAGATTGCGCGCATCCTCAACGTTCTTCACATTTGCAGCGGCAAGGATCTCATCAGCCTGTTCTCCGAAGCGGGAGCGCACCATGGTCTCGAACGCTTCAATGGTCTCGGGCATGACACCTGAGGCCGCTGCTCCGGGGACCTCCCCTGCATTGAAACCGCAGAGGTAATCTACCGGATGCTGATGATCGTTCAGGAAAGCCTGCATCCCTTCTTCCACCAGATAGATACCGTCAAGCGTGGGACCGCCGCGGGTCTCCCCATGGAAAGTCCTGAAGCCTTCGAATACGGCCGAAGCGGGAAGGGCTCTCGCTTCTTCCAGTGAATTCACTCCCAGATGACGGAAAAAGGCTTCACCGTCACGGAGAGCCGCTTCTTTGTCACGGAAGATGTGGCCGTAGCCGATCGTACGCAGTCCGCCGCCGGACTGTGTGATCGCCCGCTGATACAGACCGCGGCTCATGGGTGTGATCATCTGGGTCAAGACGGAGCCTGCTCCGGCGGACTGTCCGCCAATCGTGATCTTCTCGGGATCTCCGCCGAAAGCGGATATATTCTCCTTCACCCAAGCGATCGCAGCAGTCTGATCCTCCACGCCCTGATTGCCGATGGGCATCCCCGGAGACTCCGAAACGAGTTCGGGATGAGCCAGGAACCCGAATACGTTCAGGCGATAGCCGACAGTCACGAAAACGATGCCCTGCCTGGCCATCTTTTCCCCGTCGAATTCCATCTCATAGGAGTAACCTGCGGAATATCCGCCGCCGTGGATCCAGATATAGACCGGATATTTTTCTGCTGCAGACCGAGCAGGCGTCCACACGTTCAGATAAAGACAGTCCTCGCTCATTTTCCAATCCTGAGCGGCAGGATTCAGTTCTTTGTCATAGAAATCCGTGTCCGGATGCTGGCCCGGAGCGTTCTGCCATGCCATATCGGGGAAGCGGTCCGCCTGCAGCACGCCTTCCCAGGGTTCGGGTTTTTCGGGAGAGCGCCAGCGCAGTTCACCGATCGGGGGCTTTGCAAAAGGTACGCCTTTGAAGACGGTGACGCGGGGATCGCCCGATGCGACACCGCGGATCTCTCCATATTGTGTTGTGACCTTTCTTAGCATAGTTTTTCCTCCTCTTCACGATTGCTGTATATCCGATACTATTGTGCCACAATACCGGAGTCTTCGCAAGAGAAACGGAAATCAAAAGGAGCCGTCCTTTAAGGAACGGCTCCTGAAGTTGCCTTTCTGTCAGCGCAGGAACAGGAGATAGATAAGTGCGAACACGATCCCTGCAGCCATCATGAACATGGCAAAGGAAAGATTCCCCGTAACGAGATGTGTCGTATCCTCGATGGTCCTTCGGATGCGTACGGCGAGGTTGGCCATGCGGTGATCCTTCTCTCCGTCCACACCACGGGGACGGAACGCATCGAGCACGGAACCGGCGCGGTAAGTCAGGCCATCTTCCTCGGTCCCCCTGTCCAGATGCCGGATCGGACGGAAGAGCGTCCTGGCAGAAGCCCATACCGCAGTATCGGGAAGCGTTCCGACGGTCTGCAGCAGGAAAGCGCCGATACGCTGAACGCCGTTCCATACCGGCCCCAGCACTCGGTTCTCTCCGAACAGTGACGCCAGATGTCCAAAGCCTTCCACAGTCTTGCCGAACAGAGGTGTCAGGATCCGGTTCTCCCCGAATACCGCGGCGGCAGGTCCCAGGATACCGGGCAGGACCTTCAGGAGCAGCGGCCGATAGACGGCGTTCTCCAGATCGAGCCAGGAAGGAAGTCGGTCCACATAACGGTCTTTCTGCATAAGGAGTTTTCTGACGACGAGCAGATAAAGCACCGAAGCCGTGCCCACCGTGATGCAGGCACCTTTCAGATTCTCCCAGACGAAATAGTGCACGGCATGCTCAGGGGCTCCGCAACCCAGAAAATCGGTCGCCGCCGTAGCGATGGGATCGAGCACACGGTAAGGCGCAAGGCCGAAGAGAATGAGCGCTGCCATGGGAACGATCAGAGCGATCCTTCCAGATGCAGGCAGCCATCCGGAAGCTGCATCGTATTCAGTCTGCTTCTGCGGATGTCTCTCCCAGCAGACCGCCTTATACAGCTTGGTCATATAGGTCAGAGTCATGCCGCCGGAAGCAAGGAAGAAGACTTCCAGGGTCTTCAGGGCGACAGCCATGGACTCTCTGTGTTCCGCTGCCTCCAGGATTCCTTCATGGATCAGGGTCTTGGCGACGTAACCCGAGGTGCCCGGAATGCCCGCCAGACCCAGACCGCCCACGAGAAAACAGAGATGCAGCAGCGGTTTGTTCCTTCCGAATCCCCGGATATCGTTCAGATTCAGACGGTGCAGATTCATATAGACCGCACCGGCTGCCATGAACAGCAGAAGCTTATAGAGAGAGTGGTTCATCATGTAAAGGACGACGCCGCGGGCTGCGGTGGTCCCCTCTTCTCCCAGAAGTCCGGTCATGGCGATCCCCACAAGGATAAAACCGATCTGGCTCATGGACGAGCAGGCCAGCGTTCGCTTGAGGTTCACGCTCAGAAGAGCCAGAACGGCACCGAGGAACATGGTGCATGCACCGAGCACCGCGATCGTGACTGCCCAGGGGACATCGTCCCTGAACAGGCAGAAAGACAGAAACAGAACGCCGAAGATACCCGATTTCGTAAGGACCCCGGACAGCAGTGCGCTGGCGGGAGCTGGCGCCACCGGATGGGCTTTGGGCAGCCAGATATGCAGGGGAAACATGCCCGCCTTAGCACCGAAGCCGAAGAGGATGCATCCGCCCGCGGTATAGAGCAGCGCGGTCTTTTCCGTATCCCGCGCGGCTTCCCGGATAGAATCGAACGTCAGGATCCCGAACTCATTCCCAAGGATAAAGATGCCCATGAGGGCTGCAAGGCCTCCGATGACGGCCACGGCCAGATAGGTGTTCGCCGCACGCATAGCATCCGGCGTCTCCTCATGCAGCACCCATACGTAGGACGTGAAGCTCATGACCTCAAAGAAAGTGAACGTGGTCAGGAGATCCGCCGAGAGAAACACGCCCATCGTTGCACCGAGGGTCATGAGATTGAAGAAATAGTAACGGTTCCGATTATGATAGTGGGCGAAATACCCCGGTGAGAACAGAAGCGTCATGGCCCACATAAAGGCGATGACAAGCACATAGAGCCTGCGGAATCCGTCGAGTTCGAAATGCAGGCCGAACCCGCAGACGCCGGGCAGACTGCCGGATGTCACGTTCCCGGTGACACAGAGGAAAGCGAGCGCAAGTTCGATCAGACCGGCGCAGACACAGAAGACGTTCCGTACGTTTTTGTTCTTCCTTCCGATCAGATAGGACAGACAGGCGGCGGCCATGGGGAAAAACACGAGCGAAATCAGGATGTACTGCATGTTCCCCTCCCTACAATCCGAGCGCGATCCGGAAAGTCCAGTCGCAGATCGGTTTCGCAAAAATGCCGCACAGGATCACGGTCAGGGCCAGGAAGGCCATAGGGACCGTCATGCGCCAGTCTGCTTCGTTTTTTTCTCCGGAAAGCTTTCCGCCTTTGGGGAACCAGGCCCGTGCACAGACTCCGAACATGTAGATGGAAGTGCACAGGGCCGAGATCAGGAGCGCTGCCGCTCCGAAATAAGCCCAGGGCGTTCCTAGAGCCGCTGCAGCATTCAGAAGATTCCACTTGCTGACGAAGCCGCACAGAGGCGGTATGCCTACAAGAGACAGTGAAGAGACCGCGAACGCGGCAAAGGTCAGAGGCATGGAGTAGCCCATACCGTCCAGGTCACGTATGTATTCCTTTTCCGTCCTGTGTAGAACCGCTCCGGCACAGAAGAAAGCCAGGATCTTCGTGACGGCGTGGAAGAGCAGGTGCTGCATGCCGGCAGACATGCCTTCTCTTGTCATCAGCGCAGCTCCGAACAGGATGTAGCTCATGTTCGCGACCGTCGAATAAGCCAAACGGCGTTTGAAATGGATCTGCCTCATAGCAATGACGGAACCGAATACGATCGTGACAGCACAGAGTCCAAGCACAACAGCCTGTGCCCATGTGCCCCTCAGAGACTCTGCCCGGTAGGCATAATAGGTAAGGCGGAACACGGCAAAGGCACCTGCCTTGACGACAGCCACCGCATGAAGGAGAGCCGTCACCGGAGTCGGAGCTACGGACGCCCTGGGCAGCCAGACGTGTGCCGGGAACAGCGCAGCCTTGACGGAGAATCCGAGGAACGTGATGACGTAGACCGCATACTCGATCGGTTCTTCCGCCCAGAGGCCTCCGCCGAGTTCGAAAGAAGAGATTCCGTTCTCGATTAGGAAGACCACCCCTACGAATGCCAGGGACGCACCTCCGATCGAATAGATGAGGTATGTTCGTGCCGCACGGATGGAATCATGGTCCATCTGGTTCATGACAAGAGGCACGGTCGCCAGCGTCAGAAGTTCATAGAAGCAGTAGAGCGTCAGGAGATTGCCCGCAAAGCAGATCCCCAGGGTCACTCCGTACGACATGAGGAAGAACATGAAGAAAGGCCTGTTGTGCCTCCAGTGTTCCAGATAGGAAAAAGCGTACAGGGTCGTCAGAGGATACAGCAGAGCAAGAAGCGCCGCGAACAGACGGCCAAGGCCGTCCAGACGGAACTCCATCGTCAGGCTCCTCGTGAAGATCATGAAAGACAGGCTGCGTTCCGGCGTATACAGACACAGTGCGGCTACGAGAACGGAGTCCAGGATCATGATGCCCATGACATACAGTCTTCGGACGATCTGAGGTCCGTGTCCCAGCGCCAGATATGCGAAACCTGCGGCGATCGGCAGAAGGATCGCGATCAGCATCCAGTAAGCGGCCATGTCACACCAGCGATTCCGCCAGCGTCATGATGACACGGGCGATCGGGGCGGAAAACACACCCAGAAGAAGAGTTGCGGTTCCAAGGATGATGACAGGCAGCCACAGCGACGCCGGTCCTTCATTTCTTTCCTGCGCGGGAAAACCTTCGCCGGGGAAGAATCCGGAGATCGTGATCGGAAGCAGATAGCCCGCTGTCAGAAGCGCGGATACTAGAAGGATCACGGGAGCAAGCCAGGCATAGACCGGGACACCGGATGCGAGGGCTCCTTCAGCGAGATACCATTTGCTCACGAATCCCGAAAAAGGCGGGATACCGATGAGCGCCAGGCTTGCGAGAGTATAACCCCAGAATGTCACGGGCATGGCCTTACCGAGGCCGCGGAGCTGCTCGACTCTCGTTTTCCCTGTCACGCGGATGACCGCACCGGCAGAAAGGAAGAGACAGACCTTGATCGTTGCGTGAAAGAGGACATGCAGCAGAGCGCCTGCGACCGCCTTTTCCTGGAAAAGGAACAGGCCCGTCAGGACATAGGAGACCTGGCTCACCGTCGAATAGGCAAGTCTCTTTTTGAAAACCTGCTCCCTGTAGGCCATCATGGAACCCATGAATACCGTAAGGAGCGAAAGCCCCAGCCAGGCATACTGGACCCAGGTCCCGGCAAGGAAAGAGGTGCCGACACTGAAATAGATCAGACGGAAGATGGCGAGCACGCCTGCTTTGGCGATGATGCCGGACAGGACTGCACTGGCAGGTGCCGGCGCCACGGGATGTGCTGTAGGCAGCCATCCATGGAGCGGATACAGGCCGGCCTTGGCGCCGAAGCCAACGACTGCCAGGAAGACAGCAGTGAGGAGCAGAGTCTCATGTCCCCGGACAGCGGAAAGATCCAGGCAGCCGCCGGCCGCGAATTCCAGGCTGTCCGTATACCGGGCCAGGATGAAGATGCCGAAAAGGGCCAGGAACGCGCCGCCCACACTGTAGAACAGGTATTTGAGCGCCGCAGCAATGGATTCCTTTTCAAGGCTGTGGAGCACGAGGGGCATCGACGTCAGGGTCACCAGTTCGAAGAAAAGGTAAAGCGTGACGAGGTTGGAAGAGAAATCCATCCCGAAAAGCATGCCTTCCACGATGAGATAGAAGGAGAAGAAGAAGTCTTCCCCGCCCTCATGTTCAAGATACGGAAAAGCGAAGACCGCGACAGGCAGCCAGGCGAATCCCGCGATCGCGGCAAAGATCTTTGCTGTAAGATCGAGACGGAACGCAATCGTCAGCGTATCCGTCATGGAGAGAACCGTAAAACTGCTTTCTGGCTGGAAGAGCAGGAGCAGTGTTCCGGCTGCTTCCAGGAATGCGGTAACGATACACCAGGCCTTGCGGGCTGCCCCGCGCAGATGCAGCGGATGCAGAAGCACTCCGGCAAGAACCGGAAGCCCCATGAGGAACAGCATGAGATACATAGTCATGTTTTTTTATCTCTCCTATCCCAAGAGATTGATGCCCATCTGGATCACACTGATGACGGGCTGAGAATAATAACCGACAGCCAGATTGGCCAGGACAAGCACAGCACACGCAGCCACGAGCCCTGCTGAAGGGCGGAAAGGAGAAAACCTCTCGTTCCCTTCCGAAGCCCAGAGGCGGATCACCGTGCGGAGGAAATAAGCCGTGTTGAGGATCGCCGATACGACCAGAGCCACGACCGCGAGCAGAGCCTTGTTCTCCACATGCAGAGCGGCCGTCATGAACAGATACTTTGCGACGAAACCCATAAAGAGCGGGATACCCACCATGCTGAGCGCCCCCGTTGTGAAGGCAATGCCAGCAGGCACGTTCCGCAGTGCAGCACCCTGCAGATCATGGAAGCTGTGTGAACCTCCCGACGCATCCGAAAGGCTCGACGCGGAGAGGAAGAGCAGCGCTTTCGTCAGGCTGTGCGCCAGGATCTGATAGATCACGGCGAGCATGGCCTCGGGCGTACCGAGACCAAGCCCCATGTAGATATAGCCTACCTGAGCAGCCGAGGACCAGGCCAGCATCCTGCGGACATCGTTCTCACGGAGCGCTGATACGGACGCAACGATCATGGCCGCGATCCCGAAGCCGTACAGTACGTTCTGCAGACCCGTCTCATAAAACAGTTCCGTTCCGGTGACCCGGGTGATAACTTTGACGGCAAGAAAGATATAGATCTTGCTGACGACACCGGAAAGAATACCGGACGAAGCAGGGGTGGAAGCGCCGTAGGTATCCGCCATCCAGAAATGGAATGGGAACATGCCGCTCTTGATGCCCAGTCCCAGGATCATGAGGGCGATACTGACCGTCATGGGAAGATGGTAGTTCCCGGATTGCGCAAGAGATACGAGTTTCTCGTGGATCGGCACGATCAGAAGATGTCCCGTCAGATCATACAGGATGATGACTCCCATCAGGAACAGGCCGCTTCCGACAAGAGAAAAGATCATGTAGCGGACCGCTGCGAGAGTCGTTCTGCCCGTATGGCGCAGGATCATGATCCCGCATGAAGCCAGAGTCGAGATCTCCACAAACACATACGCCGTAAAAATATCGTTCGTATAGGCGATCGCCTGGATAGCAGCCAGAAGCAGGTCGAGCATGACGTAATAGCGATTCAGGTGGACCTCTTCCACGTCCGACAGGAGATGACGGTTGCCTCCCACGATGCAGGCGGCGATCACCCCCGAAAACAGAGCGGTCAGAAAAGGCTCCAGGATCCCGAACCGGATCTCATTGCCCCATGGTGCCGGATAGTGGCCCATCCAGTACGTCACGTTTGTGTTCTCCAGGACGCCGCGGGCAGTGAGAGCGACAGCGCCTGCAAATACCGCGGTCAGCAGGCCAAGCGTGACATTGCGGGCCGCTCTTGCCTTGAGGACGGAGGAAACGGCCGCACACACAAGGCACGCAATCAGGCTGAAAAGAGGTATATCGTTCATCCAGCTCACTTTCTGCGGACCTCCTCTCTGGCGAGAAGGTAGATCTCGTCCACATTGAGCGTATGGTAGCGATGGTACAGCCGGACCGTAAGCGCCAGCATGAGTGCCGTCACGGACACTGAGACGACGATGCTTGTAAGGACAAGTCCGGAGGGCAGAGGGTTGATATAACTGGAAGCCTCCACGATGCCGTTCTCAACGATTGGGGCGGTCTTGCCCTGCACATAGCCCATGGACGCCAGGAAAAGATCGACGGCGGTGTCCATGATGTTCAGCCCGATGATCTTCTTGACCAGATTCTTATGCAGAAGGAGCGACGTGAATCCGATCGAAAACAGAACGATCGCCACGACCTCCACGTTGTTCGTCAGAAATGAAGCCATCAGATCCTCCCCCTCTTGTACAGTGAAAAGAACCCGTACATGGTGCAGGCCACGACGATCCCGACGCAGATGTTCAGCGGCAGGATGAGACCTGCGGAAAAGATCCTTCCGGGAACGCCCGATGTAATGATGCTCGGAAGATGGTTTGCACCCGTAAAGAAGGAGTAGGCTTTGCTCAGACTGTAAAAACACAAAGAGCAGACAGTCAAGGCCCCATAGCTCTTCCGATTGACCAGTTTTTCCGTTGCGGCAAAGCCATAGCCCAGAGAATGCAGGATGAGGCCGGCCCCGAGGATCGCGCCGCCCGAGAAACCTCCTCCGGGAGACAGGTGTCCATTGAGAACGACGTAGACACCGAAGAGCAGAATGACCGGCAGAAGGAACCGCACGCCTTCACGGAAGACGGTATCTCCCGCAAGATCATAATCCCTGTTCTCCAGAAGATCCTGCTTCTCCGTCGCCGCATCGAAAAGAAGAACGAGAACAGCGACAGCAGCCGTAAAGAGCACATGACTCTCTCCCAGGGTATCGAAAGCACGGTAGTCCAGAATGATCCCAGTGACCAGGTTTACGGCACCGGTCTCCTCCATACCGTCTTCCAGATACCGCTCCGTCACTTCATTCAGGGCAGGATTGCTGTCACCTCCGAAACGAGGCAGTCTGGATGCCGTCACCAGCAGAACCGCGATGATGAAGAGCGCAAGCAGGAATGCCGCAAAAGGATAGATCTTATCAAAAAACCGGATCTCACCGCTGGCCAGCCCCTCCACGGTCTGACCCCACACGGGGAGTTTGGATTCGTGGGGCGGCTCGGGTTCTTCGTCCCTTTCCATCTCCTCCGTCAGTCTGTCGTCCTGACTGTCCAGAAACGACTGTATGCGGGCAAAGAGGCTTTGATTCTTAGTCCTGCTTTTCTTCTTCATGCTTCTTTCCCTCGCTGTATTCGTCGTCGACCTGCCGGATCTTTTTCAGTGTGACAAAGAAAAGGACGCCCGTCACGCCGGCTCCCACTGCCGCCTCCGTGATCGCGAGATCAGGCGACTGGAGCAGGACCCAGATCACGCTCATGACGACACTGTATCCCATGAAGATGATGACCGTCGACAGCAGATTCCGGTGAAAAGTCGCGGCCAGAGCACATATCACGAGAAAACCCAAAAGGATCCAAAGGAACAGATTCATTTCTCCCTCCAGTCCTGTCTTGCCATATGCTGAGCCAGTTCATCATCCGTGCGGCATTCCAGCTGCGCGATAAGATGGCTGGCGATGGGGCTGGCAGCCCACATGAGGACAACGATAAGTATCAGTTTCGCGGATGCCCAGGAAAAACCCCATGCGGTCATAAGGCCCAGACAGATCAGGAGCAGTCCCAGGGTATCTCCTATGGATGCGGAATGCATCCGGTTCAATGCGAAACGGAAGCGATAGGTTCCCAGTATGCTTGTGGCGATCGTCAGAATGCCGGATACAAGGAACAGGGCACAGAAGCCTAAACGGATCCAGCTCATTTCCCATCCTCCCTTTCTCCCCGGCGCTTCGATTCATAAGCACTGATGAACACCTTGGCAAGCACTACGACAGCAAGGAAGGAGATCATGCAATAGATCAGGGCCACATCAAGGAGGTAAGCTTTCCCCATTATCCGGGAAAGGATCGCAAGAGCACACACGGCCATGGTGCCGATCATGTTCACTCCCATGATCCGGTCTGCGACACGGGGCCCTCGGATGACGCGGACAAGGGCAAGGATCATGCCCGCCGCAAGGCAGATGAGCGCTGCGGTAAATAGGATCTCATACGCTTTGTCCATACAGCGCCTCCACTTTGCGGATGATCCGCATGAGTTTGGTCTCTTCGATACCGTCCAGCATCTCCCAGGAAAGGCAGTGGATCGTCATAACGCCGTCAGGACGGGATTCCACTGTGATGGTGCCCGGAGTCAGGGTGATCGAATTGGACAGCATGGTGCGAGCCACTTCCGAATGCAGGCCGGTATCCATCGTAACGAGAGTCTGGCGTACGGCGATGCCCGGATCCAGTATGATCCGGATCATTTTATAATTCGCCTTGATGATCTCAGACAGGAGCACGAAAAACCAGGCCAGGAACCAGGGAGCAGCCCGGAAAAGGAGCAGATCCCGTTTCAGGTCCGTGCCCGTGAGCTTCATGCATACAAATGTCACAGCCCCACTGAGTACGAGCCCGGTCAGGACGATCTCCCATGTAACGGACCCGTTCAGGACCAGCCAGACAAAAAACAGAAGAAGGAACATCTATCGTTTTCCTTATCCCGGAGCCTATGCTCCGCTTTTCAAACATCAAACACAACCATGCCCGGCATGGTTGTGTCTGTTCATATGTCAGTTTTGATCAGAGAGAATCCCTGTGAACAGGTTCAAGGAAAAGGATCTCTGAAGCCTCTTGGATCTCACGGATGAGATCAGTCAATTCAGGCATACGCAGCGGGTAAGATTCCATCTCCTCCAGGCTCATCCATCGGCATCCGATCTGATGCCTGTCCGGAGCTGTCGCTTCCCATCGGATGGTATTCACGGGACTCGTAAGGAAAATGAAATGGACCCGGTGAGCATAATCGGGAGAAGACTGGCGGATCGCAGGATCATCCCAGATTTCTTCCCTCACTGCGCCTAAGCGCTTGATCTCGACTTCGTACCCGGTCTCTTCGCGGCATTCGCGGATCACGGCCTCCTGGAGCGTTTCATACTGTTTCTGCCCGCCGCCCGGAAGATCGTAGTATTCAGAACCGTCCTCATGAAGGTAGTGGTTCAGCAGATACTTGCCGTTCGCTTCGATCAGCGCTTTGCAGGAATTACGAATCGCCATATCAAACCCTCCCCTCCGCGTCGTCGATACACGGAGCCATACAGAAGAATATTAACCGCACAGGGTCCATCGGTCAAGAGGAAGCAAGGTTTTTTTCTTCCTTCGTCCTTTCCGGGCCCTCCTTATGTCTATCCTGCCCAAAAGAAGAACCGAACATATTTCTATTCCCGGATCTCGTAAAGAGACGGATCCGTATCCGGTATATACGTGCCTGTCGTATCCAAAAGCAGCAGCCTGTGCTGTGCGCGGGAGCAGACTGTATAAAGAATCCCCCGCTCTTCGGGTCCCGCATAAGAAGAAGGCTCAGCAGCAAGGACCGTATCGAATTCCAGGCCCTGACAGAGCCAGGAAGGCACGACAGACAGATCGGATGCAGGCTCCCTGTCATCCGCCGTCAAAAGACGGATCTCAGGAAATACGGACTTGAGCGAATCACAGATCTTTTCAGCCTGTACGCGGGTCCGTGCAATCACGGCGGTTCGTCCGGGATCATCCAGTTTCCGGATGATCTCTGCCAGTGTCTCACCTGACAGATCAGGCAGCCGCATGAGGAGAGGTTTCTCTCCGCTCCTGTCGAAAGGACGGATGGCTTCCGGATCAGGCAGGAACGAACGTGTGAACAGCGTCAGTTCCCGGGTGGACCGATAGCATATATCCATCGTAAGGCGAGTGTCGCAGAAATCCCAGCTGCCTACCGGCATGCCTGAATTCATATGCTGATGTATATCCATAAGAACAGTCATCCCGCACTGAGGATACAGCCGTTCGATCAGATGGACCTGCAAAGGCGTATAGTTCTGAGCTTCATCCACAAGGACGTGCCTGCAGCGGCTGACAGGTGCGCCGTAAAGCATGACGCGTATGAGGGCATACAGTACGGCAGCCTCCTGACTGAGAGCTTTTTTGTCCAGCCACTCCTTCTTGAGAGTGCTGTACAGCTCCTCTCCACGGCTGTGATGCTTCCGAACGTAAGCCAGGAATTCCGTGAAACAGACACGGGTATCCATCGTCAGATGAGTACGCATCTGCTCCGCAAGAGGCGCGAATCGATCCCGCAGTTCATGGGCGGCAGCTTCCCGGGCTTCTTTCTTCCGATAACCTTCCGACCGCTTTTCCGCCGTCACTTCCTTTATTTTCTCTTCATAAAGGCGGCTGACAGCATCCGTCAGGCAGCGCATAGCTCTCAGCATCCGCTTGCCCATGGGGACTTCCGCCGAACGGGTCAGATACAGATGGCGAAGCGTACGGCTGTGAGCAACAGTCTCACCTTCGAAAACGAAGTCGGGGAAATCGACTGCATCGTCCTTCTCTTTCAGGAAAGCCAGAAGCAGCTCCCATATCTCTTCCCCTGCAAGAAGGGCACGGAGCTCGATATCTCTCCTCCCCTCTTCGGTTCCAGACCTTTCCAGTCTTTCTTCAGCACACTCTGACGGGGATTCCAGCCCATACGATGACGGGATGAGACGCGCAGCTTCATCGAAGAGTGTCGAGGTGGGGACGTTCTGCTCACCCAGTTCGGGCAGGACATCCCGGATATAGTTCACGAATGCCCTGTTGGGAGTCAGGAACAGGATCTGACTGTAGTCAAGAGCGTCTTTGCGGTAGCGGTATAAAAGCCATGCGACCCTGTGGAGGGCAACAGCAGTTTTTCCGGATCCGGCAACTCCCTGTACAGCCACGCGGCTATGGTTATTCTCGCAGATGATCCTGTTCTGATGTTCCTGGATCGTCGACACGATATTGTGCATGCGGGAATCCCCATGCCGGGAAAGAGTCTCCTGCAGGATCTCATCTTGGATCGTTACGGCACTGTCCAGACAGTAGACCAAGCGGTCATGACTGCACTTGTACTGGCGCTTGCCCATGAGTTCCCCGCGGATCGGACCGTTTGGGCCTTCATAGGACGTGTTCCCAACCGTGTTTTCATAGAACAGAGAGGAGATTGGAGCCCTCCAGTCACAGATGAGGATCTCCTGTGTTTCTGGATCGTACAGAGTCGATATCCCGATATAGGTCGACCGGATGTTCTCTGATCCCTGACGTCTGAAATCGACCCGTCCGAAATAGGCATGTTCCTCCATATGGCGGAGATTGAGGATACTCAGAGCCTGATCTTGCTTGATCGCCCGATTCAGCCGCAACGCATCCAGGTACTGACCCGAGAGGACGTCATCGCTGCTGGATTTATTGGACAGGCCTACTTCGGCCCACATCTGACTCTGCAGGGAAAGAGTCTCCGTCTGCTGGCTGCGGAATTCATTTTCCGCACGCCTGAGCTGACGCATGATCATGCCATGCGTTCTGGAGAGTCTATCCGCTTCAATCTCCCACTGGGTCTGATCGATCAATGAAACCTCCCCGGCCGTTCCTTGGAACATAAGCAATGCTGAAAGCTGGAACAGCCGTTTTTTCGGGCTTTTTCCCGAAGTACATTGGCATCTATTTTACAACATCTGCAGAAAAGAAAACAGACTTGTATTTTTTACTTTAGCGTGCTATAATGTACGACCATTTTCGTCATCATTGACTGTTCCCGGCCTTTTTGAGGGCTGATAAACCCGAAAACAAACAAGATCCGGCATAAGCCGGATCATCTGGTCCAAAATTACTGTTTTGTTAAGAAGCTCTTTTCTCAGATCGGCTCCGTGAGCATGAACAAGGCTGCCATCGTCCCTGTGTTTCCTTTTTCTGCCCTATGCGAGAAAAAAAGGTCGGTATGCTGCGCAGTATCCAGATGTGCGCTATGGATGTTCTTTTTTCTGATGCCCGATTCCATCAGCTGAAGCTCATTGCATTTCCAGAGATCAACCGTCGTACGACCATTCCGAGTATACACTATATCCATCTCAGGAAACAGGTCCTCAAAAATCCCTCGTACATCTGACTGTACCTCGAAGGAATCAGGTCCAATGGACGGACCGACTGCAGCGATCACGTCCGCAGGATCTGTTCCATAGCATCGTATCATGGCCCGGAGGCTCTTCTGAGCGATGCGCAGACTTGTACCCTTCCATCCCGCATGTACCATTGCGATCGCATGATGGACAGGATCCAGGAGCCATACGGGTACACAGTCTGCATGACTCGTTACAAGAACAAGGCCAGGGCGATCTGTCATGACTGCATCACGCTGACGGGGCAGTTCATTGTTCAAGAGACGGGCTCCCGCCTCCTCCGGCTTGATCTCTTCGCACAGATCTCCATGAGGCTGACGCGACAGAACCATATCCTCGATCCGACAGGAAAAGGCTTCCGCAGCCCTGCGGTAGTTTTCTCTCACCGTGTCAGGATCATCTCCGCGTGCAAAAGAAAGATTCAGACTGTTCCTCGGTGCAGGACTCACGCCCCCCAGACGCGTCGTGAAAGCGGCACGCACAAGGCCTGTCGCTTCCAGGGCTTCTACCCGATATAGGATTCCTTTCCGAGAGAAGCTTCTCATTGATGGCCCTGATCACCCAGGAGCCGCTGCATTTCCTCCATGAGCGTGTTGATATCCTTGAACTGACGATGTACAGAAGCAAAGCGGACATAGGCTACCTGATCAAGATCCTTCAGCTTGTCCATGACGAGTTCGCCGATATAAGCAGACGTGACCTCTCCCTCGAGGTTGTTGTATACCTGCTTCTCGATCTCGCTTACAATCTTATCGATCGTGGCGGCATCCACCTGTCTCTTCTCACAGGCTTTGATGATGCCGGCACGGATCTTTTCAGGGTTGAAACTCTCTCTGCGGTTGTCCTTCTTGACAACGAGGATGGAAGGTGTCTCAACCTTCTCATAGGTCGTGAAACGGCGTCCGCAAGCAATGCATTCTCTCCTGCGGCGGATCGCCCAGCCGTCTTCTGTCGGACGTGAGTCCACGACGCGACTGTCCGTGTGGTTACAGTATACGCAGCGCATGTCTGTTCTCCTTCTCCTCCGTTCCCATCGGAACGGTCTGTTCCATATCAGTTCGTCCTCAGCACGGACATAAAGGCCTCGGAAGGCACCTGTACGCTGCCGACCTGACGCATGCGCTTTTTGCCTTCCTTCTGTTTTTCGAGCAGTTTCTTCTTTCTGGAGATATCGCCGCCGTAGCATTTGGCCAGAACATCTTTACGATATGCACGTACGGTCTCGCGCGCGATGATCTTGCCCCCGATACATGCCTGCACCGGAATCTCAAAGAGCTGACGGGGTATGACTTCGACGAGTTTCTCCGCGAGTCTGCGTCCGCGGGCATAAGCTTTTTCCCTGTGCACGATACAGGTCAAAGCATCGCACATCTCACCGTTGAGGAGGATATCCAGCTTTACCAGGTCACTCTTCTCATATCCGCAAAGCTCATAGTCAAGAGACGCATAGCCGCGTGTCCTGGATTTGATCTGATCGAAGAAATCATAGATGATCTCGTTGAGAGGCAGTTTGTAGTTCAGCTGAACACGGGTAGGTTCAAGGTATTCCATCGTGTCGAACACGCCCCGCTTTTCCTGACAGAGCTCCATGACGGTCCCTACATAGTCCGTAGGTGTAATCACATGAGCCGAGACCATGGGCTCTTCCATAAACTCGATCTCAGCGGGATCCGGAAGGTTCGCAGGATTCTCGATCTCTGTGGTCTCGCCGGAACGTGTGGTCACGATATACTTGACGGAAGGAGCGGTCGTGACGAGATCCAGCTCAAACTCCCGTTCAAGACGTTCCTGGACCACTTCCATGTGGAGAAGGCCGAGGAAACCGCAGCGGAACCCGAAACCAAGCGCGTTGGACGTCTCCGGTTCATACATAAGAGCCGCATCATTGAGCTTCAGTCTCTCCAGCGCTTCCCGCACATCTTCATAGTGAGCTCCGTCCGCGGGATAGATTCCGCAGTAGACCATAGGTTTGACTTCCTTGTATCCGGGAAGCGGTTCGTCCGCGGGATCGTCCGCCGCTGTGATCGTATCGCCCACACGGGTGTCGGAAATGTCCTTGATCGATGCGGCGAGATATCCGACTTCACCCGCACGGAGCTCGTCGGCAGGACGGCAGTCGGGGGCGAAAAAGCCCACTTCCGTCACCTCATATTCCTTCCCGGTCGCCATCATCCGGACATGCATGCCCGCCCGAAGTGTCCCGCTCATCAGGCGGATATAGCACAGGGCGCCTTTGTAGTTGTCATAATTCGAGTCAAAGATGAGTGCACGGACCGGTCCCTCTTCCGGACAGTCCGGCGGAGGCAGGACTTCCACAATCTTCTCCAGGAGGCCGTCCACGCCCTCTCCCGTCTTGGCCGACACTGCGGGAGCTTCCGATGCATCGAGACCGATCACGTCTTCGATCATCTTACGCGTGCCTTCCACATCTGCGGAAGGCAGATCGATCTTATTGATGACCGGCAGGATCTCAAGATCATGCTCCAGCGCCAGATACACGTTGGCCAAGGTCTGCGCTTCGATGCCCTGCGTCGCATCCACAACAAGAATGGCCCCCTCGCAGGCTGCAAGGGAACGGGAAACTTCGTACGTGAAGTCCACATGTCCGGGCGTGTCAAGAAGATGGAAAACATAAGTCTGTCCATCCGATGCCCTGTACTGCATACGTACGGGATGACTTTTGATCGTAATGCCGCGCTCCCGTTCCAGATCCATGGAATCCAGGATCTGCTCTTCCATATCCCGCTGAGCAAAAACGCCTGTCTTTTCCAGAAGTCTGTCAGCCAGTGTTGATTTGCCATGGTCGATATGCGCGATGATGCAGAAATTACGGATATGGGATTGCCTTGAATTCAAAGATGTCCTCCCTTAGAATTTTCCGCCTGATTTTGCTCCGCCTTTGGCACCTTTAGCCCCGCCGAAATTCTGCAGGATCACTGACTCAAAGGCATAACTGTTCTCTTCCAGATCTTTCTCAGCCTTCTCCGCGATCTCGATCAGGCGTTCCAGCAGTTTGGGGAAAGGCAGCCCCATGGGCTCCCAGAGATAATACGCAAGAGACCCGGGAATCGTATTGATCTCGTTGACATAGAGTTCACCGGTGTCCTCGTCGATCATAAAGTCGATCCGTACGACGCCCTTGCAGTTCAGCGCACGGAAAATGTCCGAGGTCATGCGCTGGATCCTTGCCGTCATATCGTCCGGGATCGGAGCAGGCACGATGCGTGACAAACTCTCCATCCCATCGCCCGCACTGCGGGTATACTTCTCAGAGAAAGTCAGGAACTCTTCCCAGGATACAGGCTGTTCACAGACCGAGACCTGCACTTCGGAACCGTAACCCAGAGCAGAGCAGTTGATCTCCTTTACATGTTCGATGCCCTGATCGAGCATGACACGGGAATCGTAGGCGAAGGCAACTTCCAGAGCCTCTCTCAGTGAGGTGCGGTCTGTCGCTTTCGTGATGCCGATCGAAGAGCCCAGGTTTGCGGGTTTCACGAAAATGGGATATTTCAGCCCTGATTCGGCCTGATCCAGAATCGAAACGGGATCACGCCTGAAATCTTCCCTCAGGACGCTCGCAAATGGAAGTACCGGGAAGCCGGCACCCTTGAAAAGAACACGCATCGCGATTTTGTCCATACCCACGGAGGAACCTACGAGAGAAGAACAGGTATAGGGGATTTCCGCCAGTTCCAGAAGGCCGGGAAGCGCGCCGTCTTCACCATGCATGCCGTGCATGCACAGAAGAGCGCAGTCCAACTGAGCCACAGGCATGCGTTCGGGCTGGATCCACAGAAAGGAACGCGGAGGAATCACCTTATACAGGCCATGATAGCCTGCGTTGGGATCCAGATAGACCTGATCGACATCCAAAGGATCGAAATTTGAATAAAAGGAGATATCCCTCAGGCGTTCGCCCATATACCAGCGTCCATCTCTTGCGATATAAACAGGCTCCACACGGAATTTGGAAGGATCCAGATTCTGCATCGCCTGATGGCCCGTGATGATCGACACATCATGCTCACAGGATCTTCCGCCGAAAAACACACCGATAGTCTTCATAAAACAGTCCTCCTCATTTTGCCTCATACTGATCAGGCAGATCGTTTTCGAAAAGCACCACGTCACCGGCTCTCGCGAACGACGCAAGGATACGGGATGCTTCCGTCAGCGTCGCAGCTTCATGGATACGCTGCGGTGAATAGCCCTCGTCCAGAAGGCCTTGCCGCATGGCATCCGCGTTCCCGGCGACCAGGATCACAAGATCCGCAGCAGAAGCCATGGCACTGCCGAATTCCCGATTCCTCGTATATTCGTCTTCACCCTGTTCCACAAGTCCGGGAGTCACAACGATATGACGTCCCGGGAATGCTGCCAGGACATCCATCGCAGCCTTCGCACCTGTCGGGTTGGAATTGAATGCGTCGTCGATTACGGTGACTCCGCCACGTCCGCGGATCAGCTGAAGCCGATGCTCTACCGCTTGGACTTTCGAAATGCCCCGTGCGATCTCCTCAGAGGTCATGCCAAGTTCGTAGGCGACTGCCGCGGCACCGAGAATGTTCTGTACGTTATGGGCTCCAAGCAGAGATGAAACACACTCTGTTTCACGTCCCAAAGGATCGACAAGCGTGAAATGAACGCCGTTTTCGGAGCAGAACACATTGATGGCGCTCATATCAGGAATAGATTCCCCCTCTCTCGGGAACCCGAATGAAACTTTGCGTCCCGGATGATGCCTGTACAGCTTCTCGGCTTCCCCGTCATCCATGGGGAAAAATGCGATACCTGTTTCAGGCAGAGACTGAGCAAGCTCATATTTTGTCTTGGCGACGTTCTCTATCGTAAAGAAAGTTTCCAGATGCTGAGGTCCCACAGATGTCAGGAGTCCGTGATCCGGATGTACCAGGTCACAAAGCTCTTTGATGTCTCCCACATGCCGGGCTCCCATTTCAGCCAGAAACACCTCCGTGTCAGGCTTGAGTTCCTCGCGGACAAAGCGAGTGATACCCATCGGAGTATTGTAGGAAGCAGGCGTACACTGGGTCCTGAACTTTTCCGACAGGATCGTCTGCAGGATCATTTTCGTGGAGGTTTTCCCATAGCTCCCGGTGATGCCGATCTTCACCATCGGCGCATGTTCCTTCAGGATGCGTGCCGCGTCGTTCAGATAGCTTTGGTTGATCCGAGCTTCGACCGGTGCCATGATCTTCGCCGCCAGAACCGTCCAAAGCGGCGCCAGCGCAGCTGTTGAGAGGGGAACTGCAAAAGCGCAGACAGCGGCTGCCGCCCCGGTAAGGAAGAGTGTGGGAAGAGAGATCAGCAAAGAGATCAGGAAGCCCATGCACAGCATACATATGACAAGCCTCTTCATCCTCGCTGTGAAAGCAAGAGGCTTCTTTGCAGGAGCTGAAAGAGTCTTCTTCCAAGCGAATACAGCACCTGCGATGGACAGAATCCAGAGTGCAGGAACCACGATCCATTCAGGTCCCACAAAGGAGAGCCCAATGACAGCGCCTCCGAGAACGATGGACATGACGGCACCAAACAGGACAGGTGTACGAACAGCCCTCGTCCCATGATCCCTCAGATACCGATGATAACCGGGCAGCTGATAACTTTCCAGCTGGAATACGTGCAGAAAGGTCAGTGCGGCGGCCGGAAGCAGGAATCCCGCTCCCAGAAGGCCCAGGACGATCATCATGAAGGCGTCACCCCCAGAAAGTTCTTCAGGATTTTCATGAACCAGGGGAACTGGTCCAGATAGGAGAAATGGCCTGCCCCAGGCAGGATCACAAGGCCTGCGTCGGGGATCTTCTTTTCCATGGTCTGCCCGAAAGATACGGGCGTATCCTTATCATTCTCACCCCACACAAGAAGTGTAGATGCCTGGATCCGGGTAAGAAAAGGTTCCAGATCCTGATTGATCACCTTGACAAAGATCTCGCGCATGGTTCCGTTCAGATCTCTGTAATCTGCTGAACCGGTAAGACGGCGGAGAGTTTTTTCCAGTCTTGATCCCCGAAGTCCCGGGAGATTCAGGACAGACTTGCCCGCTTTGGCCAAAGCAACTCTGATCCGGTATCCTAAGGTCCTTTTGGGGATGATCCCCGCAGAATCCACAAGTACGAGTTTCCCCACGAGTTCGGGATATGAAGCAGACAGTACGATGGAGACCCTTCCTCCGAAGGAATGGGCTACGATATCCGTTTTTTCCAATCCTTGAGCCTTCATCCATCGGGCAAGGCTTTCCGCATAATCGGTCACGTCCCAAACCGTGCCCGGAGTGCCGCTCTCGCCAAATCCCGGGAAATCGATCCGGTAGACCTTCCGGGCTGTTTCCAGGCCTTCCGCTACGGGCTTGAAGCTGTCTGCCCGTCCGCCCCATCCATGGAGCAGAAGAACAGGTTCGCCTTCGCCCTGGACGACGGCGTGAACGCTCACGTCTCCGTCCTTCCACCACAGATCCTGCATTTCTTCCTCCCGGCGGTCTCAGCCGCTCAGTCTGTTGTCGGGTAGAGCTCCCCGTTTATGGCGGGCAGCGTATCGTGATTCCACATGATGATGGCGTCTTCGCCGTTGTCTTCGTAATAGCGGCGTCTTCTTCCTTCCTCAACGAATCCCATAGACCGATACAGGTTTCGGGCGGGCATGTTGGAGGGCCGAACTTCAAGACTCATCTCAGTTACATTCAGTTCCTCATAGGCTACCGTGAGCATGGCGCGGAGCATGATCCTTCCAAGTCCCTGTCTACGGTATTCAGGACGCACCGCGATTGTCGTGATCTGTCCCTCGCCAAGGATGAGCCACATGCCGGACATTGCGGCAATCAGGCCATCCCGTTCCAGGACATAATACCAGGCTACCGGGTTCTTCGTCTCCTGTGCATAGGACCCTGCCGACCAAGGCAAAGCAAAAGACAGTCTGTCGATCTCGGCAGCTTCTTCAGCGTCTTCCAACCGCATGCGACGGATCCCGTTGTCTTCTAAAAATCCCATAGCTTCAGTCCTTCGGGGGGTACAGCGGAAGAATCCCGCAGATAATCCGGCAGGAAAGCTTCCGCAGACAGGAATTCTCCCTTTGCAGCATGCTGCAGGGCTGCCTGTGCGGCTCCCGAAGCCCTCTGCAGCCTCAACGTTTCCGGAACGAGAAAGGCACCTGGGAACTCCCGCAGCAACGCCTCATTCGGAGCTACGCCGTCTCCTAGAAAGGCACAATGTCCTTCAGCCGTCAGGCAGGAGAGAAACTCTATCAGCTTTTCCGCCCGGGGCGGCAGGATCTCATCCCACTCTTCCCCGCTCCATCGATAGGCAGCTGCATATACCTCACCACGTCTTGCATCCAGAAGAGGGACCACCGTTCCGCGATATCCGGGCAGATTCCATGCCAGAGCCTCCAGTGTCCCCACGGGAACGACAGGGAGATTCAAAGCAAAGGCAAGCCCTTTGACAGTCGCGGCACCGATCCTGAGTCCCGTAAAAGAACCGGGCCCGGCTACTATGCCTAACGCATCCAGATCCCGGAACGTCCAGTCAGCAAGCTCCAATGCAGATTCGACCACCGGCAGCAGTTTTTCAGAATGGGTCAATCCGTGACGCAGATTGATCTCCGCTGCGATCCTGCCCTCTTCTGCGAGAGCGCAGGACGCGATCTGTCCCGACGTATCGCATACAAGGATCTTCATTCAAAATCCTCCATCCGCATTTCCCAGTCATTACCTACAGGGCGCAGATAAATCGTCCTTTCTTCATCTCCGCAGCCGCGGATAAGGATATCAAGCCTGGAATCGGGCAGAAAACGGATTCCGGCATCAGGCCATTCCAGAAGGCAGACAGCTTCCCCACCCAGATACTCTTCCATTCCCGCCGACTGGAATTCCTTCTCGTTTTCAAGTCTGCAGGCATCCATATGCACAACAGGCGGATCCGTCGGGTATTCGTGAGCCAGGGCAAATGTGGGACTTGCTGCGTCCTCATCCGAACCCAGGGCACGAACGATTCCATTCACAAGCACCGTCTTTCCCGCACCCATGGCTCCCGAGAGAGTCACAACGTCACCTCTGCGCAGTATGCGTGCCAAAGCTGCCCCGAGAATTTCCGTTTCGGCGCGTGAAGCGCTGTGCCGTTCGATCACAGAGAAAGCTCCACTGCGCCATAGGGGCGCACAGACAGGACCTGAACGGAACCACGTCCAAAGACAGCTTCCATTCGCTCCATAAACAGGCCGAGCTTAGCTTCAGGCACAAAAGCCTGGACGGTCCCGGCAAAGCCGCCGCCGTGTACCCGCCATGCTCCTTCGTCGCCCAGAACGGACTGACAGAGAGCCAGAGCAAGCGCATAGCGCTGCTCTGTCTGGCCTGCGGCACAGACATTCTGCAGATACTCAAAGGAAGAATGACCGGATTCACGAACCAGTCTGAAGAAAGCTTTGAAATCCTCATGTTTCAGAGCATCCACTTCACTGCTCACACGGTCGTTCTCCGCAAAGAAATGTACAGCCCTCAGAAGAGCTCTGTCGGATACTTTACCCACAAGATCCGGCAGTCTTCGATAGAATTCTGCGGGCTCGATCTCCCGCAGGAAGGATACGCCGAACTGTTCGGCAACACTCTTCATCTCGACAGGGATCGAAGCATACTGGTCTGTCAGGTTCGCATGGCTTCCCCGGGTATCCACGACGACCAGCTGACAGCCGGAACGGGTGAAATCCACGTCGACCTTCTCGACCTTCGGGTTCTCCGTATCTTCAAAGTCGATAGTCACAAGTCCGCCCACGGAAGAAGCCATCTGATCCATCAGTCCGCTGGGCTTTCCGAAATAGATGTTTTCAGCGAACTGAGAGATCTGAGCGCGAAGAATGGGACTCATGTCTCCCTTGTTGAAAAGGCCGTCCAGAACCGCGGTAATCAGGACCTCAAACGCAGCAGAAGATGACAGTCCGGATCCTCTCAGAACGCGGCTGGACGTATAAGCGTCGAAGCCTCCGACTTTGTAACCCAATTCGGCCATACGGGCTGCGATACCGCGCACCATGCCCGCGCTGTTGCCCTTTTCGGCCTCTACAATCGAGAGATCTGACAGATCCACACTGTATTCGGATTCTCCGCGGAACCCCTCCGAACGATAACGCACGATGCTCGTGCCATTGGGGCGGACGACAGCCAGTGTATCAACGCTGACGGCAGCGGCGAGCACCCGTCCGTGATTATGATCCGTGTGGTTTCCTCCCACTTCACTGCGGCCGGGGGCGGAAAAGATGCGGTAGGGAGCCGTCCCATAATAATGCTCAAAGCGGGCGCAAACTGCGTCGATACGTTTCTGAGCCTGAACAGAAGAGCCATACAGCTCGGTAAAGAGCATTTCCCTGGAAGGATCCATGGCATATTTCTCCTTTATATATGATTCACCGTCTCTTATTATACAAAATCTTGAGACAGAAGGCAAACACAAGGTGTGGGCCTCCACCAAATATAGTAGAATGCGGATCAGAGCCGTACCGATCATAATCCATAACAAAAAGACAGTTTCGCAGAGAAGCTGTCTTTGGGTTTCTGCCAGATGACGGATTGTCCGGATCAAGAGAAAAAACAGTTATTCAAAGATGCGGTCAGGACGACCATGGGTGTTCACATCAGTGACAGGGAGATCTGTGATCTCTCGGATAGCTATTCTGCATCACAGATGCTGTTCATGATGTCATTCAAGAAGGCGCGGTCGAGTCCCTGGAGCAGACAGCTAATGAAAGCGCGGTCTTCGTCCGGGATCCAGACACCGGGCATGACTTTATGCACATACTGTGCAATACCCACAGCTCCTCATGCCCTCCCGATGGGAAAGGGGCCGGTCGCCCGGCCCCTTCAGTCGTTGTTCTTATTTTTTCTTCAGGCGCAGGATGCACAGAGCATTTGCAGGCGCTTTGAATGTGAAGGAACGGGCTGCACCGTCCAACGCCTTTGTCACGGGCTTTACGTTCTCAAGTGCATCGATCGTGTTCATGGCGGTCGCCTCACCTGTCAGGATCTTGGCGCAATAGGCAGATTCCACGTCACAGTCGAGTTCAATCTCCACGTCGTCCGTCTCGTCCTTGAAATTGACGAACTTGAGGATCACTTCGTCATCCGTCGTATCTGCAGAAGAGAAGACGTCAGGATAGCTGGGCATCTGAGCCGTCTGGATCAGCTGTCCGTCCACATACACTTCAGCTGTTTTCTGGTTTGCATTCACGCGGAAGGTATGCCAGCCTTCGGTCAGTTCGAAATCCACGTCATCACAGAGACGGATGTCATCACAGTAGTTCATAGGATCAGCCACGATGGACTTGCCGTTGTCCAGCGTCCATTCATACTTGCGGCAGCAGCGCATGATCCAGTCGTTCACACGGTCACGGGGATGCTTCCGGGAGAAGATCGGAATGACGACAGGCAGATCCTTCTCGACATAGATATCCATGGAAGAATCATATGCCTCCATAGGCTCCGTGCCGAAGGTCATCCAGGCGCGGATCTCGGGCACGCCGATTCCCTGGCTTGCCGGATCACGATATTCGACGGACACAAACTCGTCGCCCTGCTTTTCCACGTTGCCCATCAGGCGGTAACCCAGTTCAGCCGGTTTGCCGTTCACGGTAACGTTGCGCACACGCATTCCGGGCAGAGCGCTCACCATGCCGGGAAGGCCGACAGTTTTTTTGTAGACCGTAGCCGCACAGTCTTCCGTTACGACCACGTTCTTTCCGCGGTTGCTTCCCAGAAGCGCCAGAGCGTGATAGGTCGGGATTCCGTAGACCCTGTGGTTGTCGAAACAGATAAGGTTCGGATACCAGTTATAGAAGTTGACATTTTCGAACAGGGGAGCATATGCCGTCAACTGTACCAGATCCTGATTGCGCTCCACACCCAGCAGATAGGCGGATTCACCGATCGCAGCATGCAGCGTGCCGGGGCCGGGAGCTCCCTGGGTCACTGCATATTCGCCTACGAAGATCTTCGGTCCCTTACGGTCATAGTTGTCATACATGTTGCGGCGTTCGATGAAGAACTCCGGCGTGTTGTAGAAGTGCTCGTCTACGATATCGGCAGGCAGACCGGCTTCCTGTTCAACATGCATGTTGGCAAGGAAAGTGATCTGAGGATACTTTTCCTTGAGCAGCTTGTAAGCCTTCTCATAACGCTTGAAGTACTCGGGGCCGCGGTTCTCGTTGCCGATCTCGACATAGTCCATTCCGAAAGGTTCTGGATGGCCCGCCGCTGCGCGGGCATCGCCCCACTTGGTTCCAACGGGTGCCGTTGCATACTCGATGGCGTCAACGGCTTCCTGAAGCAGATCATCCAGTTCATCGCCCTCGAAATAAGTGGGTTTGCGGCCCTGACAGGTCAGACCGCAGTTGAAGACCCACATTTTCTTCATGCCGAGGTCTTCACACATCTGCAGCCATTCATGGAATCCGAGACCGTTCGTCGTGCGGTAGGCCCACAGGTTCCAGTTCGTAGGACGTTCCCAGACCGGTCCGATCATGTTGGAGAAGCGCAGCAGGGATTCCCTGTTGAAGCCTTCCACGATGCAGCCTCCGGGGAAACGCATGAACTTGGGAGAGAGGCCGGCCAGCATCTCCATGATGTCCTTGCGAAGTCCATGTCCGTTGTATGTATCAGCAGGCATAAGGGAAATGAAGCCGAGCTTCACTTCTGCGTCATCGGCACAGATCTCAAAACGGGCATCGTTGTCATCTCCGGATGCAACGAGAACAGCATCGTAGCGGGCATAGCCTTTGTCATGCACCGTGAATTCAGTCTCGGCATAAACTTTGCAGCCGCACGCGGAAGCCAGACGGATCCGGACTTTGACGTCGCAGCAGGCTTTGGCAAACATATAGAAGTTATACGCTTCACCCTTTTTCACGGAAACACCGATATAGCCTGTATTGTAGGCGCATCCGTTTTTGCCGAAGACAATCTTCAATGCGGCAGTACGTTTGGCATTCAGAGTATCCTTCTCATCCAACTCAAGTGTCGCATTCTCAGCATACCAGGCGGGAATAGGCGTATAGGGGTACTGGTTCTCTTCGATCCAGGCATCCATACCTTCGCCGTGATTGAATTCACCGCGCCATCCTTTTTCGCTCAGAAATGCAGTGTGTTCATCATCCGCTGCGATGCAGCCGCCGGGGATCAGGGAATCCTCGAAGGTGCGGTTGCGGATCATTTCAGGATACAGACCGCCGTCTCCGGAACGGTTGATATCCTCGAAGAAGAGGCCGTACAGGGTATCTGTAACGGGGAACCTTACCTCTTTAGTGCGTACTGTGATCTTACTCAATCTGGGTCTCCTTTCCCGGGTTTCTGCCCGGATCGTACTTTATACATTTACTCAATTCGCTACCGTCTTACCTTTTCCTGCCTCATGATCCGATTCTCCAAAACTTCCAAATGCAAAGCGCTTTTCTTGACAAGTCCCCTCTGCTGTTTTAGGATTGAACCGAGAAAAAACAGGAGGTCTTTCAATGAACAGGAAACGTTTGGACACCGTCCTTGCAGCCATGACGAGGCATTGTTTGGACAGTCTTATCGTAACAGACCCCAGCCATATCGCCTATCTGACCGGATATCGTCCCGATCCCGGGGAACGTCTGGCAGTATTGTTCCTGAAGAAAGACGGGCAAGCATCGTTTTTCACGAATGAATTGTTCCCCACACCCGATCTCGGCTGCCCCGTATACACTCATAAAGATACTGAAAATCCGTTGAAGGATATCATTCCCGCCGTGCCGGAAGGCACGGTCGGGATAGATGGCTCATGGCAGGGCCGATTCATTCTGCCGCTGCTGGATGCTCTGCCCGGAACGACCCGTCCTGTCCTGGGGAGCCTTCCTCTGCAGGAAGTACGAATGATCAAAAGCGAAGACGAACTGGCCCTTATGCGGGAAGCTTCCAGACGCAACGATCTTGTCATCGAGGGAACGATCCGTTCACTTCATGAAGGGATTCGGGAAGACGAAGTCACGGAGATCCTGAAGCGGCTGTACACAGATCACGGGCTGCCGGTCCCTGCCTTTGCCATCGTCAGTTTCGGGGCGCACGCAGCAGATCCTCACCATGCGGGCGGCACGGCAGTATTGAAGAAGGGCGACAGTGTCGTTATCGATATCGGTTCCCCCTGGAAAGGCTATCACAGCGACATGACCCGCACTGTTTTCTGCGGCGAACCTACGGATGAGCAGAAAAAAGTCTATGAGACCGTGCTCGAAGCCCATCTTTCGGCCATGGATACCGTTGCACCGGGCATTCCGCTGAAAGAGATCGACAGAGCCGCACGAAGCGTGATCGAGAACGCCGGATACGGCCCGTATTTTACTCACAGAACCGGTCACAACATCGGAATGGACGTACATGAGTACCCGGATGTCAGCGCAGTAAGCGATGTCGTAGCACAGCCCGGAATGGTCTTTTCAATCGAACCCGGCATCTACCTTCCCGGACGGTTTGGTGTCCGCATCGAGAATCTCGTGGAAGTCACGGAAGACGGACATCGCAGCCTGAATTCCTATACCCGGGAACTCCAGACGGTCTGATAAGCGATACAGCAAAGATCCTCGCATCGATGCGAGGATCTTTGCTGTATGAGCGGAACCGACCGTCAGAGATATCTCTCGATCTCTTCCAGGATTCTGCGCCGCAGGGAACTGAATCCGCGATAAGTCCAGCGTGCCCGAACCTTGAGCTGCCGGCTTGTCTTTTCCACTTCTCTGCGCATCGCGCGCATACGGAATCTGGCCCTGTATTCATCGCGAAGCACACGACGGGCATAGTTCTTTCGGAAGGTGTTCATCTGCAGGCGAACTTTTTCCTGAGTACGGAATATCCGGTTCATACTGGCCTGCATCTCGGCATTCAATGCAAGCATTTCCGTCGTGACACTGCGTGTTCCTGTGAGTCTTCCTGCTTTTTTCTCCTCCAGAAGCACTTCATAACGGGCATGTGCCATAGTCACGGCATCCTCCCAGGAAATGTAAATATCGTTCTGTGCCATTTTCCCGATCCAGGACATTTGAGCCGGATCCCGTACCATTTCCCGGAGTCTGTTTGCCATATCCCTTGCATCCGGTTCACAGAGCAGAGCTTCCCGGCCGTCCCGGATGCCTTCTGCAGCACAGCTGTTCCGAATAAGCACAGAGCCAAGTCCGCATGCCGCAGCTTCCCTCACAACGATGCCGTTCGTGTCATATTCGGAAGGGAAAAGGAGCATGCTGCTCATACTGAAATAGTCCCGCAGAAGTTCACGATCCAGGATAGGTCCTGTAAAGATGCAGTTGTCGGCGAGCCCCTGTACGTCCGCATATTTCTCGACGTCTTCCTTGTTCTCTCCACCGCCGATAAAAACCATACGGAAGTCGAACCCTTCATCTTTGAGTTCTCGGAGAGCGTCCAGGATCAGCCGCTGGCCTTTATACCATACCATACGTCCCACAAAGATAAAGACAGGAACACTTTCCGGGATTCCGTGCCCTGCCCGAAGTTTTTCAGTTCGCGGTCCCTTTGTGCTTCCGAGGGGAAAATCCACCCCGTTGGGCATGACACGGTAATCGCCCTGATATCCCAAGCTTCGCAGGTTCTCCCCTGCTCCTTCGCTGACCGCCCATACTTCATCGCAGGCGGACATATTATCCACGATAGCTCTGCAGGCGATCTTTTCAAGCGGCGGGTTGTGCAGAACCCTCTTCAGATCCTCATCGAATTTGGTATGATATGTTCCAATCAAGGGTGCACCGGTCTCTTCCTTCAGTGCGCGCGCCAGGACCCCCGAGACCATAGGGCAATGGCTGTGGATGATATCCGGCGGATTTTTAGAGATTCTGTAATGCGTTTTGGCGTCCAGGGGCAGTCCTGTTCTGTAGCCATCCATGAAACGCGTCATATCGAGGCTGGGATACCGGATGACTTCAAACGGATAATCATCTGTAACATGAGGATAAGCAGGCGTCAGGACAACAGCGTCGCCGAAATCCTTCTGCACAAAGGTGGCATAATTGAAGACCGTGTTGGATACTCCGTCGATCATTGGCGGAAAAGAATCGTTCAGAAGACAGACTCTCATGAAATCTCCTTTGCCGCGGAAAAGGCAGCCGCGGCTTCTGATGCGTATCACCATCATACCACAAACGGACGAATTTGAGTAGAAGCTTGACGAAAGCAGTCCCTTCAGCTATAAATATGGCATGGATGACTATTCTCTTGATTTGCTGGAGCGGCTCTCTCTTTTCTTGAACCGCCATACGACATGGATCAGCAGGGATACAGTGCAGGAGCTGGTCCGCGATACCTCCGTCACGGAGGAAGAAGCCTGTCTTCTGCTCCTGGCTTCCGCTCTGGAGATCGATCCCTTCGGGTCCGAGAAAGACCGGATCCTGTTCCATATGCTTTCCAGCGGCTTTAAACTGCTGGATCCCGCTCCTTTCCTCTCTGATACCTATTGCAGCCTTCCGTTCCCTCAGGAGGAACTGGATGGATGGGCCTTCTCATGGGGCAGTCTCGAGCCTTTTGAAATGTTCGTACGGGATGACTTCGCGCTGTTTGAGGGCAGGATCATCCCGCGTATCGGGTGCTTCCCGGTGTCGTACCGTTTCCCTCGTGTTCTGCAGAACGGACGCGAATGGATGAGCGTCACTCCCAACGAAGCCGCGACCATGGACAAAGCCCTTCATCAGACACACGGCAAAGTGCTCACGTTCGGTTTGGGCATGGGATATTATCTCTTTCATGCTTTGGAGAAACCCGATGTCCTGTCAGTAACGGTTGTTGAACGGGACAGAAAGCTTTTAGATCTCTTTCATGAAGCCCTCTTCCCTTATTTCCAGAAAGATAAAGACGTGCAGTTTGTGGTATCAGACGCTTTTGATTACGCCGAAACAGAAATGGGATGCTGGCGCTTTGATACAGTCTTTACGGACCTCTGGCACGATGCAGGAGACGGGATCCCCCTATACCTCAAGATGAAAGCATTGGAACATCACAGTCCGGACAGTTGCTTTCTATATTGGATAGAAGACACGATGAAAGCTTACCTTGAAGAATGAACAAATGGCCAGCAGCATAAAGAAATGTCCCCGGATCACTCCGGGGACATTCTGTTTATGGCAGTTTATGCTTTTTTCAGCACGAGCACGTTGATGGAATACGCGGGCGCTTCGAACGTGAAGTCCGAGGAGGCACCGGTCGCTTTGCAGACCGCGTCGCACACGTTCGTGGGCGCGTCCAGCGAGTTCTCGGCATCAGGATCGCCGGTGAAGCAGCGGACCTCGTAGTCCGGGCATACGGCGCAGTCGAGGTTGATCTCCACGGGCTCGGCTGTAGCGCTGATGTTCACGATCTTGACGATGACTTCGTTGTCAGTGGTCGTAGTGACGGACGCGATCTTCTGGAAGTTCGGCACGGCGCCTTCCTGAACCAGCTCGCCGTTGACGTACAGCTTGATGGTCTCGGCGGTCACTTCATAGCGCAGCTTGTTCCAGGCACCGTAGTTGACTTTCACGTCCGCAGGCGCGATCACGTTGCGGCGGCGCATCCAACGGCCTTCGGTCAAGGTGCTGACACCGTTCGCGATAGCCCAGGCAAAGGGCTGCAGGCGTCCGGGATCCCATTCCTTGGGCACGCGGGTCTCGTCGAGCACGAAGACACTGCGCGGCGGGCGGCACGTGAACAGGCCGATGCCGATGTCCTTGCCTTCCTCCGCGAAGACTTCCACTTCAAAGACGCCATTGACCGTTTCTTCGTCGGCGGCTTCGCCCAGGACGATGAAGGCACGGTCATAAGGATTGGGCATGCCGGGACGGCTGGCGAAGCGCAGCATGCGGGGATCGATCTGGTCCTCCGTAGGCGCGGTCGTCACGTATTCACCGTTCTCTTCCTTCACATAGCCGGTCACTTCGATGAAAGGCTTCACGGCCTTGCCGTTGAAGACGGGGCTGCGGAAACGGGTGCCCACGCTGCCCTGGATGGAGGGCATGCCCTTGACAGGACGGTAGATGGGCGTCGTCTCCTCACAGGATTTGACGACGTCCTTGCCGCGGGCGTTGCCGAAGAGCTTCCAGGCATAGTATGTCGGAATCGCGTAGGACTTCGTGTTGTCGAAGCAGATCAGGTTCGGGTACCAGCCGATGTAGTGGACGTTCTCGAACAGGGGCGCGTAGGAGGCCAGACGCACGATGTCCTGGTTGTGCTCGATGCCGATCATGTACATGGCTTCACTGATGGAAGCGTATACCTTGCCGCAGGCGGCACCCTGGTTCGCGGCGATCTCGCCCAGGAAGATCTCGGGGCCTCCGTCCTTCTGCCGCGGATAGTTGTCGAACATATGCAGGTTCTCGGCAAAGAACTCAGGCGTGTTGTAGTAATGCTCGTCGGCGATCTCGGTAGGCAGGCCGTCGCGCTCCGTATGGGTATTGGAAATATACTTGATGAACGGGAAGCGTTTCTTCAGTTCGTCATAGCACATCTTGTAGCGCACGTTGTAGACTTCGCCGCTGTTCTCGTTGCCGATCTCGATGTAGGTCATCTTGAAGGGATCCGGATGGCCGGCGGCCGCACGGACCTTGCCCCACTTGGAATCCGCAGGCGCAGTGGCGTATTCAATGGCGTCGATTGCTTCCTGCAGAAGTTTCTGGAGCTCTTCGCCCTCAAAGTACTCGGGCGCGCGTCCCTGGCAGGTCAGGCCGCAGTTGAAGACATACATGGGCTCGAGGCCAAGGTCTTCGCAGATCTGCAGATATTCATGATAGCCCAGACCGTTCGTCGTGCGGTAATGCCACATAAGGATGTGGGACGGACGTTCCCAGACGGGCCCGATGATGTTCGGGAAGCGCATGGCGGTCTCATAGGTGAAACCTTCCACGATGCAGCCGCCCGGGAAGCGCAGGAACTTGGGGTTGATGGCCTTCAGGGTCTCCATGAGATCCGTGCGCATACCGTGGCCGTTGTAGGTATCGGCGGGCATGAGGGACGTGAAGCCGAACTTCACTTCACCGCCGCAGCAGGACTTCAGGACCAGGCGGGCATCCTTGTCGTCCGCGACGGCCGCGAAAGACGCGTCATAGCGGCAGAAGCTGGCGTCGGAGACGTTGAAGGTCTTCTCGGCGTACACTTTGCCCGCTGCGGATTCGATGGCTACGGTCACTTTGACGGCCGCGCCGATCGCCTTGGCAAACATATAGAAGTTGTAGATCTTGCCCTTCTCCTGGGGCACGCCTGCGAAGCCGATGTTGCAGACCTTGCCGCCGGGGGCGAACTTGACGTCCAGGGATACCAGGCGCTTGGCATTCAGCTTGTCTTCGTAGTCGAGTGCCATCTCGGCGCCGTCAGTGTACCAGGCTGGAACGGGCGTATAGGCGATCTTGTCTTCACGGACCCAGCGGGGCAGACCTTCACCGCCGTTGAACTGGTCTGACCAGCCTTCCGGGGTCACAAACGTACTGCCGTCTTCGGCCACTGTGCAGCGTTCAGGGGGAATCGAATCCTCAAAAGCACGGTTACGGATCATTTCCGGGTAGAGACCTGAATCGCCCGAACGGTTGATGTCTTCGAAAAACAGTCCATAC
Organism: Bacillota bacterium; assembly: GCA_016281935.1. Lineage (GTDB taxonomy): Bacteria > Bacillota > Clostridia > Christensenellales > UMGS416 > JAEEJN01. The sequence continues at coordinate 21,544 of JAEEJN010000038.1, read as the reverse complement.
AGGTGAGGCGCTGTGGGGAACCGCTTTTCTTTCGTCTGGATAGATATCCTGCTCATGGTTCTTCTCTCCTTTTCATGGGATATAATAAGTACCTTCATTCTAGTCCTGTTCCATGCCCAGGTCAATACCGAAAAAGACGGCCCAGAGGGCCGTCCCAGTGTCGTTTTACCTGATTCTATGTTGTTTATTTCTTTTTCAGGATCAGGACGTTGATGGAATAGGCAGGTGCCTCGTAAGTGAAGCTCTTGCCGGCTCCGGAGCAGCAGAACTCCACATCGTGGACGTTGTCAGGCTTCTCGAGAGAGTTCATGGCATCCGGATCGCCGGTAAAGAGACAGACTTTGTAGTCAGACTCCACATCGCAGTCCAGGCTGATCTCCACGGGCTCGGCTGTTGCGCCGATGTTCACAGCCTTCAGGATGACTTCATCGTCAGTCGTGGTAGCGACCGTAGCGACCTTCTGGAAGTTCGGAAGCTCGGCTTCCTGTACAAGTTCACCATTCACATAAAGCTTGATGCTCTCTGCCGTGGTCTGATAGCGCAGCTTGTTGAAGGCGCCGTAATTGATCTTGACATTTGCAGGCTCCGCAAAGTCTTTCGGACGGAAAGCATGACCGCCGCGCAGAGTGCTGACACCGTCGGAGATCTCCCAGCGGAAGGGCTGAAGCTCCATATAGCCCCACTTCTCAGTCACATGGCCGGCATCGATATCGTACTGGCTCTGGGGAATACGGGACGTGAAGGCGCCGATGCAGATATCCTTGCCCTCTTCGGCAAAGACTTCCACTTCGAAATCGCCGACCACGTTCTTTTCATTCGCTTCATCGCCGAGGACGACCATACTGCGGCCGAAGATTCTCTTGATGAAGGCTGCACGGCCAGTCAGGGAATCACTCTGAGCACCGTTGAGGAAGCCCATTTCACGTGCCATCTTGTAGAAGCGGGTCATGCGGATATCGCCGTCGATCTGCTTCTCTTCCATGGGCTTGATCACATACTCGTCGCCCTGCTTGTCCATGTAGCCCAGAACGGACTGATAGGGCTCAGCAGGTTTCCCATTGAAGATGGGATTGCGTACGCGCATGCCAGCCGTCAGCTGGATGGAAGGAAGTCCCCAGACTTTGCGATACACGGGGCCGGTTTCTTCACAGGACTCAACGACATCCTTTCCGCGGTAGCTACTGAAGAGTTTCCACGCATAATAGGTCGGGATCGGGTAAACGCGTGTATTGTCGAAGCAGACAAGGTTCGGATACCAGCTGGAGAAGTTCACGTTCTCAAGCAGAGGCGCGTAGGATGCGAGCCGTACGATATCCTGGTTCCGCTCGATGCCGATCATGTACATAGCTTCACCGATGGAAGCGTAGACCTTGCCGCTGGCACCCTGGTTCACCGCGATCTCACCAAGGAAAATCTCGGGAGCGCCGTCTGCCTGGCGCGGATACTTATCGAACATGTGCAGACTTTCGGCAAAAAACTCGGTCGTGGAGTAATAATGCTCATCCGCGATCTCCGTAGGCAGGCCATCGCGTTCCGTATGCGTGTTGGAAATGTATTTGATCTGCGGGAAACGGGCTTTCAGGGCATCATAGCATTTCTTGTAACGCACGTTATAGACTTCGCCGTTGTTCTCGTTGCCAATCTCCACATAAGTCATCTTGAAGGGATCCGGATGGCCGGCAGCAGCACGGACCTTGCCCCACTTGGAATCGGCAGGCGCAATGGCGTACTCGATGGCATCGATGGCTTCCTGCAGAAGCTGATCCAGTTCTTCTCCCTCGAAATACTCTGGACCGCGTCCCTGGCAGGTCAGGCCGCAGTTGAACACGTACATGGGCTCCATGTTCAGGTCTTCGCACATCTGCAGATACTCATGATAGCCCAAGCCGTTCGTCGTCTTGTAGTGCCACATGAGCATATGGGAAGGACGCTCCCAGACGGGTCCGATCGTGTTCGGGAAACGCATGGCGGTCTCATAGGTGAAACCTTCCACGATGCAGCCGCCGGGGAAACGCAGGAAGTGCGGGTTCATGCCCTTCAGAACTTCCAGGATATCCTTGCGCAGCCCATGGCCGTTATAAGTGTCTGCAGGCATGAGCGAGGTGAAGCCGAACTTGACTTCTCCGCCACAGCAGGACTTCAGGACAAGGCGCGCATTCTTGTCGTCTGCAATCGCCGCAAAGGATGCGTCATAACGGCAGAAGCTCGCGGGAGATACACAGAAGGTCTTTTCGGCATATACTTCGCCCGCTTCGGATTCGATCGCGACAGTTACGGGAACAGCTTCACCGACCGCTTTGGCAAACATGTAGAAGTTGTAGATCTTGCCTTTTTCCTGGGGCACGCCGCAATATCCGATATTGTAGACTTTGCCTCCGGGAGTGAACTTCACGTCCAGAGAGACCAGGCGCTTGGCGTTCAGGGTATCAGCACAGTCCAGCGCCATTTCTGCCTTTTCCGCATACCATGCAGGGATCGGGGTCGCCGGGTACTTGTTCTTCTCAACCCAGCGGGTCAGGCCTTCACCGCCATTGAACTGATCGGTCCAACCTTCGGGCGTCGTGAAGGATACGCCGTCTTCCGTCACAGTGCAGCGTTCCGGAGGAATGGAGTCCTCGAAGGAACGGTTGCGGATCATCTCGGGATAGAGACCGGAGTCGCCCGAACGGTTGATGTCTTCAAAGAAGATACCGTACAGATCCGGAGCAACGGGGAAGCGCTTGTTTTGAGTTTGAATCGAAACTTTGCTCATAATGACCCTCCTTACAGAATTTGGTCTTTATGCTTATGTTAGTGCAGCAGCCAGGAAAATGCAAGTAACTGTTGTGTCTATCCGTTCCATTATCATGTGTTCCTGCCTGCTTTCTAGAAAAAGAAAACCGTCCCGAATGGGACGGTTTGGTAACAGTTTCGATCAGCGTACGAAGAAGAACCAGCCGAACAGAGCCAGGATCAGCAGAGCCAGAAGTGCTACGGGCAGGATCACGATCAAGGCGGAGATGATCATGGCCGGAATGTCGCCCTTTTCCAACTGCTGGGACATATCGACATTCTCCGTCTCCTGTTCTCTGCGTTTCTCCTTGTCAGCATGCAGCCATGAAAGCGCCCGCTTCACGCTGTTCTTGAACGCGAGAAAGATATCCATTTACAGATTCTTCTCCAGGATATGATGGCATGCGACGAAGTGGTTCGGACGGACTTCGATCCATTCCGGAGTGACCTTCGTGCAAATCTCAGTGCAGTAGCGGCAGCGCGTATTGAACTTGCAGCCTTTAGGGGGATTCACGGGGCTCGGGATATCGCCCTCAAGGATCACCAGCTCCTTAGCTTCTTCATCCGTCGTCGGGATGGCGGAAAGCAGAGCTTCCGTATAGGGATGCAGCGGATGATCGAACATCTCCTGGGAATCGGAGAGTTCCACCATGGCACCCAGATACATGACGCCGATACGGTCCGAGATGTATTTCACAACGGACAGATCGTGTGTGATGAACATATAGGTCAGATTCTGCTTATCGCGAAGATCCTGAAGCAGATTAATGATCTGGGACTGGATCGACACGTCCAATGCGGAAACAGCTTCATCGCAGACAACGAAACGGGGCCGCACTGCGAGAGCGCGCGCGATACCGATACGCTGACGCTGGCCTCCGGAGAACTGATGCGGATAGCGGTGGAGGAAATAAGGCGCAAGTCCGCATTCATCCATGACCCGCAGGATCTCTTCCTGCATCCGATCGTCGTTCTTGTCGAAGTATTCATGTGCCAGCATGCCTTCGCCGACGATCTGGCCGACCGTCATACGGGGATTCAATGAAGAATAGGGATCCTGGAAGATGAGCTGCATATCCGAACGGACCTGACGCATCTCGTTATAGTCCAGACGGGCCAGATCGATACCGTCGTCACGGAGCTCTTCAAGCTTCTGGAATTCCTCATTATCCGCATACTTGGTGCGCATCTCATCGATGCGTCTGCGGACCTCATCGATTTCTTTCTGAACCTTTTCGATGCTGGCATCGATCGCGTCCAGTTCCGCCTTAGCACGTTCCATAGCGGGACGATATTTCTCCTGACCTTTGTTGTCAACGCGGTAGGCAGCAGAATCGTATTTAAGCTGGGCCTTCTGACGCTTGAGCTCAAGATTATGCAGTTCCAGCGATTTGTTGTATTCTTCAGTGAAGATCGCCTTTACAGGTTCCAGATCGTCAACGATCATGAAGCCGCCGACGATATTGGCCATATCAAGCAGGGCATCGTTTGCAGCCTTGATTGCCTGATCAAGATTGTCCTTCATGGCGAAACGGGCTTTGTCCGTCGTCAGGGCATCGTACTCAGCCTGCATCTTATCGCGGGCAGCCTCAAGAGAAGCGAGCTTCTTGCGCTGCTTATCAAGGGTCTTGATCGTACGGATGACGTACTTAGGTGCCAGAGAATCGATCGTACGGCCATAGTACATGGTACGGCCATCCGTCTGTTTGTAGAGCTGAAGGATCGTACGGCCGAGAGTGGACTTACCGCATCCGGATTCACCTACGAGGCCGAAGACTTCGCCCTCATAAATGTCCAGTGTGATGCCGTCGTTCGCCTTGACGTAAAGTCCGCGCTGAGGCAGGGGGAAATACTGCTTCAGGTTGCTGATGCGCAGCAGTACCTTCTTGTTATCCATTCCTTGCCTCCTTTTCCGGATAGAAGCAGCGGATCTGCTGCTCGTCCGAGATATCCACCAGTTCCGGCTCTTCTTCCATGCAGCGCTTCGTGCAGTACTTGCAGCGAGGTGCGAACTTGCAGCCCTTGGGGAGATCCAGCGGATGAGGAACAGCACCGGGAATTGCATCCAGACGGACGTTTGCCGGAGTGTCAAGGCGCGGGATGGAATCCATGAGGCCCTGAGTATAAGGATGGGAGAAACGGGTGGAAGGACTGAAGATAGTCCGGGCAGGTGCTTTCTCCACGACCTGTCCGCAGTACATGACCGCAACATCATCCGCCATCTGGTTGATAACACCGAGGTCATGAGTAATGAACAGGATCGAAGTACCGTGTTCGGCCTTCAAATCATTCATAAGACGCAGGATCTGCGCCTGAATCGTCACGTCCAGGGCCGTTGTGGGCTCGTCCGCAATCAGAAGCTTGGGTTTGCAGGCCAGTGCCATGGCGATCATGACACGCTGACGCATACCGCCGGAGAGCTGGTGGGGATACTGCTTCGCCACAACTTCAGGATTCGGGATCTTAACGTCGGAGAGCATCTCAACGCTCTTGATCGCCGCTTCCTTCTTGTTCATGCCCTGATGGATCATGAAAGGCTCACTGAGCTGCTTTTCGACGGTGAACACGGGATTCAGGGACGTCATGGGTTCCTGGAAGATTACCGAAATCTCGTTCCCGCGGACCTTATACATATCGTTCATGGAGATCTTCGTCAGATCCCTGCCATCGAAAATGATCTCACCGCTGTCGATATAGCCGTTGCCGTCAAGAAGCCTCAGCATGCTCATGGCGGATACGGATTTTCCTGAACCGGACTCACCGACTACGCCGAGAGTTCTTCCGGCTTCTACGCTGTAGGACACACCGTTGACTGCCTTCACGATACCGCGCTTGGTCTTGAAATAGGTGTGCAAATCACGCATTTCCAATAATGCCATTTTCTACCTCCTATCTCTGACGATCGCTCTTGGGGTCGATCGCGTCGCGCAGGCCGTCGCCGATAGTATTGATGCAGATCGTGCACAGACCGAAGATCGCGGAGGGGAATACCCAACGCCACCAGTACTGCTGGATCACGACCGAGTTGTTGGCGCCGGTCAGCATGTTGCCCCAGGTGGGCTGCGGCGGAGCTACGCCGAATCCGAGATAGGACAGCGAAGATTCCGTCAGCATGCATGTGGCAAAGTCCAGTGTCGCGTTAACGACGATGATGGACAGAACATTGGGAAGGATATGTTTGAATACGATCTGGAGCTCTTCGACACCCATGGCCTTTGCTGCCGTGACGAATTCCTCTTCACGGGCAGCCAGGATCTGCGCACGTACGAGACGGCACAGTCCGGGCCAGGACAGAACGCCCAGGACCACCATGATCATGTAGATTCTCTGTGTCTGGTTCATCGTCGCCTGTACGATGGCAGACAGAATCATTGCAAACGGGAGGAACGGCAGACCGCCGACCACTTCGGACACACGCATGATGATCATGTCGACCTTGCCTCCGAAGTATCCGGCCAGTGAACCGAACACAACGCCGATGACAAGAGAGATGGCAACGGAAACCGCACCGACGGTCATGGTCATTCTGCCGCCGTTGACGAGGCGTGTCAGGATATCACGGCCGAGGTTGTCGGTCCCCATCAGGTAACCTACATGACCCCATGTCTTGATCTTTCCGGATTCGGTGATTCCGTAGTTCTGGTTGTTTCCCACGAAAACATTGACGAGCTTTTCGCCGGAGTTGACGCTTGCCGGCAGGTTGATCTGTCCGTTCTTATTGCTGCCCCAGCTGATGACGTCACCGTTTTCCATGAGTGCGGAATAATGCAGACGACCACCTTCGATATTAATGATCTTGGACGGGAAATCAGGAAGCAAATCCTCACCGTTGGAGGAGTTGCCCCAAACCACGACAGTGCCGTCCGCTTTCAGAGCAGCAACAGTCTGGGAAGAAGCGGCAATATCCACAACTCCGGAAGACAGGCTCTCGGGGATATTGGAGAAAGCATTGGACTCAAATCCGGGATACAGCACCTGGCCATCCTTCGTCAGAACGATGTATGCATAGGAAGTGCAGACTGCTTTTTCAATCAGCTTTTCCTTCACGGCACTGTTGATCTTTGCATCAAAGATGTTGGCATTGCCCCAGACAAATAGCTTTCCCTGTTCCGTAACGGCAACGGACGCCTGATAACCGGCAGACATCTGCTTGATCCGGTCGCCGTTCTCAAGCTGCATCATCTCGCTCGGGACTTTGTTCTGTCCCTGACGGGTATTGCCCCAGACATAGACCTTGCCTTTATCATCCACAGCCACGACGTGGTCCTGGCCTGCGGCGATATCGATGATCGTCGCTTTTTTCACTTCTTCAGGAATCTCGCGGATATCGACGACTTCAGTGATCTTCGTCTTGCCCCAGGTATATACGTGTCCTTCCTTGGAAAGGCCCACAGAGAAGGTATTGCCGACGGCAATCTTCTGCACGCCTTCGTTTACAAGCGCTCTGGGATAACTCATCATATCGAGGCCGGGGGCTACGTTGACCTGCGTATTGTCCTCATACCCCAGATCCAGGATCCAGATGTGGGGGCCGATCATGACGAATACGAAGATCGCAAGGAACACGATCAGACCCGTCATGGCGATACGATTGTGCAGGAAATTGGAAATGATGGTGCGAAGCGGGCTCTGCACCTGTTCTTCCTGGAAGATATCGACTTCTTTCTTCTTTCCAAAACGGAGGAAAGAGAAGAAACCTTTTTTCTTTTCTTCAGCCATCTTTTCCTCCTTACTTGTTGACGCGGACGCGCGGGTCGACCAGGCCGTAACTCAAGTCGATCAGCAGAGCTCCGACCAGGGATACGGCTGTATAGAACATCTGCATCGCAAGAACGAGTTCATAGTCCTGGTTCGTCAGGCCTTTGTAGTACAACTGGCCCATGCCGTTCAGGTTGAACGTGTTCTCGATGATGATGGATCCGGAGAAGATTCCCAGGAACCATCCTATGATCAGCGTGATGACGGGAAGAAGTGCGTTGCGCCATGCATGCGAATAGATGACGACCTTTTCGCGAAGGCCCTTCGCTCTTGCGGTCCTGATGTAATCCATGCTGAGAGCATCAATCATGGCAGCGCGGACATAACGTGTCATGCCGCCAAGAGCACTGAACGTCATTACGATCAGAGGCAGACAGATGTAATAGAGTCTCTCCATCAGTGCCGGGAATCCCGTGAGGCTCGATCCGGGAGCTTTGGATCCCGAAACCGGGAACCAGCGCAGTGTAACGGAGAAGATGTAAATGAAGATCAGAGCGATGATGTAGCCGGGAATGGAATACCCGACGATCGTACCCACCTGCACGCCCTGGTCGAATTTGCTCTGCTGATGTACAGCACAGTAGATACCCAGAGGAATCGTGCAGCCTAATGCCAGGAAGGTGGAGAAGATATTGATGAACAGGGTGTTCATCATGGGCTCCTTCACGATATCGATGACGTTGGCCTTGTAATAGTTGGAGAAGCCGAAATGGCCTGTCCAGATACCGAAGTACCACTTGAAGAATCTGACCACCATCGGCTGATCCAATCCAAGTCTGGCGCGTGCTTCCTGATACATCTGTTCATACTGTTCAGGTTTGAGCGTACTCTTCAAAGCCTCAACTTCGGCACGGGCCGGATCGCCTGGGATCAGGTTATACAGGAAAAACATCAGCGCGGCGATGATCGTGAATACGACCAGCATATACGCCAAACGTTTAAGAATGTATTTTGCCATAACCTTGATTCCGCCTTCCTCGCATCAGGCTGTAGCCCTTTGCTGCTTTAACTGATAAAACTGTTTTTCTTCGAAGAAATGCAGGACGGGGGGAATCCCCCGCCCTGCTTGGTCTGGATGATTCGATTACTTCTCGGCTTTCGCGGTCATATAGGGCAGCTGATCGATGCTGCTCCAGTAAGAGGACACGTCGTAATGATCGAACTTGTCGGCATACACGTCGTGATAGTCATTGGAGTACAGCGGCACTTCGGGCAGCAGCTCGTTCCAGCGCTCAATGTATTCGAGCCAGAGCTTCAGATAGGTATCATTGTCGCCGGATTCAACGCCGTACACCATGTCCATGGACAGCTTATCCAGCTTGTCGTCGAACAGGAAGTTGGTGTTGTATCCCTGAGCGACCAGCTCGGGATCGGAAGTCCAGCTGTAGGACATGTCATACACGGGGCTGAAGTTGGTGGCCAGGTTGTACATGCCATAGGTGGGCACGGCGTACTGGTCGCCCTGAGAAGAGTCACGATACATGTAGTTCAGGAGCTCGGTGAAGGTCATCACGTGCTGGTTGATGACGACGCCGGCGCTCTTGGTGGCTTCGGTGTTGGCCAGTTTGACAGCCAGCAGCTCAGACACGGGGTTGTTCTCGGAAGAAGACCACTCGATGATGCAGGGCATCAGGATGGTGCCGTCGTCCAGGGTCACGTTATGAGCATAGTCGCCAGCCTCTTCAGCAGTGACCTTCTTATAGCGCGGGCCTTCGCCGGCATAGGGTTCGCCCTTCTCGTTCAGGGTGAATCCGGCTTCTTCGAGTTCCTTGATAGCGGAATCCAGAGAATAGGTGTAGGTGTTCAGCTTGGCGTTGAGCTCCTCTTCGCCTTTCTCATACATCCACATGGCCAGGCCATAGGGGCCGTGCACCACGGATCCGTAACCGCCGGTGAAGGTGGTGGCGAAGTCGTTGCGGTCAAGCAGGTAAGCGATGGCATGACGGACACCGATGAACTGGGTGGGACCGAAGTCGCACTGGAACATCAGCTTGCCGTAGCCGGCGCGCAGATAGTTAGCAGTTTTGAAGCCGCCCTTGGCCTCAAGGTCCAGAGCCTTGTCGATCTCTTCGCCGTCAGACAGAGTCTGCAGGACGTCCACCTGGCCGGTGGAGAGCTGATCGAATTCGGTCTCGGTGATAACCTTGACATAGATGACCTTGGCGATGGAAGCCTTCTGGCCTTCAAAGTTGCCGGCATAGTTGGGGTTCACGGTCAGGACCGCCTGCAGGGAAGACTGGTCAAAGCTCTCCAGCTGATAGGGGCCGGAGCAGACGCGCTTCTCGCTCAGGTAACGGGCCTTTTCAACGGTCTCCTTAGCCTTGTCGGCATCCAGGCCGGTGAAGTAAGCGCCGTTGCCGTCATCCTTCACGTCAACACCTTCAGGCAGCCACATCTGCATGGGCAGAGGAGACACGCCAGCATAGGTGATGTCGTAGAAGTAAGGCAGGAAGTCGGCATTGATGGTCACGGAGAACTCGAGGTCGCCCAGCAGACGGACGCCGGCAAGTTCAGTGGCTTCGCCGGCCTGATAGGCCGCAGCGCCGTAGACCTGGGAAGGAGTGACCTTACCGCCCATATCCTTGATGATGGGAGAATAGGCCAGCAGCATGTAAGCCACATAGTCCTTCGCGGTGATCTCTTTGCCGTCGTTGTACTTCAGACCCTTGTTGATCTTCATGGTGAAGGTCTTGTTGCCGTCAGCATCGGTAGAATCGGAATGCTCAGCAACAACGGTGGGATCGAAGAAGTACTCGCCGGTCTGGTTGACGACGACAGTGCCGTAACCGTTCATCAGGCTGCGAACGTCATTATCGGCCGCGTTGTTCGTCCACCACGCGTTGCCCCAGTCACCAGACAGTTCAGTAGTAGAACCGGTGATCTGCTGACCGGAAACAGTGTTGGCAGGAGTGTTCGCTTTGCAGCCGGCCAGCACGCCAACAAGCATCATGACGGCAAGCAGGGCAGCAACGAGCTTCATTTTCCTACTCATGTTGTTCCTCCTAATAAATTTTATACAAACGGGCATAAATGTCCCGTTCATATCAATGTATGTATTTTACTCTTGCATTCATTTTCTGTCAATCCCAAAAAAATAAAACTTTTTGTGAATTCAGCCATATTCAGGCGCTTGTTATTGCACAATTGTTCCTTAAAATTCGAAATACAGACCGAATTATGCATAATCACATGCATACTCTGTCATTTTCATCTCCGAACCTCACAGGATCAGAGCCGTTTCAGAATCCCTCAATCAAAAAAGCCCGACTCGTCAGCCGGGCATATTGTTTCCATTGATTCTCATCCGTTCCATGATCTCCGCAGGTGTTCGTCCCTCCCCGGACAGCCTCATCATCTCTCTGAGTCGGGGCTCAGCATGAGCAAAAAAGCGAAGAAGCCCTGGACAGAGCAGATAATGTCCCTTTTCCCCTGCCGGCCCTTTTACCGTTCTGTCTTTGGGGCATCCGCCGGAACAGACAGACAAATAGGGGCAATGCTTACAGGTCTCTGTCAGAGAATCCTGTTTCGAGAGTCCAAATGCACGCTGAAAAGATCCGTGAGCCAGATCGTCAAGGCGATCGCGTTCCAGGCTGCCCAGTCTGTGTTCGGAATCCACATAATGATCGCAGGCATACACGGCACCGTCTTCCTCCACGACAAGGACCTGACCGCAGGTCGGAGCCATCGTACATACGGCAGCCGAGCCGCCTGCCCAGACTTTCGCACATTCCGCAAACAGCTGCACATCGAGCCGGCCCAGATCGTTCGTCATCCATTCGTCAAAAACCGCAGTAAGAAAATCTCCGTAAGCTTCAGGCGTAACGGATTCCTCCGTCAAAGTACCGTCTTCCCGATATACGACCACAGGGATGAATTGGATCCACCCCGTATCCAGTTCCCGGAGAGAACGGTATACGCCGACCGGATCGGCTGCGGAAGCAGAAGTCACTGTGCAGAGAAGATCCGGCTGCACGCCTGTCCGCTGCAGACGTCTGCAGGATTCCCTTACTCTCTTCCAGGTACCGTTTCCGCCAAGATCGACACGATTGGTATCATGTACAGTTTCAGTCCCGTCGATGCTCAATCCGACATCAAAATGCTCTTTCTGGAGAAAACGGCACCATTCATTATCCAGAAGAAGACCGTTCGTCTGCAGATTGTTCCAGGCCTGCCAGCCACGCGGCAGGTGTTTCTTTTCGAATGCCACAGCCTTTCGATAGAAATCAAGGCCCGCCAGGGTCGGTTCCCCGCCATGCCAGGTAAAGGACACGACGGGGCCCGGATTTCCCTGGATTGCCTGAACGATCATGGCCTCCAGGAGATCGTCTCCCATGACCGTCTGACGCTCATGGGAAGAATACTTGGACTTTTCCAGATAATAACAGTAGCGGCAATGCAGATTGCACCGTGAACCCGCAGGTTTGACGATCAGGGAAAACGGGATCTTCCCGGCTGTCATTTCAGCGTCCTGTCAAAGAAATCCAGAACGATGTTCCAGGATTCCATAGCCTGCGTCTGACGGTACATCGGTCTGTCATAATACCAGAATCCGTGTCCTGCGCCGTCGTAGCGATGGAATTCGTAGTCCTTGCCAAGTTCCTTCAGCCGCGCTTCCAGGATATTGACATCCTCAGGCGTGGGGCTTCGATCCTCATTGCCGAAAATACCGAGCAGAGGGCAGTCCAGATTCTCCGCATAATCGATAGGAGCCACAGGGCGTGCAGGACTCAGCTGCTCAGGGGGACATACGACGCCGCCGCCCCAGCAGTCGACTGCCGCATCCACTCCATCCAGTGTACAGGCCGCAAGGAAAGTATGGCGGCCGCCGGAGCACATGCCGATGACACCGACCTTTCCGTTGCTGGTCGTGCTGTTGCGCAGGAATGACAGAGCCCCCGCTGTATCCGCCATGACGTCAGCGTCCGTAGCTCCGCCCGCATCTCTGGCCATTCCGGAAACTTCCGGAGGCGTCGCGTGACCGAAGTCTTCGTAGATGTTGGGGCACAGGACCGCGAACCCGTGAGCAGAGAACCGGCGTGCAGTCTCCCTGCACCACTCATCCCAGCCGGGCATATGAGGAATGAGAACGATGCCGGGATGAGGGCCCGCTCCGAGGGGACGGGAGTAGTAAGCCCTGATGGGCTTTCCATCATGTCCGGGGATCTTGATCGTTTCGGCGATCAGGCCTTCATAGGCGTCTGTCTGAAAACTGTTCCAGTTCATGTTTGCCTCCTTTTCTTTGGATCGGGATTTGTTTTCATGATAGCATATTTTCGCTTCAAGGGAAAGAAAAACCGCACAGAGAGGAACATTCTGTGCGGTTTACGATTCTGTCGTTCCAAGCCGGCACAACGCATGTGTCAGGGACGTGCGTTTTCACCGTAGGCATTCCCGGGGCCTGCATCAAAACCGACCGGGAGATATTCCTCGGGGATCATCGAACGGTAATCCATATCATACTGATAATTACAGAAGACCAGCATGACATAGGTGACAGCGTTTTTCATCCCCGGCGTGGGGATGGCATAGACAAACCCATTATATGCATCCGCATCCATCGCCAAAGGGTCTCTGCCAGCGAAGCCCGAGGCGCCATAGATGCCTTCGTATGCATCGTGAGAGCATTCTGCCAGCCTTCCGCTTTCCCGGGCAAATCCCTCCTCATCATACTGTACTGTCAGATACGACAGATACTGGGCATCCCAGGGATTATAATAGACCATCTTGTATTCCTTTACGTCCAGCCCTTTCAGACTATCCGGAAAGATCGTCTCATCCATCCCCCACTTGCCGCGGTATTCTTCCCTGGCAGAATCACCCATATAATATGTATAATGCTCGGGATCAGTATCCGCCTGCACTATAGACGATGCCGATCCGAAGACGAGCAGTCCCATTGCTCCTAAAGCGATGATGCTCCGAAGGATCATAAGCACGGCCAATGCAATCACGACAATAAGCCAGATTTTCGGTCGATTGTTCACTGCCGGTTTATCCTCAGCGTTTACGGATGGCAGTATTTCATTCATGAGTCCCTCCAGGAAATTGAACAGATAGTCCCATGCTGCCGGTCAGACAGCACTGCTGACATCAGCCCATAAGGATCTCTACAGCAGTCCTGAGATCGGTTTCACTGCCCACATTACCGGGGAAGATCACATAGGGAATACCGGGGAATCTGCTTTCCGGACCAGTCTGCCAGACAGGAATCCCAGGCCGGATCTGTCCCATGACGTTAGCACGTCTTACACGCAATGCCTTCGTACCGATATCAGACGACGTGATCCCGCCTTTGGCGATGACGAACGCAGGAGTCACCTTGAGCTCGCCCACCAGTCTCTGTACCCCGTCACTGATTTTCACGGAACGGAGAAGAGCGCTTTCTCTCGTATCATCCGGCAACGCAAGCAGAGTGCGTTTCGTATATGCAACCGCTGTTTTCCCCGCCTGGATTGCCTTCTCCTCTTCAGCTACACATCGAAGGATCTCAGCCTCAAAAGCCTCATCGCCTTCCAGAACCTTATCGGAGTCGAAAGCGATAGGCACAGTATCTTCCAGTGTCAGAAGTGTTTCAAGCTGAGCCGTGGTCTTGGCCATGTGACTGCCTACGACCACAAGGCCTCCCATATCCGTATCCGACACGACCATGTCATTCCTGGTGAGCAGAGGCCGGTCAGAAATGCCGCCCATGACCTTAACAAGGCCAGCGGCAGTACGGAACATGAAAGTCCTGCCCTTGCCCATTGCCCTGTAGAGAGCGATGCAGAAGATTTTCAGGTCGATATAATCCACGGCATTGACGCAGACCTTGCCGAAATCATGCACACGGCAAAGCTGGTCTGCGATCTTCTCATAACGAAGCGAACGCAGGTCATCCAGAGAAATGCAGGTCACATCTTCGGCACGGTAAGCACCGCCGGTTTTCTCCTCGATGTATTTCGGGATTTCAGACTGAGTGTATCCGAAAGATTTGTCTTTCGCGAATTCAGTCTCGGCCGCCGGTACGAGGTCATCTCCCTGCCGTACATAATGGACGTTTCCAATCGTGAAACGACCGCCTTCCTTGAAGAAAGGCGTCAGGATTTCCCCATCCACGGAGAAACCATGCTTTTCCATCGCTTCTTTCAGGATCCTGGGTTCCAGAGGATAATGTCCGCGCAGAGTGGAATCGCTTCGGGACATGAACAGATAGGGTTTTCCCGTCTCCTGCGCGACGGAAGCAACCGTTTCCGCGATCTCTCTGTGCAGTTTTTCCGTCTCGGCAGGCGTCATGCCTCTGGAGTTCGTCAGGATGTAAAAGACCTTGTTCCCCTCCGCAAAACCTTTCCGGATCGATTCCTTGTCCCAGCGGGTATAGACCGATATGTCATGCACTGTCTGCACTCCTGTAGGGTCATCGTCCAGGACGACCAGTTTGGTCGGGTCCTTTGCGATCGACTCGTTCAGGAGAACGTCCACCGCAGTTTCATCTACAGCGGGAAAAGCGTCTAGGATATCTGCTTTCAGCCAAGTCATTCCGCTTCGCTCTCCTTCTTCTGCACTGTCACGTCAGCCAGTCTTTCGAAGTATTTCACATATGCACAATGGTCGTCATCCATGCAGCCTGCGACTTTCAAAGCCTGCTGGATCTCAAATAGCTGGGCTGTCAGCGGAACGGGGGCATCGACCTCATGGGCCGTCGCGAGCACGTTCTTGATGTCCTTGTGATTGATGGAGATCTTGCCGCCGGGCTTGAAGTTCCTCTCCACGATCATGGGAATCTTGGCATCCAGAACCGCACTTCCGGCAAGACCGCCGCGGATCGCCTCATAGACCTTCACAGGATCCGCTCCCGCTTTCACAGCAAGCACAAAGGCTTCAGAGACCGCTGCGATCGTCAGATTCACAATGACCTGATTCGCAAGCTTCGTCACACACCCGGATCCGGACCCGCCGATCAGAACGCAGGAAGACCCCATTGCAGAGAAGAAAGGTTTCAGCGCTTCAAAGTCGGCTTCTTCTCCTCCTGCCATGAACGCAAGAGTCCCCGCGATCGCTCCGGGCTCTCCACCCGACACAGGCGCATCCACAAAACCCACACCGAGTTCCTTCATGCGGCGGAAACACGTCTGAGCTTCTCCGGGCGTTACGGAACTCGTGTCACACACAAGAGTGCCCGGACGGATCGAGGCGGCAACACCGTTTTCACCGAAAAGGATATCCTGTACGATCGAGCCGTTGGGAAGGCTCAGGAAGATCACATCACAGGCAGCACCGATCTCTTTGGGGGTGCCTGCCTGTGCGCCTTGTTCCTCCAGCGCTTTGACAGCCTGCTCGTTCAGATCGTTTACGATCAGGGAATAGCCGGCCTTGATCAAATTTCCCGCCATGGGACGGCCCATAATGCCAAGACCGATGAATCCTACTTTCATATTTGAAAACTCCTTTCTGATACATGTGTCTGCGGCTCCATATTAGCACAGGCACCCAACGGATGCAAGGCAGTCACCCTTGACAGGCGATGCAGGTTTCGCTATCTTCTGAAGCAGAAAGGAAAGGAGGCTGACAGATGGAAAAAGCAGAAGCGATCCGGCTGTTCAACGAGATGTTTCCGGAACATTTTGACCATCCATGGGTTCATGACATGCCTGAAGAAGAGATCCTGACCGAGCTCGTCATGGATCTGAGAACAGAACAGCCCCTTCCACTTGAACACGCGGTTCCCGACGGTGTATCATTCGGCTTTTGGAAAGGCGAAATGGCCCAGCTTCGGCAGGCATTTGGCAGCGTCAATCCATACTGGATCCCTTATTTTGAAAATGCGGACCGGGTCTTCTGCGCATTCGGCTGGGACGGACTGATCCTGTCTTTCTGCATTCTGGAAGATCTGGGAAGTCATTCCGTCAGCGGCACTCCGCTCCGCATCGCCGGACCCGGCTGCGTCGGAACGCTTCCCTCCTTTCAGAGACAGGGCATCGGGCTGGCCATGGTGCGGAAAGCCACACTCCTCCTCGATCGGGAAGGCTTCGATCTCTCCTGGATCAGTTATACCCACCTGCCCGGATGGTATTCCCGCCTCGGATACAAACCTGTCCTGACCTGGAACGGTCGCAGAGGTTTTCTGTAAGATAAAGAAGATGCCGGCTCAACGAGCCGGCATCCGTGTTTGTCGGAATTACTTTTTGAGGATCAGGACAGACAGAGAGGAAGCAGGGGCTTTGTAGACGAAATCCTTCGCAGCACCGGTCGCTTCGCATTCTGCGATCTTGACATTCTCGGGATCCTTGATGGAGTTGCCCGCGTCGGGATCACCGGCAAGCACCTTCAGGCAGTATTCAGACTTCACATCGCAGTCCAGAGCGATCTCGATGTCTTCTTCCTTGTTCGTGATGTTCACGATCTTGATGATGACAGCGTCGTCGCAGGTATCAGCCACGGCTTCCACCGCGGGATAGCTGGGCAGAACAGCCTTCTGAATCAGTTCACCGTCGATATAGCAGTCGAAACCGCCGATGTAGGTGACGATCTTGAAGTCATGCCAGCCGTTGCTCAGAGCCACTTCCTTGGCAGGAGCGAAATCCAGGAACTCACGGAAGCGTTCTTCACCCACATGGGAAACACCGTTCTCGATCTTCCAGTCAAAGCCGCGGGCGCTCATGAAGCTCCACAGATCCTCACCGGTCCGAAGTCTTCTGTTGCGTACGTTGGGCTGCAGAGTCATGGAACCCTGGAAATCGATGGAAACTTCGAAGCAGCCTTCGACCACGGGTTCGTCACCCAGCGCGACACGGGTGTATTTCTCAAATCCACGGCCGGCGAACGGTCCACGGAACATGCGCGGATCCATCTCTTTTCCGAAGGTCGTGAATACACCGTTCTCTTCTTTCACGCCGCCCAGGAGTTCATGGGACACGCCCACGGGCTTGCCGTCGATCTTGGCGTTCTTGAAAGAGAAGGAACCGGAGGAGAACAGAGAGAACACACCGGCGACATCCTTATACAGGGTCTCCGTCTCGGTCTTGGCATCGACGAACTTGGTGCCGCGGTTCTCGCCCATGAGCTTGAGCATATGCCAGGAGGGAATCCCGTAGCTGTCGGTATTGTCGAAGCAGATGAGGTTCGGATACCAGTTGTAGAAGGACACGTTCTCAAACAGAGGCGCATAGGAAGCCAGCTTCACGACATCCTGGTTGCGCTCCATGCCCATGAGGAACATGGCTTCGCCCAGTGCGGCAAACAGGGAACCGGGCTTGCCCTGTGTCACGGCATATTCACCGACGAAGATGTCGGGGCCGCCCTGCGCCTTGCGGGGATAATTGTCATACATATGGATGTTCTCTGCGAAGAACTCGGGAGTGTTGTAGAAGTGCTCATCCGCGACTTCCGTCGTCAGTCCGTCACGCTCCGTATGCGTGTTGGAGATGAAGGTGATGTCCGGATAACGCTTCTTGAGTTCGTCATAGCACATCTTATAGCGCTCGTTGTAGACGGGGCCCCAGTTCTCGTTTCCGATCTCGACATAGTCCATGCCGAAGGGTTCGGGATGGCCGGCTGCTGCACGGACGTCGCCCCACTTCGTGCCTACAGGTGCGGTAGCATACTCGATGGCATCGATGGCTTCCTGCAGAGCATTCTGAAGCTGCTCGCCCTCAAAAGGAATCATGTTGCGGGCCTGGCAGGTCATGCCGCAGTTGAAGACCCACATCTTCTTCATGTTCAGGTCTTCGCAGAGCTGCAGGAATTCATGATAGCCGAAACCGTTCACGGTGTTATAAGCCCACAGGTTCCAGTCGGTGGGACGCTCCCAGACGGGGCCGATCATGTTGGAGAACTTCAGGGAAGAAGACCAGGTGAAGCCTTCCACGATGCAGCCGCCGGGGAAACGCATGAAGCCGGGTTTCAGAGCAGCCAGCTTCTCCACGAGATCCTTGCGCAGGCCGTGGCCGTTGTAGGTGTCGGCGGGTTTGAGGGAGATGAATCCCAGATGCAACGTGAAGCCTTCGGGCGCTTCGATCACGAGACGGGCGTCTTTGTCGTCATCGTTCGGCACGAAAGCCGCATCATAACGGGAATAGCCGTTGGACTTGACCATGAAGCAGGTCTCCGCGTACACGGTGCAGCCGCAGGAAGAAACCAGCTTGACTTTGACCGCATGATCGCAGCAGGACTTGGCGAACATGAAGAAGTTCAGCGCGCGGCCTTTGACAGCGGGCACACCCATAAAGCCGGTGTTGCAGATCTTGCCGCCGTCTTCGAACTTGACCTTCAGAGAGACGCGGCGCTTTGCGTTGAGGGTATCCTCAGCGTCCAGGCTCATCTCAGCCTTCTCGGCATACCACGCAGGGATCGGCGTGTATTCGGTCTTGTTCTCTTCAATCCAGCGAGGCAGGCCTTCACCGTGGTTGAACTCGCCTCTCCAACCGGAGGGAGACTCGAAGAACTTGTCCTCGCCATCCACCAGACAGCACTCTTCAGGAACCAGAGAGTCTTCAAAAGTGCAGTTGCGGATCATCTCGGGATAAACACCGCCGTCGCCGGAACGGTTGATGTCCTCAAAGAACAGTCCGTACAGGGTCTCTGTGACAGGGAACTTGGGATTCCCGGTCTGGATCGTGATTTTGGTCATTCCTTTTCTCCTTTGCATTTCTTGTTCTTCATTCGGAAAACCGAATTTCACTAAATACATCATACCACACGAAAAAAGCACGCGCAAGAAACGATCCGCAAATCCCTTCGGATGAAAAACGCCTCCCTGCAGGGAGGCGCTGCTGCCTACGGCTTGTCAGTTGCGGATATCCGCCTGCTTTTCCAGGCCGATGTACGCAAGAAAATGCTGGATATGTTCGTCCCAGTATTCCCATGTGTGGGCTCCGGGATCTTCTTCATAGACGTAGTCAAACGGATTGCCCTCGAAGCCAAGGAAAAAATCACGCGTATGATGTGCAGAAGCCTTGAGGAAATCCTCGCTTCCGCAGGAGTGGTAGATCCTGGGGATCGGTTTTCCCTCCTCGATGATGGACCGGGCCTGATACTCGGGATCCTCCTCCGTACCATGCAGATCACGTTTGCCGTACACAGCTTCATTGCGCCGTTTCCGTGCTGCGTCCATGCCTCTGCGCCTGACACCTGCACGGGAGATGCCTGCAGACAGGCAGCCTATCGCGGCATATTGATCGGGATTTGCGAGTCCGATCTTCATGCATCCGAATCCGCCCATGGAAAGGCCGGCAATGAAGTTGTCTTCGCGTTTCTGTGAGAAGCCGAAGAACTCATGCATGATCTCCGGGAGCTCTTTGGAGACGTAGGTATAGTATTTCCCGCCATGTGCCATGTCAGCGTATGAGGAAAGCTGTACACCGGGCATGACGACAGCAAGACCCAGAGGAGCCGCATAGCGCTCGATCGAAGTGCGCCGCTGCCAGATCGTCTCGTCATCCGACGCACCGTGCAGAAGCCAGAGGACAGGGGTCCCCCCCTCTCGCTCGGCTGTTTCCATGCCGATGAGACGTGTCGCTTTCTGGGGCAGGATCACGTCGCAGACAGTGTCCATGCCCAGAGTTTTTGATTCAAAGTCGATCCTGACAAGTGCCATTATTCAGTCTCCTTTCCGGAACCGCAAAGGAAATCGAGGACGCTGACGATTTCCCTGTCCCAATACTGCCAGCTGTGGTCACCGTCAGACCAGGTATCCGTGACGTCGAACCCAAGAGTTTTCAGCCGACGGACCGCCCTTCGGTTGTTTCTGTACAGGAAATCCTGCTTGCCGCACCATGTGAAGATGCGGGGCATAGGTCTGCCGGATGCAGCGAGTTTCCCTGCTTCGAGCATGAGATCGTTGCCCTCCGCACGAAGTCGCCTCAGCGAACCGAATGCGTTCTCAAATACAGGAGCCTCCTCAGACTTCATGACGTCCCCATACAGGCTGGCGATATCCAGCGCACCCGACAGACAGCCCGCTGCCGAGAAAGTCTCCGGTGCCCGTATGACGCATTTGAGCGCACCGTAGCCGCCCATGGACAGTCCTGCGGCATAAGTATCCTCCCTGCGATCCGAGATATTGGGAAAGAACGAACGGCAAACCGCAGGAAGCTCGGAAGATATGAATTTGAAATAGTCATAGCCGTACGCCATATCGGTATACCAGCCGAGAGCCGTTGACGGCATGACCACCGCTATGCCCTTCTGTTCTGCATAGCGTTCGATGGAACTCTTTCGGCACCAGGAATTATGATCGCCCGACATGCCGTGGAGAAGATACAGCACCGGATATGGTTTCCGTGCTTCCCTGCCCGGTTCTGGCAGTATGACGTTCATCGAGACAGACATCCCGAGAGCGTCCGAAAAGAAATTGACGTTGAGAAGCGCCATGGATCGGTCTCCTTTGCTGATCGCTAGCACCGGCCCTTCACGGACGGAAGGACTCGGGGAAAAGAAGGAGGCACGCCCGGATGGGCTGCCTCCTCAGGGTCTGATTATGCTTTTTTGAGGATGAGGATGGAGAGAGAGTTGGCGGGAGCTTCATAGGCGAACTCCCTGGCCGCTCCGGTCCGTACGCATTCAGAAGCTTTCACATTTTCGGGATCGGAAATGGAATTCCCATCGTTCGCATCTCCGGCAAGGAGCTTCAGCGTGTACTCGGAAGCCACATCACAGTCCAGGGTGACATCGATGGTCTCGCACACATCCGTGAAATTCACGATCTTGACGATGACGGAATCTTCAGACGTATCGGCCACGGCTTCCACAGCGGGATAACTGGGCAGAACCACTGTATGGATCAGCTCACCGTCGATATAGCAGTCGAAGCCGCCGTGATAGGTCACGATCCGGAAATCATGCCATCCTTCAGACAGAGCAACTTCTTTTTCCTCCGCGTACACGTTCCGCGCAAAGAAAGTCTCCTGTGCTACGTCGGACTTGCCGTTCTCGATCTTCCAGTCGATGCCCTGGGCATTCACCGGATTCCAGTCGCCCAGTTCGAGGAAGAAGCCCATATTCTGGACCAGCGCCTGCAGAGTCAGACTGCCCGTATAAT
>JAEEJN010000037.1 GCA_016281935.1 Bacillota bacterium | reverse complement strand
GACGAGTCCTGCGGCAAGTGCACGCCCTGCCGCGTCGGCACCCGCCGTATGCTCGAGATCCTCGAGAAGATCACTTCCGGCAACGGAACGCTCGAAGACCTCGACAAGCTCGAAGAACTTGCCAACTATGTCAAGTCCAACTCCCTCTGCGGTCTCGGCCAGACGGCTCCGAACCCCGTCCTCGCTACGCTGAGATTCTTCCGCGACGAATATATCGCCCACGTCGTCGACAAGAAGTGCCCGGCAGGCGTCTGCAAGAACCTGCTGACCTTCGTCATCGACAAGGACAAGTGCATCGGCTGCGGCCAGTGTGCCCGCAACTGCCCGGTCAGCACGATCGTCAAGACCGACTACGTTGCTCCCGGCCACAAGCTGCCTTCCTACCGCATCGATCCTTCCAAGTGCGTGAAGTGCGGAGCCTGCATGAACAACTGTAAGTTCCATGCAATCAGCAAGCAGTAAGAAAGGGGCCTGTACAATAATGGATATGCTGAATGTTAAAGTTAACGGTATCGCCGTAAGCGTACCGAAGGGCTCCACCATTCTGGAGGCTGCCCGCATCGCAGGCGTCGAGATCCCGACCCTGTGCTTCATGAAGGAAAAGAATGAGATCGGTGCCTGCCGCATCTGCGTCGTGGAAGCCACCGGTGCCCGCGGTCTCGTGACTGCCTGCGTGTACCCCGTGACTGAAGGCATGGAGATCAAGACCAACACGGAAAAGGTCCAGAAGGCCCGCAAGACCACCCTGGAACTGATCCTTTCCACCCACGACAAGAAGTGCCTGTCCTGCCCGCGTTCCACCAACTGCGAACTGCAGAAGCTCTGTCTGGAATACGGTGTGGATGAGAATGCCTTCGGCGGATTCAAGCCCGAGTATGAGCTGGATTACTCCACGCCTCATCTGGTCCGCAACAACAACAAGTGCATCCTGTGCCGCCGCTGCGTCGCAGCCTGCAACGAGCAGTTCGTCAGCGTCATCGGCGCCAACGACCGCGGCATCGACACCAACATCGGCACGCCCTTCAACCGTCCTCTCGGCGAGGTGCCCTGCATCTCCTGCGGACAGTGCACCGTGGTGTGCCCGACCGGCGCTCTGACCGAGCGTGACGACACCGACAAGGTGTGGGCTGCTCTCGCGGATCCCTCCAAGTACGTGGTCGTGCAGACCGCTCCCTCCGTTCGTGCCACCCTGGGCGAATGCTTCGACATGCCCATCGGAACGAACGTGGAAGGCAAGATGGTCGCCGCTCTGCGCCGTCTCGGCTTCGATAAGGTCTTCGACACCGACTTCGGCGCCGACCTGACCATCGTGGAAGAAGCCAACGAACTGGTGGAACGCATCCAGAACGGCGGCGTCCTGCCGATGATCACTTCCTGCTCTCCCGGCTGGGTCAAGTTCTGCGAATTCTACTATCCGGATCTTCTGAAGCATCTGTCCAGCTGCAAATCCCCGCAGCAGATGACCGGTGCCGTCATCAAGACCTGGTACGCAGAGAAGATGAACCTCGATCCCAAGGATATCTTCGTCGTCTCCGTGATGCCCTGCACCGCGAAGAAGTTCGAGATCGGCCGTGACGATCAGTCCGCTTCCGGTTATCCGGACGTCGACGTCGCCCTGACCACCCGTGAGCTCGGCCGCATGATCGACCGTGCCGGCCTAAAGTTCACCGCTCTGCCGGACGAAGAGTTCGACAATCCTCTGGGTGACGATACCGGCGCTGCCGTCATCTTCGGCGCGACCGGCGGTGTTATGGAAGCTGCCGTCCGTACTGCCAATGCCTGGCTGAACGGCGCGAACGAGCCCCTGGAGCTCAAGGCCGTCCGCGGCACTCAGAGCATCAAGGAGACCGTCGTCAACGTCGGCGGTACCGACATCAAGCTGTGCGTCGCTTCCGGCGCCAAGGCTGCCAAGGAAGTCATGGACAAACTGGCCGCGGGCAATCCCGAAGGCTGGACGTTCATCGAGATCATGGGCTGCCCCGGCGGCTGCGTGAACGGCGGCGGTCAGCCGATCCAGCCTCAGTACGTCCGCGACACCGTGGATCTGAAGGCTGTACGCGCCAAGGCTCTGTACGATCAGGACGAAGCCATGACCCTGCGTATGTCCCACGAGTCTCCCATCATCAAGGAGCTCTACGGCGAGGGACACTGGTATGACAAGTTCGGCGGCCACAAGGCCCACCAGGCTCTGCATACTTCCTATACGCCCCGCAAGAAGTACAAATAATCGACACAATCATAAAGGAGAGCGGTTCGTCCGCTCTCTTTTTTGTATTGAAAAAAGCCCGTGGATCCTCAGTCACGGGCTTTGTAAACCGATTTCGTGTGAACCGATTTACAGCAGCTGCATACAGAACCAGGCAAGGAAAGGACTCGCAAAGATCGCCAGATAGATCAAACTGATCCAGGGCTGGTAATCGATATAGAATTCCTTTGCCGTGAGCGCCCACGGATGACGGATCAGCACCCATCCGATCAGGTCGATCACGATCGTGACGATCCCCCAGAGCAGCGAAGTCTTCAGCGCGAGCACGAGGCTCGGACCTTCGCATCCGCGAAGATAAGCCCAGGCACATATGGGGAAAACAAGGATATTATACAGCGGATGCCATGGCTTTGTGCGCTCATAGCCTTCACCCATACCTGGACCTTCGATCATGGAACCCATGTGAAGCACATAGATGTTGTATACCGTGTGCAGGATGCCGATGCAGGTGACGACGGCATAAGCCAGCGCATACCACAGAAGAGATGAACCCAGTCTTTCCATATTCGCCTCACAGGATGATATCGCCGATCCCGAAACCGGCGGGCATGGGTTCTTCTTCGAGGAAACGGAAGTTCTCGTCCCTGAGGATGGGGAGGAAGAGTTCATAAGGAAGGTTCTCGAATTCGCAGGCCCAGCTGCTCGCTCCGAACCATCCGCCCTCCTTGGCCTTCAGATGCATGTCCCTTGCAAACTTCGTATGATTGGAGCAATCATGCACCACGATGCCCCAATCCTCTTCTGAGGCCATTCTGAGCATCCTGAGACTGATCTCACGGCTCCACACGGGGGATACGTAGCCCATACGGCAGACATACATCGGCTCACCCGCGTAATTATAGATGTTGTTCGGATTCAGATGCAGTTCCGCACAGTTTATGAAGTCCAGTCCTGTCCCGAGGATCTTTTCCTTCTTTTTCAGGAACGCCTCCAGGAACTCGGGCGTCATAGGCGTCTCGATGCCCACCTGGGGGATATAGCGTTTCGCCAGGGCGATGGCTTCGATCACGCTGTCGGCGCAGTTGGACGCTCCCAGGTTGAAACGGAGCTCGTCCAGTCCCGCCGCTCCGAGTGCCTTCAGGTTCTCCTCGTTCGCCAGGAGCCCGTTCGTATACAGATGCTGATGCACGCCCGCCGTGCGGAACTTTTGGATCATGCCGTAGTACTTCTCGATCTCCATGAAAGGTTCGAGATAGACGTAGGCGATCCCCGTCGGCCTGTTGGATACGGAAAGGAGAAGGTCCATGTCCCTTTCCCTGTACTTCGTCCCGCCGATCTCCCAGAGGCCTTCTCCGATGGGGGGAATGGCGTCCAGTTCACCATAGTTGTAACAGAACCTGCACTGGATGTTGCAGCGGTTCGTTTTGCGCACCGCGGACAGTCCGGTGCCGAGAAGGCAGGAACGGCAGCCTTTGGGGAACTTTGAATCGTCCCCCACGTAATACGTCCTGCCGTCCAGGGACTTCAGCCCGGGGATCTCAGCCAGAAGGGCGTCGTTCCTCGCGTCCACCGCGTCCTCGATCTGGGAAAACACGGACAGCGCGATCTCCTGCTGTCCCGTCATGAGCTCCTCGTCTTCCGGCAGGGAAGCGAAGAATTCGAACCACGTAAGAGCGTCCTTTTTGGATATCTTCATATGTATTCCTCACAGATTGCGGACTTTCCACTGTCCGTCTTCTTTGTAATAATAACCCTCGGAAAGGTCTTCCGATTCGAAGACCTCCAGCATCTCCGGGAAATCCGGCACCAGAGGATAGTTCATGAGTTCGGCACGGTCGACCCAGAAGACTTCGCCTTCCTCGGAAGACCTTAACGTGCCGGAGAACTCGTCCGTTTTGAAATAGAGGACCACGTAGCGCGCGCCTTCATCATTGGGGAACTGCTTGACGCCGCAGAGCCGCGGATGCCTGATCTCCAGGCCGGTCTCCTCCCGGATCTCACGGATCACGGACTCCACGAAGGATTCTCCCGGTTCCACGTGACCGCCCGGGAAGACGATGCCGCCCCAGTTGGGATCGATCCGGTTCTGTACGAGGACGTGTCCCTGTCCGTCGCAGATCATGCACATGTTCGTAAATACTGCGGGTTCCGTCTCAGCCATTGCCTTTTGCCTCCGTACGGCGGTCTTCGAACCATTTCGGTACGAGTGACTGCATGCCGTCGTACCATTCCAGGATCTCGGACGTCTGGTTTCTCATTGTCAGGATCTCTTTCTCTCCGAAGGGGATCGCCCAGGGCAGGGAACCGAGGGCGTTGCTCGCGATATAGAACCGCATGAGCCTCCAGAACGTTTCCGGGATCTCTCCGTCTTCGAAATACCCGGCGATCGTCCCGGAAGCGAAAGCAGGGGAGGCCTGTGCGCTCCAGACGATCCGGTTGAATTCCTCCCAGGGATCTCCGTAGTCGAAACGGTTGAAGTCGATGATCCTCAGCTTCTCTTCGGTATCAATCATCATGTTGCCGATATGGAAGTCCCCGTGATGGAAGGTCTGCGGTCTTCCCGCAACGCAGTCCCTGTCGGACCGCAGGACCGCGAGAAGGAGTTCGTCGTTTTCGTAACGAAGCCCGCACGCCAGATACCGTTCAGTCTTTCTGTCCAGTTTCCGGAGATAGTGCTCATCCCAGGGTTCCAGACCGTACGGTGCCGGGATCGTATGGATCCTGCGGAGAGCTCTGCCTGCGTCGAGTCCGTACCGAAAGGCTGAATCGTCGCCCTTCAGGGGAATGACCGTCTCCGCATCGGAGCCATCGATCCATTCATGGAGGGCATACACGCTTTTCCCGTCGTCCCACATGCGGATAGGATGGCTCATGGGGATGCCGAGTGAAGCGCATTCTTCCATCCTTTGGAATTCCTCCCGCTTTGCTTCAGTCAGCGAGGCGGGGGACACCCTCAGGAGGAACACCCGTCCCCGTTCGTCCGTGACCCGGTATTTCCGGTCTTCCGACCATCCTTTCCGGATCTCCTCACACGTGGTCCAATCCATGGAAAACCTCTCATATCAGTCTCGTTTCATTATGATTCATCCCCATTTGATTGTCAATGAAAGCCTTGACAAATCCATCTCCCGGCCTATACTCTCTTTGAGGGAGGTGCGGCATGAAAACGATCGCAAGCTTTACCGTGAACCACGACAAACTGGAAAAGGGCATGTACGTGTCCCGGATCGACGGCGACGTCGTGACCTATGATATACGCATGAAAAAGCCCAATCAGGGCGATTACCTCGGCAACGGGGAACTCCATACCATCGAGCACCTGTTCGCGACCTACGCCCGTAACAGCGCGTTCTCCGACAGCGTCATCTACGTGGGGCCCATGGGCTGCCGGACGGGCTTCTATCTGCTCCTGAGGGACAGCGTCTCACCGGAGGACGCCATCCTTCTCGTAAAGGAATCCTTCGCCTTCATCTCGCTCTTCGAAGGCGAGATCCCCGGAAGCAAGCGCTGGGAGTGCGGCAATTACCTGGAACACGACCTTCCCGCGGCGCAGAAGACCGCGGCCGACATGCTCCACGTCCTCAGGGACTGGAAAAAGGAGGACACGGAATATGAAGCATGACATCGTGGGCCTTATCGGGGCCATGGACGTGGAAGTCAGAAAACTCGTCGACGCCCTTCAGGATCCCGAAGAGATCCGGATCGCCGATACGGTGTTTTACAAAGGCCGGATCGGTTCCGTGCAGACCGTCGTCATGCGCTGCGGCATCGGAAAAGTGAACGCGGCGCGAGGCGCCCAGATGATGATCGACCGCTTCTCTCCGGACGTCATCATCAACTCCGGGATCGCCGGAGGGATCGAACCGAGCCTGAAGGTCGGCAGCATCGTCGTCGCGGACGGTCTCCTCCAGCATGATTTCGACGTCACGGGGTTCGGGTACGCCAGAGGGTATCTGTTCACGGGCGACGGCTCGAAGCCCAGCGTGTTCGAAGCGGATCCCGGATGGGCGGAACTGCTGAAAAAAGCTGCCGTCTCCTTGACGGATCCTTCCAGGGTCGTGAAAGGCCCCATCGCCAGCGGCGACGTGTTCGTGTCCAGCGCCGAAAAGAAGAAGGACATCTGGGACTGCTTCGAAGCCTACGCATGCGAAATGGAAGGCGCAGCCATCGGTCAGACCTGTTTCTACAGCCACGTACCTTTCGCCGTGATCCGCGTGATCTCCGATCAGGCGGACGGAAAAGCGTCCGATTCCTATGAGACCTTTGAAAAAGAGACTGCGGATCTGTCGGCCGACATCATGATCCGACTCCTGAAAGATCTCGCCTAAGTGAAAGACCGGATACATCGGACTCCCGGGAACAGCATCGTTTCCGGGAGTTTTGTCTTCGCGGAAGCTTTTCAACATACAGGACAGAAAATGATTTGCACACATCATCGATATGTTTGGTCTTGACGATGGTCCGGAACACGGTTATAATACTCCTTGCGCGGGAATGGCGGAATTGGCAGACGCGCTAGATTCAGGTTCTAGTGAGGGTTCCCTCATGCAGGTTCAAGTCCTGTTTCCCGCACCATTTCCAGATCCGGGCCGGTCTTTCCATGACCGGTCCGGTTTTTGTTTATCGTTCTTCTCTTTACAACGACAGACGGATACATGTATGCTATAGTCACATAACAGAGATCACGGTCACAGATACGGGACTGCGAGGGGGAAAGAACATGCTGAAAGCCAGGAAAAGACCGGAAGATTCCATTCTGAAGGCGGAACGTTCGGGGGACGCGCTGGATATGCAGACCGGACGCGGACGGCTCCGAATCGAACCGAAAAGCGCGAACGTGTTCCGTATCCGTTACACTCAGGCGGACACGTTTCTTCCCCGTACCGGCGACGGGGTCCTGTTCGACGGACGTTATCCGGAATGGAGCTGGGAGGAGAAGACGGATGAACTGATCCTCACCACGGAGCGTGCGGCTCTCCGCGTCGACAGGAAGAACGGAAGCATCCGCTATCTGGACGCGTCCGGTGGGCTCCTGCTCGAGGAGGATTCGAGAGCGCTGGAGGCTTTCGAAGCGCCTCTTCCTTCGAAAGGGACGGAAGAGACCGTATGGGAGACGGTCGAGACGCCCGACGGCATCAAGCGCGTCCGGAAGGAAAAAACATCCAAAACCGAAAAGCTGTATCATACCTGGCTGCGCCTGCGTTTCCGGCCGGACGAGCGGCTGTACGGCCTGGGACAGTCGGAAGAAGGGAGGCTGAACCTGCGGGGCACGGCGCAGTATCTGCACCAGGCCAACCGCAAGATCGCCGTTCCCATGCTGCTCTCATCCCGCGGATGGGGGATCCTGTGGGCTACGGACGGCACAGCGATCTTCCGGGACACGCAGTACGAG
>JAEEJN010000036.1 GCA_016281935.1 Bacillota bacterium | reverse complement strand
TCCTTAGCTTCAGATCTGTGTTCGATCCGAAATTATTGTTTCCTCAAATGAATCTCTTGCTTGATTTCTCTCAGGCGTTTGTTCATTGTCTTCATACTATGCAGTTTTCAAGGAACCTCGCTGTCTCTCGCGCGACAGCTTGATTATCATACCAAACCCCGTACTGATTGTCAACACTTATTTTTCACTTTTTTTGAAAATAATTTTCGTGTTTTCGCGCGGGCGCGAAAGACCCGCGGAACGGACGTCCGCGGGATCCCGGTTTCACTGCTGCGGGCGGGGTCAGGGCTTCTGCTCTTCCCCGAACACTTCCTCTATGACGCCTCCGCCCAGGCAGACCGGACCGTCGTAGAACACGGCGAACTGGCCGGGCGTGACCGCCCTCTGCGGCACGGCGCTCACGACGACGGCTTCGTCCCCGGAGACTTCGACCCTGACCTTCTGGTCGGGCTGGCGGTAGCGGAACTTCGCGCCGGCTTCGAAAGAAGCCGAAGGCGCTTCCCCGGCGACCCAGGACAGATGGGAGACCCTGCAGCCGGAAGAATAGAGCATGGGATGATCCTCTCCCTGGGCGATCCACAGCGTCCGGGTCTCCAGGTCCTTGCCCACGACGAACCAGGCGCGTCCGTCTCCCTTTCCGCCGATGCCCAGGCCCTTCCTCTGGCCCAGCGTATAGTACATGAGGCCGTCGTGCGTGCCCAGGACCTCGCCCGTGTCGATCGAGCGCATCTCGCCGGGGGCCGCGGGCAGGTACTGGGACAGGAACCTGCGGAAGTTCCTCTCCCCGATGAAGCAGATGCCGGTGGAGTCTTTCCTTCCGGCGTTGGCGAGGCCAGCCTCCGCCGCCAGGGCACGGACGTCCTTCTTCAGCATGCCGCCCACGGGGAACAGGGCGCGTCCCAGTTCCTTCTGTCCGAGGGCGTGGAGGAAATAGCTCTGGTCCTTGCCGGGATCGCTCCCCTTGAGGAGGCGGCAGACGCCGTCCTGCCTCTCGACGCGGGCGTAGTGGCCCGTCGCGAGGAAGTCCGCGTCCATCTCCAGGGCGAAGTTCAGGAAAGCCTTGAACTTGATCTCCTTGTTGCAGAGGACGTCGGGGTTCGGCGTCCGTCCCGCTTTGTACTCCTCCAGGAAATAGGAGAAGACGCGGTCCCTGTACTCCTGCGCGAAGTTGATCGAATAGTAAGGAAGGCCGAGCTGTTCGCAGACCCGGCGCACCAGGGCGAAATCCTCGTCGGACGTGCACACGCCGTCCTCGTCCGTCTCCTCCCAGTTGTTCATGAACACGGGAAGGACCTCGTATCCCTGCCGTTTGAGCAGCAGGGCCGCGACGGCGGAATCCACGCCGCCCGACATGCCCAGAACGACTCTGTGAGCCATGGCCGGCCTCCTTTCTCAGTAATTCTTTCTTTCGGCCACGTACACGTCCGCTCTCGGGACGAACCCGTTGTCCGTGTACAGCCTGTATGCGGGCCCGTTCTCGGGATCCACGGTCAGGGAAGGCGTCCTCCCCATCCTGCGGACCATCCGGCAGATCGTGAGCAGGACCTCTTTGGCGTATCCGTGCCCGCGGTACTGGGGCAGCGTCGCCACCCCCCCGATGTATCCGTAATCGCCGCACAGGGCCTGGACGTGGGCCTGGGCGACCTTCTCGCCCTGCGGCAGGGAGCCCACGAGATAGGGCTCGTCCGGTCCCCTGTCCGCCATGCGCGCCATGAAGGAAGGCATGTAGGCGTCGTAGCCGAAGCACTCCTTCAGGATCTGACGGCAGAAACGGGTGACTTCCGGATCCCAGTGCCGGTCGTGCACGTCCTGGATGTCCAGAGTGACCGTGAACACGTCGGAGGGCTCCTCCTGGATCATCATGTGATAGTGCTTCAGATGGAAACGGTCGGTCAGACGAGCCGTCAGCACCTTCACGTCCCCTTCGGAGGCGTCGAACACCCAGAGACTGTGGTAGTTCGTCCGCTCGTCCAGAACGTCCAGGAAATCGAACAGGACTTCGGGGACCGAGACGTAGACCATGGCGTTCCCGTCGGAAAAGAAGGCCAGGAAACCGCAGATCTCCCGGTCCCTGTCCGCGACGAAGCATTCGCCGCGCCTGCGGCTGAAGGGATCCCGGTTCCAGGAAGAGGCGATGAGGTTGCCCAGGATGGGGCTCGTCATGTCGCTGTGCGCTTCCAGGAACTGCTGCGCGGCTTTCCGGTTCCTCCAGGAAAGACGGCGGATCATTCTTCTTCCTCCGCCATGCGGTAGAAGCGTTCCAGAAGGGCGACGTCGCTCTCCCTGTCCGTGCTGGACGTCAGGACGGCTCCGCCCTCCCCCGTTTCCCGGAGAAGGCCGTCTTCCTTCAGAAGCCTGCGCATCTGGCGGCAGGCTCCGTCCGCCCCGTCGAAGACGGGCACGCCCCCGAAGGCCTCGGACAGGGCGCGGTGCAGATAGCTGTAGTGCGTGCAGCCCACGACCGCCGCGGTGACGTCCTGGGCGCTGTGGGCGATCTCGTGGAGATAGTCCCTGACTGACTCCGAATCCGGTCCCTCCAGCTCGATCATCCGGGACAGGCCCGGACAGGGCAGAGGCAACACCCGGTGCTCCTCGTCCTGAGCCTCCATGAGGCTGCGGAACTTCTGTAGCCGGAGCGTGGCCGGCGTCGCCAGGACGGCGATGCGTCCTTCCGGCACCTTTTCCAGGGCCGGTTTGATCGCGGGTTCCATCCCGACCACGGGGAAGGAGAAGGTCTCGCGAAGGAGATCGATCGCGCCGGACGTGGCCGTGTTGCAGGCGACGAAGAGCGCCTTCACGCCCTCGTCCGCGAGTTTCCGGGCCGCCTGGAGCGTGAGCTCCCGGATCTTTTTGACGGTGCGGGAGCCGTAGGGAGCGTTGGCGAGGTCCGCCAGGAACAGGAAGTTTTCCGAGGGCATGGCAAGGCGGGCCCTGCGGAGCACGTATACCCCGCCGACCCCGGTATCCATCATGCCGATCGGCCTGTTTTCCGCCTGCATTCCGGTCTCTCCCCTTTTCACGTATTATATCTTATTATAGTGCATCCGGCCCGGATGGGCAAGTCCGCAGCCCTACCGGAGGGGCCGCGGAGAAGGCGCCGATCCCTTCCGGGACGCCTCCTTTCTTTTCGAAAAAAACGCTTGCATTCTCATTTTCACAGTGATATAATGCCAGTTGTACTTTGTAGAGGAGGAATCCAATATGGCCCACGTATCGCACGCCAAATCTGCTATGAAGCGTGTTGAGCTCAGTGCTCGTTATCAGCAGCAGAACCGCATGTTCCGTTCTGTGATGAAGACTGCGATCAAGAAGTATGAAGCCGCTCTGGAAGCCGGTTCTGCCGACGCCGAAGCTCTTCTGAAGGAAGCCGTCTCCATCGTGGACAAGGCCGCCGCCAAGGGCGTCATCCACAAGAACGCTGCCGATCATAAGAAGGCCCAGCTGGCCCGTATGAGCGCCAGAGCCTGATCCGCCGCTCCACAGCCCATACTGAAAGCACTACAGACGCGACTGTAGTGCTTTCGGTATATATGGGCGTTTTATCCCCTTTTTTCCGCAGGCACGGATCTCATACACAGAGCAGTTCCCGCAGCGCTCCCATGATCTTCTCATACCCGATCTCACGGGCATACGGGAACTGCCTGCGGTACTTCAGGCTCATCGCTTTTGAACTCACAGAAGCACCTCCATATACTTTCTCACATCCCCGTACACTCTGAACATCCGTGCATAGGCGGCAAGGCGTTCCAGATCCTTCTGCCGTTTTTCATAACAGGTCTTACTTATTTGATGAAAAACTGTTATCGCCTGTTCTCCTTCTGCTGTCATATAAGGCACGGCTGAATAACTGCACCCGTGATTGCTATATGCACCACGCCGGAATGAACCAGTTCTTTCGGTCAATGGGGATCAGATCGGAGGACATACAGACTACGGCACCGGTTCCAATGACAGTTTTGAGATGCGCGGCACTGAAGTATTCGTCTGCCTCGGCGGGCGCAGCTTCGATGGGTTTAAGAACGGAGAAATTCCTGATGGCATTCTGCGGTGCAGTCCCCTTTTTTATCTCAACCGGATAGACCGTCCCATTCTGATAGATAATCAGGTCGATTTCCTTTTTGTTGCTGTCCCTGTAGAAATACAGCGGCGGCCGCTTTCCTGCATTCAGATAGCTTTTATAGATCTCAGAAACCACCCAAGTCTCGAAAAACTCTCCGCTCATGGCGCTCGATTCCAATACCTGTGCGCTGCCCCAGCCCATAAGGTGCGCACAGAGGCCGGTGTCAAGGAAATACATCCTCGGCGCCTTGATTACGCGCTTGAGGGCGTTATTGGAATATGGTTCGATCAGCGCGACGATTCCACAGGAAACCAGAATCGACAGCCATTTCTTTGCAGTAGGGGCAGAGATTCCTGCCTCTTGCGCCAGCGCTTCATAGTTTACATTGGAGGCTGTTCGAGCGACCACGATCCGGATAAATTGCATATAGGTCGTTTCGTCCGCGACTTGTCCAAGATCCCGAATATCCCGGCTCAGATACGTATCCAGATAGGATTCGTAGTACAATTCCCGATTCACATTCTCCTGCTCATATAAGCGGGGCATGGATCCTTTGTAAATGCGCTCAAATATCTCTGTGACTGTTTTCGGCGTTGCATTTGCAAGACGTTCCGTCAGCGCAGGGATGTCTACCCGGAATGCGCCTGGGTGACGTCCATCAACTTCAGCAGAGGACAAGCCCAACATCGGTACAATCCCTGCTCTGCCGGCCAAGGACTCTGTGACGCTTTTCATCATATGGAACATCTGGGAGCCAGTGAGCCAAAAGTCGCCGTTTTGCCTGCGCTGATCCACAAGGATCTTGATAAAGGGAAACAGTTCCGGTGCATACTGCACCTCATCGATTAACACAGGCGGTGCATATCGCTGCAGGAAAAGCTCCGGATCTGTTTTGGCCAGCATTCGGATAGTAGGGTTGTCCAGCGATACGCGTTTGCGCTCCGGTCCGGCCATTTTTTCCAAGAGGGTTGACTTGCCCACTTGGCGTGGCCCCGTAAGCAGCATCACCGGGAAGGTTTCACTGACGCTGCGGACAACAGATTCAATTGTTCGCTCGTAATACATAGAGCACCTCTTTATGCAAATCTAAACTCTTTGTTTAGATTTTACTAAACACAGTCTCTGATGTCAACTGAAACCCGTATTTTTCCCCGTCGGTTTTTCGGGTGGGAACGTTTTTGCCGCTTTCCCGACCAGAAGGTTTTCGATCTCCGGCGAGGAGCAGACGGACACGCGATCACCTGTGCAGGGCTCGTGCCAATGTTGTCGTGGAAGTTTATGAAAAACAGTCGGGAGGGATTGACTTTGACCATTCCAGTGTACAGCTTATACGAGCCTCGTCTTTGCCTCGGCTAAGCACCTGTGAGACCCCGCGGGATAAGTCATCAATTGACGGCATGCCCGTCATAATGGGCAGTAGGATCTCCTCAGCAGATACTTCTTCTGGGCTGTATGCGGATAGTATGTCGGCACGTCATACATGTGTGTGCAGTTTCTTCGCAGTTCTCGTGACACCGTGCTTACATTTCTGCCTACCAGCCTTGCGATTTCTC
>JAEEJN010000035.1 GCA_016281935.1 Bacillota bacterium | reverse complement strand
GACCAGGATCCATGCATCTGCTTCTTATAAAGCGCTTCGGCTTTTGGAGCGTCAAAATACAAGATTAACGGAAAGGAGGAAGGCGTCTCCTCTCATGACTGAAGTCACAAGTGTCCGACGCCGAAACTCATGAAACAAAGGCGAAAGATGTTCTCCTCAGCCTAACTGCAGATGACTTCTCAGAAATCCTGAAGAATGAGCATCCTGGCTATCAACACGAAAGGCTGTATGTATTCGGCAAGGAGGTTGTTCTTCTGAAAAGGATCGGAGCGGAAAAGAAAACCGTCCCGCTGTACATCAAGTTCAACAAGCTGGAGAACCGGTTCGTGATCGTAATCTCATTTCACGAACAGAAGTATCCGCTTACCTACTATTTCAAATAGAAAGGAGATGCCTGTCATGGCAGATCATAATCATATCGATTTCTGCACTGTATGCAGGAAAAATACAGTTTATACCCTGCAGAAGGTGGATATCATCCGGAACATCAGATCCTCGGCCTACACATTCACCATCACCGCAGCCGTATGCACGGAGTGCGGTGAGACCATGAGCATCCCCGGCCTCATCGATACGAACGTGCAGGAGATCGACGCTCAGTACAGAGAAGCGGAAGGCCTTGTTTCAGTGCGCGATATCGAAAACCTCATGCAGATCTACCAGATCGGAAAAGCTCCCCTTTCCCTGGCGCTCGGGTTCGGAGAGATCACGATCACCCGGTATCTGGAAGGTCAGATCCCTTCCAAGGCCTATTCGGACGTCATCCGATCGGCTCTGACGTCTCCGGCGTTCATGAAACGCATGCTCGAGGAAAACAGGGACAAACTGACGGATGCCGCTTATCGGAAGGCCGTCGCGTCTGCCGAAGGCCTTGAGGAGCGATTCTCCGTATCGGCCAAGATGCTCGGCACGGTCTCATACCTGTTCGGAAGGCTGGAAGAACTGACTCCCCTCACCCTGCAGACACTTCTGTATTTTGTCCAGGGCGTCCACTCCGCTCTGTACGGCCGGCCGCTTTTCCCCGAAGACTGCAGCGCATGGATCCGCGGCCCGGTCTTTCCGGCAGTCCACAAACTCTTCAGAGACTTTACATTCGATCCGGCCGACGACGCGCGCTTCGCACTGCTCGACGGCGCCGAAGCTGTTCTGACGGACGGGGAGAAGCGCGTGATCAGCCTCGTGACGGACACCTTCGGCCTGTACGGCGGAAAAGCGCTGGAGAAGATCACGCATGGGGAAAGCCCCTGGACGGAAGCCCGCAGCGGATACGGCGGCGGCATCCCTTCCGGGGAAATCCTGCAGAAGGAGCGGATCATGGCCTATTATCAGGCGGTGAACAGACAGTACGGCATCGATACGGAAGCCGGCCTGCAGAACTACATCCGCGACATGCTCGGAAAGGCGTCCTGACCCGGCGCATCCGGAGACGGCCCGGAAACCGCACAGGTTTCCGGACCGTTTTATGTTTCTTCCCATGACCGTCCGGGATATGACGATGTGACAAAACCGTCATCTTTTTGAGCCGGTCCGAACAACCCGTATGCTCAAAACCGGTCCCACTCATGCAGGGAATCGAAAACCCCATATCGAAATAGAATTTATGGTTTTATAAGCCGACGGGATCCGCCGGCCGTCCTTCAGACTCTTGCCTGCCGGAGCGCAGGTTCGAACGTTTTCCGAAAAAAGAAAGGAGCAAGCATCTATGGCACAGCAAGTCAAGATCACGGTACATCCGTCGTTCAGGATCGGCGAGATCTCTCCCCGCCTGTACGGCACCTTCATGGAGCCCATCGGCACGATCGTCAACGGCTTCATGTACAACCCCAAGCACCCCACCGCCAACGAGAAGGGCTTCCGCATGGACGTCATCAACCAGCTGAAGGAAGCGGGCGTCGTGGCCGTGCGCACCCCCGGCGGCAACTTCGTGTCCGGCTGGGACTGGAAAGACTCCATCGGCCCCGTCGAACAGCGCAAGGCCCATCTGGATCTGGCCTGGTTCCAGTACTACACCAACGAGATCGGCCATGACGAGTACCTGCAGTGGGCGGAGATGACCGGCGCCAAGGCCATGTACACGATCAACCTGGGCACGGGCGACATCAACGACGCCATCAAGATCGTCGAGTACACGAACCACGAAGGCGGCACCTACTGGTCCGACCTGCGCCGCAAGTACGGCCATGAGAAGCCTTACGGCGTCGACATGTGGTATCTGGGCAATGAGATGGACGGTCCCTGGCAGATCGGTTCCTGGGAAAAGAACCCGAAGGGCTACGGCATCCTGTGCCATGAGACCAGCAAGGCCATGAAGTGGGTGGATCCCTCCATCAAGACGGCCGTCTGCGTCTCCTCCTCCCCCTTCCTGACCCATTATCCGCAGTGGGATCTGGAAGTCCTGCAGGAATGCTACGACACGGTCGACTACCTGTCCATGCACCACTATCACTCCGCGCCCACCGGCGACATCAAGGCCCTGCTCGGCGGCTGCGATGTCTTCTATGACGACTATATCCGCACCGAGATCGCCCTGGCCGACTTCGTGCAGACCAAGCGCCGCAACCCGCGCAAGATGCTCCTCTCCTTCGACGAGTACGGCGCGCATGCGGGCACCCCGCGTCCCCTCACCCCCGGCGTCGGCGTCTACGACTACGCCAACCGCTTCTATCAGTTCAACCCCGAGCGCAAGTACGTGCGTCACGACCCGGACAACATGCCGCAGCGCCGCTGGGGCGGCGGCGAGATCCTCGGCGCCCTCGGACTCGCGTCCACCCAGATGACCTTCCTGCGTCACGCCGACCGCGTGAAGATCGGCTGCATGACGGGCGGCCTCGGAGCCCTCTGCGCTTCCGACCGTGACCACGTCTGGAAGTCCGCTTCCTACTACGTCATGACCGAACTCATGCGCTACGGCCGCGGCGACTCCCTCGTGACCGCGATCGACGGCGAGACCTTCGACATCCCCGGTTACGCCATGGGCGACGGCGACCAGTACCAGACCCACGAAGGCGTCAACTTCGTGGACGGCGCTTCCGCTTACGACGAGGCGACCGGCGAACTGAACCTCTTCGTCATCAACAAGAACGATCAGACGGAATACCCGCTGACCCTGGATCTGGAAGGCTTCAAGGGCCTGACCTTCGTCAAGAAGATCGAGCTCGCGACCGACGATCCCGAAGCCGTGAACAGCTATGAGAAGCCCGACGAGATCAAGCCCGTCGAGACGTCGGACCAGGTCTTCGAAGGCGGCTGCCTGAAGGACCACATCAAGCCCCTGTCCTTCAACGTCTACTGCTTCAAAAAGGCCTGATCCCTGTGACCCGCGCCGGTTCCCGAGAGGGGACCGGCTTTCTTTTCCTCGGTTGTCATGTGACCCCTTCTGTGCGATAATAGGCTCAGAAACAAAACAACCGGAGGTAAACATGAAGAAGAGTCTGCCCGTACAGCCCGCCGTTTATCCCCAGCCCACGCTCATGATCGGGACCTACAATCCCGACGGCACGCCCGACGTCATGATGATGGCCTGGGGCGGGATCTGCGATATCGACAGGGTCGCCCTCAATCTGGAAGCGGCACACAAGACCGTCGCCAACCTGCGCGAACACATGGCCTTCACTCTGGCCGTCCCCGGCACCGACACCGTGGCCGCATCCGACTATCTCGGCATCGTGTCCGCCAACGACGATCCGAAAAAGTTCGAGAAATCCGGTCTGCACGCCGTCCGTTCCGAGACCGTGGACGCGCCCGTCATCGAGGAATATCCCCTGACCATGGAATGCAGGGTCGAGGAATT
>JAEEJN010000010.1 GCA_016281935.1 Bacillota bacterium | reverse complement strand
GATACGAAGAAACCGCGGATTTGGCAAGGCGTATACATCCTGTTTTGCGGCCGTTTTCGATGGTTTTTGGCGCACTTGTAAGGCTTTGGGGGGTATGTTATAATTTTCAGTAAG
Organism: Bacillota bacterium; assembly: GCA_016281935.1. Classification (GTDB taxonomy): domain Bacteria; phylum Bacillota; class Clostridia; order Christensenellales; family UMGS416; genus JAEEJN01. The sequence goes on along the minus strand of JAEEJN010000010.1, from coordinate 7,666 downwards.
AAAGTGGGAGGTTATGTCCATGCTGATCCTGGCTTCCGCATCGCCCCGCAGGCAGGAGCTCCTTTCCCGTATCACGGAGGATTTTCTCGTGTGTCCCACGGATGCGGACGAAAGCCTTCCCGCCGGCGTCGATCCGGAATCGAGCGTGCGGACCATAGCGCTCAGGAAAGCGTTTGCCGCTGCGGTTTCCCCTTCGGTCGGACCTGAAGACTGGGTCCTCACGGCGGACACGGTCGTTGCGGTCGGTGACCGGATCCTGGGCAAGCCTGCCGACAGACAGGAAGCGCAAACCATGCTGGACATGCTTTCCGGAAGGACACACACTGTGATCACGGCATGGGTTCTGGCGTGTCCCGGAATAGGTGAGTTCCGTCTCGGTGCCGAGCGTACGCAGGTGACTTTCCGTACGCTGGACAGGCAGGATACGGCTTTTTATCTTGCGACGGACGAACCTTATGACAAGGCAGGAGCCTACGGGATCCAGGGCAGGGCGGCTGCTTTCATCACGGGCATTTCCGGTGATTATACGAACGTCGTGGGCCTTCCGGTCCCTGCGCTCTATTCCGCAATGAAGGAAGCGGGCCTGGCAGACAGCACGAAAGTCGAGGTATAGGATGTTCCCCCATTTACGCAGTTCAGTCGCCGTCGATCTCGGAACGGCCAATGTCCTGGTCCATGTGAACGGACGCGGGATCGTTCTTCGCGAGCCTTCGATCATCACCGTTCGGGCGGACAACCGGCGTGAGATCACGGCTGTCGGTGAAGCCGCCAGGCAGATGGCGGGCCGTTCTCCGGAGGACGTGATCGCGATACGTCCCCTGAAGGACGGAGTCATCGCGGATATCGACGCCACGGAAATGATGCTGCAGTATTTCCTGAGCAAGGCGCTCCAGCGCGGAGGGCTTTTCAATATCGCTCCGGATATCGTCATATGCGTGCCTTGCGGGGTCACGGACGTGGAGAAACGTGCCGTCATGCAGGCAACGTACAATGCCGGTGCGCACGAAGTCATGATTGCGGAGGAACCTTTGGCTGCGGCTCTCGGCGCAGGTCTTCCCGTCACGGAACCGGTCGGTTCCATGATCGTGGATATCGGCGGAGGCACGAGCGAAGTCGCCGTGATTTCTCTTGGAGGCATCGCGGCGTCCAGTTCTCTGCGTGTGGGAGGCGTCCGGATGGACGAAGCGGTCATCTCCCTTTGCAGGAAGGAATACAACCTCCTGATCAGCGAGCAGACGGCTGAGGACATCAAGATCAATCTCGGATCGGCCATCGAGCCACGCTACAGCACTGCGATGCAGATCAAAGGACTGGACCTCGCGACCGGTGACGCGGCATCTGCTGAGATCACGACCGCGGAAGTCTATGATGCGCTGAGAGAACCTGTGTCTGAGATACTGGAAGTGATCCGGGCAACTCTCGAAAAGACTCCGCCCGAACTTGCTGCGGACGTCATGAGGAACGGGATCACCCTTGCGGGAGGAGGAGCCATGCTTCAGGGACTCGAACTCCTGATTTACCGGGAAACCGGGATCTCCGCATCCGTTGCGCAGAATCCCATGGACTGTGTCGCGCTTGGCGCGGGCAGGATCCTGCAGACGCTGCCGCGTCTGCGCCGTCGGGCAGACGCCGAGAGGTGAATATGGCAGGAAGAAGAAAAAAATCAGGCATACTGATCGGGGTGCTCGTGCTGCTCTTGGCCTTCACCCTGTTTCTCGTGACCTTTTTTCGGCAGAGCAGGAGTCTGACGGGTTTTGAGGAGATGTATCTGAACGCGGCGGAGACTCCTGCGACAGGGGTATCCGCTTTTTCCCGCAGGATGGGGCAGTTCTTCACCTGGATGTTCGATTGGGACCGTCTTCAGAAGGAAAGAGACGATCTTGAAGCGGAAACCGCCAGACTGCGTGCTGAGTTGGCCATAATGGATGAACAGAACCGGCAGTTTGAAGATCTGCTCGAGCTTCAGAATACGGCCGCAGCTGATCCGGACCGTAAGTATCTTGCGGCCCATGTCTCCGCCCGAGACTCCGAAGGCGTGCTCAGCCGCTTCCTGCTGGACCGTGGTTCCGAGGACGGCGTCGAGGCGGGAATGTGTGTTATAGGGACGAAAGGCCTGATCGGCCGTGTCCTGGAAGTCGGTCCGCATTACGCGCGTGTGGGTACGCTGCTCGACCCGACCATGGCTGTGAGCGTGGTAGCGGAACGCAGCCGTGACGAGGGCATCCTCAAAGGCATACAGAACGACGGCAGGGCGGAACAGCGCTGTGAGCTTCTTTATCTTCCGTTCGATGCGGATCTCGTGCCGGGGGACGACGTGGTGACGACTGATCTCGGCGGGATCTATCCCCGCGGTATCCCTGTGGGAACGGTCGTGGAAGTGCGCCTGGAGGGCAGCACGGAAGCCGCGACCCTGGTGGAGCCTGTCGAAGACTTTGCGCATATCGAGAACGTGCTGATCCTCCTTTCCGTAGGGAAGGAGCTTTCGACTGAGGGTGAACTCCCATGACAGGCCTGCTGATGCTCCTGGCCGGATTTGCGGCGGCATATCTGCTTCAGCTCCATGTCCTGCCGATACTGGGATGGATCGGATCGACGCCCGAACTTCTTTTCACCGCCTGTGCGGTGGGAAGCATGAGCTGCGGATCGAACCGGACGCTTCCGTTCGCACTGCTGTTCGGAGCGGCAGCGGATCTGTCGTTGGGATACGGATACGGGATGTTTCTGCTCCCTATGACCGCGGCGGCATTTTTCTTTCAGCCGCTTTGGGAAAAGGCGTCAGAAAAACCTTATCTGGCGGCTCCTGCGGTAGGTGCGGCGGCGATCGCTGCCCGGCTGTTCCGTTCCTGTCTCCTCGTATTTCTCGGGCGCGGTTTCTTTCCTGCAGGTGCGGAATGGTTCTCCCTGCTCCTGTGCGGCATTTTCAGCGCGCTGACCGCGCTCGTGACGCTTTACGCGGCGGACAGACGGTCCCGCCATGTGCGTGAAGGGAGGTTCAGACTGTGAAGTTTCTTGCCTTTCTGAAAAACAGGGCGAACTGGCTGAGCTTCGTCTTCATCGCTGCATTCGGCGTTTTTTTTGTCATGCTCTTCCGCCTTCAGATCGTGAACGGCGATCTGTATCTGGAGTCTTCACAGAGCCAGAAACGCAGGGAGATCCGTATCACGGGCACACGAGGCAAGATCCTGGATACGCACGGTACGCCGCTGGCCTACAGCCAGAAGGCCTATGACATCCAGTTCACGAAAGATCCCACTAAAAACAGGGAGGCCGACCGGGAAGCCTATACACAGGTGATCCTGAAGACCATCCGGCTGATCCGCGACAACGGAGATACCGTGATCAACAGCGGTGCCCTTACGATGGATGAAAAGGGACAGTTCGTTTTCTCCTGGGGCGTCACGGCGGAAGACGCGGTGGCCGCCAGAGAAAAATACTGGCGCAACTATATGGGCCTGAACGCGGAGAAATATCCGACCGCTGCGGACTGTTACTGGTATCTGCGCAGCGAACGCTACAAGATCCCGGCGGAAGTGGGGGACGAGGAAGCGCTCCTCGTGCTTTCCGTGTGGCAGAACGTAGCGTCCGTGGCCTATCAGAGCTATATACCCGTGACCATAGCAACCAACGTGAGCCGGACGGTCGTTGCGCTCATCGAAATGAACAGTGAGGAACTGACGGGCGTCAACGTGGCGGAGTCTTCCGTCAGGGTCTATCCCAAGGGAGAACTGGCATCCCATCTGGTCGGCTATCTGGGCCGGATGTCCGATGAGGACACGATCATCCGGATGGAAGCCCAGGGCTACAACCGGGACGACAGGATCGGCGTCGCGGGGATCGAAGCGTCTATGGAAAGCCAGCTGTCCGGCTCCATCGGGAGCAGGACGGGCAAACGGGTCGTGGAAGTGAACGCACAGAGCAAAGTGATCCGCGAGTATGCGGAGGAATCCGTGCCTGCGTCTTCCGGCAACGACGTCGTACTGACGCTGGATGTCGACATGCAGACCTGGCTGGAAAAAGCACTGCTTGCAAACATCCGTGAAGTCCGGGAAAAACAGGAAGCTGCCTATCTGGCCGATCAGGACAGATACGACGAGATCCTTGCAGCCCGTTCGGATCATGAGATCGCCTGGTGCGAATACGGCGCAGCGGTCGTCATGAACGTCCAGACAGGAGAGGTCCTGGCTTCCGCCAGTTATCCCGGATATGATCCGAACCTCTTTGCGAAAGGCATTCAGGCGGAACAGCTGAATGCACTGCTCTTCGACAGATGCTATCCCCTCATGAACAAGGCAATCTCTTCCCAGGGAACGCCGGGTTCCATCTACAAGATGGCGACGTCTCTCGCCGGCCTCATGGAAGGCGTGATCACGCTGGACACGAGGATCAGCGACCAGGGTGAGTTCCGCGCCCACCTTGCGGAAGGATCGTCCGCAAAAGGACCTTCCTGCTGGAAGCGCAACTATGAGCAGCATGCGAACCAGACGGTCATCGACGCACTGAAGAACTCCTGCAACTATTTCTTCTATCAGGTGTCATACGGACTGGGGATCGAACGGCTGGACTACTGGGTAAGCCAGCTGGGACTGGACACGACGACGGGGATCGAGCTGCCCGGAGAAGCGCCATGCGTCATGGGCAATCAGGACGCGCTCTACAATCCGGACAGGACGCTGAGGAACCTGCCGGTCCTCGTGCGCAACAACCTGATCGTCTATCTGCGGGACAAGTGCCGTGAGCTCGGCATGGAATACGACGACTCGAAATATGCGGAGACCGCTGAAAAGCTCATGCGCCTGGCTGTATCGCAGGATACGCACGAGTACGGCGCGGATCTTCGAAACATCCTGCGGCAGGACCTGAAGATCACGGCATCCGGCACGCTGTCGGTCATGAGCTCCGACATCTCCCAGCAGATCTATCAGCTGATCTGGAACGACAACCACACGATCCTGACCGGGATCGGTCAGAGCGTGACGCTGGTGACGCCTATGGGCATCGCGCGTTACGTCTCCGCCCTCGTCAACGGCGGGAAAGTGTATGAGGCACAGCTCGTGGACAAGATCCTGTATCCCAACGGCGGGATCATGGAAGAAAAACAGCCTCAGCTCATCCGTACGCTGGACGTTCCGTCCTCGTTCCTTGCGGCCATCAAGGAAGGTATGAGGGAGGTCGTCAGTGAAGAGGACGGCGGCACCGCGGCGTCCGCTTTCCGGAATTTCGAATACAACGGTCAGTTCGGAGGTAAGACAGGTACGGCCCAGGTGTCCAATATCGACCTGGAGAACAACGCCTGGTTCATCTGCTTCGCGCCGTTCGACCAGCCGGAGATTGCGATCGTCGTGTATCTGCCTCATGGTTACGCAGGCGCTAACGCCTGTTCAACGGCTAAGGACATGATCCGGTATTATCTGGAAAAGAAGGCCGCTTCCGGAGAGGCGGAGACTCTGCCCGGAGTCAACGGGCTGACATACTGAGAACGGGCCGGATCCGTCCGGAGGAGAATTGAATTTGGGTACGAAACAGACCGGCGGCATCGAGTGGGTCACCATCCTTTTGGTGGTGAGCCTGTTTGCCGTCGGCTTTTTTGCGATCCTGAACGCGACGGGCGCTCCCGGAGACGTAGAGGGCAAAAGCGTCCTTCAGATCATGAATCAGGTGAACTGGAGCACCGTGCGCCTTCATTCCATCTGGTTTGGAACGGGCGTGATTCTGGCCGTGATCCTGATGCTGGTCGATTACCGCTATTATGCCCGGCTCACGCCGATCCTGTACATCGCGATGATCGTGATCCTGATCTTCGTCCTGATGTTCGCATCGGAGACCTATGGCTCCACATCCTGGATCAACACGTTCTTCGGGCGCACGGTCCAGCCTTCCGAACTGATGAAGATCGTGCTCATCATCATCCTCGCGAAACTGCTGTCCAAGTATTCCGCCGCGACCGGGACCCTGGCTTTCCGTGATTATGTGAGGATCTGGGCGCTCGCCCTCGTACCGCTCGCCCTCGTCGTACTCCAGCAAGATCTGGGCACTGCGATCGTATATCTCTTCATCATCGTCGTCATGTTCTTCCTTGCAGGTGCGAAGATCTGGATGCTGCTCCTGACTGGAGGTGCTGCGGCCGGGGCGTTCGTCGCCGCCTGGACGCTGGATATCCTGAAGAATACCCAGAAGCAGCGTATCCTCGTTTTCCTGGATCCTTCGCTGGATCCGTCCGGAGCGGGCTGGAATTTCCAGAAGGCCCTGACGGCAATGGGATCCGGCCGGCTTTTCGGCAAAGGGATGTTCGCGCCCGGAGCCATGAGCCAGCTGAACTACATACCGGTACAGACCAAGGACTTCATCTATGCCGTCATCGGCGAGACGTTCGGCTTCATCGGCGCCGGACTGGTCATGCTCCTTTTCCTTCTTCTGCTCCTGAGACTGTTCCGTCTGAGCGGACGTATCAAGGAAAAATTCGGCGCTCTCATGATCGGCGGAGTCGCGGCCATGATTGCCTTCCATGCTCTCGAATCCATGGGGATGTGCATCGGCGCCATGCCGATCACGGGCATTCCGCTCCCCTTCATCTCCTACGGAGGCAGCAACATGTGGACGAATCTCCTGGGTATCGGCCTGGTCCTGAGCGTCTGCCTGCGCAATCCGTTCCACAGGGACGCAGACCTGCAGCAGGGGATGTATTTCAGTCAGGAGATCCTGCAGCAGAACCAGATCGGCTTCGGTCTGAGGTCTTCCTGGCAGTCGATCGTCAAAGCCAGAAAAGAACGCTCCGAACGCCGCAGGAAATATGGCGGATGAGCAGAAATGAAGAGGGGGACGCCGTTCCCCCTCTTGCTTTTTGCAGCATATCAGACTAAAATGGTCATGTTAATGGACCCGAACCTGAAAATGGTTTGGAAAGGACGGAAAATGGATCAGTACAATGTGACGGGCATGAGCTGTGCGGCCTGCAGCGCAAGGGTGGAGAAAGCTGTAAGCGCTGTACCGGGCGTGACTTCCTGCGCCGTGAGCCTTCTGACGAACTCCATGGGAGTCGAGGGAACTGCATCATCGCAGGAGATCATCCGGGCGGTCCAGAACGCCGGATACGGCGCGTCCCTGAAAGGTGCGGGCAAAACGGCTTCCGCGTCGGAGGCTGAATCTGCGCTGGAAGACCACGAAACACCGCTGCTCCGCCGGAGACTCTTCGTGTCTCTGGGTTTCCTCCTCGTACTCATGTATTTCTCCATGGGGCACATGATGTGGCACTGGCCGATTCCCTCCTGGTTCGATGGGAACCATGTGGCCATGGGTCTGGTCCAGATGATCCTGGCGGCCATCGTCATGATCATCAACCAGAAGTTCTTCATCTCCGGGTTCCGGTCCCTGTGGCACCGCGCACCGAATATGGATACGCTGGTGGCCATGGGTTCCGCCGCTTCCTTCGTTTGGAGCGTTTATGTCCTGTTCGCCATGACCCGAGCACAGGCGGACGGAAATGCGGAGACGGTCTCGTCCCTTATGATGGATTTCTATTTTGAATCCGCCGCCATGATCCTGACGCTCATCACCGTGGGCAAGATGCTGGAAGCACGAAGCAAAGGCCGTACGACCGACGCTCTGAAGGGCCTCATGAAGCTGGCTCCCAAGACTGCTGTGCTGGATGTAGGCGGGACTGAGACGGAAG
>JAEEJN010000009.1 GCA_016281935.1 Bacillota bacterium | reverse complement strand
TGCGCAATGAGAAGCGCATGCTGCAGGAAGCCGTCGACGCCCTGATCGACAACGGCCGCCGCGGCCGCCCCGTGACCGGTCCCGGAAACCGTCCCCTGAAGTCCCTCTCCGACATGCTGAGAGGCAAGCAGGGCCGCTTCCGTCAGAACCTTCTCGGCAAGCGTGTCGACTATTCCGGCCGTTCCGTCATCGTGGTCGGCCCCGAGCTCAAGCTCAACCAGTGCGGCGTCCCCAAGGAGATCGCCCTGGAGCTCTTCAAGCCCTTCGTCATGAAGAAGCTCGTCAAGGACGGCTATGCTCATAACATCAAGTCCGCCAAGAGGATGGTGGAACGCGTCCGTCCCGAAGTCTGGGACATCCTGGAAGACGTGATCCAGGAGCATCCCGTGATGCTCAACCGCGCGCCCACCCTGCACCGTCTGGGCATCCAGGCTTTCGAACCCATCCTGGTCGAAGGCCGCGCGATCAAGATCCATCCCCTGGTCTGCACCGCGTTCAACGCGGACTTCGACGGCGACCAGATGGCCATCCATCTGCCGCTGTCCATCGAGGCGCAGGCGGAAGCCCGCTACCTCATGCTCTCCACCAACAACATCCTGAAGCCGCAGGACGGCCGTCCGGTCATCACTCCGACCCAGGATATGGTCATGGGCTGCTACTATCTGACCCTGCAGCGCGACAAGGCCAAGGGCGAAGGCCGCGTCTTCGCGGACGAGGACGAAGCCATCATGCGCTATGAGATGGGCGACATCGACCTGCAGGCCAAGATCCGCGTCCGCCTGACCCGCGAGTGGGAAGGCAAGACCTACAGCCGCATCGTCGACACGAGCGTCGGCCGTCTGATCTTCAACTCCATCCTGCCTCAGGATCTGGGCTACGTGAAGCGCAACACCCTCGACGACATGTTCAAGCTCGAAGTGGACAAGCTGGTCGTCAACAAGGACCTGGCCAACATCATCGACAGGACCTATCAGCGTCACGGCAATACCGAGACGGCTGCGGTCGTGGACAACATCAAGGCCCTGGGCTTCAAGTTCGCCACCCGCGGCGCGATCACGGTCTCCATTTCCGACATCGTGGTGCCCGAAGCCAAGCGCGGCCTCCTCGAGAGCGCCGACGAACGCGTGAAGGTGATCGAAGCTAACTACCGCGACGGTATGATCTCCGAAAACGAGCGCTACCGCGCCGTCGTCGAGACATGGAGAGAGACGACCGACCAGGTGACGGCCGCTCTGCAGCAGTCGCTGGACGAGTTCAACCCCATCTACATGATGGCCAACTCCGGTGCCCGCGGTAACATGAACCAGATCCGTCAGCTGGGCGGCATGCGCGGCCTGATCGCCGACCCGTCCGGACGTATCGTCGAGGTCCCGATCCGCGCGAACTTCCGCGAAGGCCTGAACGTACTTGAATTCTTCGTGTCCGCCCACGGTTCCAGAAAGGGTCTGGCCGATACCGCTCTGCGTACCGCAGACTCCGGTTACCTGACCCGCCGTCTGGTCGACGTCTGCCAGGACATGATCATCCGTGAGGACGACTGCTTCGCCTCCCGCGGCGAGAAGCCCCGCGGCATCATGGTGGAGGCCATCTACGACGGCACCCGCCTCATCGAGTCCTTCGAGGACCGCATCTGGGGCCGCGTGCCCGTGGAAGACGTCTTCCATCCCGAGACCGGCGAACTGCTGGCGCCTGCGGGTGAAGTGATCGGCTTCCATGAAGCCGCCCAGATCGCCCGCGCCGGCATCACGAAGCTGGAGATCCGCTCCATCCTGACCTGCCGGAACCCCAACGGCGTCTGCACCAAGTGCTACGGCATCGACCTGGCCACCGGTCACCACGTCCACGTGGGTGAGACCGTCGGCATCATCGCCGCCCAGGCCATCGGCGAGCCCGGCACCCAGCTGACCATGCGTACCTTCCATACCGGCGGCGTAGCCACCTCGGAAGACATCACTCAGGGTCTGCCCCGCGTGCAGGAGCTGTTCGAAGCCCGCAAGCCGAAAGGCCAGGCCGTGATGAGCGAGATCGGAGGCCGCGTCTCCATCAGCGAGACCGCCAAGAAGCGCGAAGTCACGATCACCGGCGAAGACGGCGAGACCAAGACCTACTCTGTGGCCTTCGGCGCCACGATGAAGGTGCATGACGGCGACACGATCGAGGTCGGCCAGCCGCTGACCGCCGGTCCGCTGAACCCGCACGATATCCTGAAGATCATGGGTATCCGCGGCGTGCAGGACTACCTGCTCAAGGAAGTCAAGACGACTTACCAGAGCCAGGGCGTCAACATCGCCTGCAAGCACATCGAAGTCATCCTGCGCCAGATGATGCGCAAGGTCCTCATCGAGGAGTCCGGCGACACGTCGCTGCTCCCCGGCGAGATGGCCGACATCTTCGTCTTCGAGCAGGAGAACGAGCGCGTGATCCTGGCCGGCGGACAGCCCGCCATCGCCAAGCGCGTGCTGCTGGGCATCACCAAGGCCTCTCTGGCCACCGATTCCTTCCTGAGCGCCGCTTCCTTCCAGGAGACCACGCGTGTCCTGACCGACGCCGCCATCAAGGGCAAGGTGGACCACCTGATCGGCCTGAAGGAGAACATCCTGATCGGCAAGCTGATCCCCGCGGGCACCGGCATGAAGCGGTATAAGAACATCACGATCAATACCGAGAAGCCCGAGCCGGAACCCGAGGCGGATCTGGATCTCGACCTCGATCTGCTCCCTCTGGAGCCCGATAATTATCAGGAAAACGATTCTGACCTGTTCATTTAAGTTGAAATTGCCTAATTGACAAGTCGGATTCGGGATGATAAACTTGTAAAGTTGACACGTCCGGGACGCAGTATGCGTCTCGGAACGTGTCATGCCTACGGCAAGCATTCCCAGGGTTGCGGGAATTTGATATAACCGTTGAAAAAGAGGAGGTGAAAGACATGCCTACCATTAACCAGATCGTTCGTTCCGGTCGTCAGAAGGTCTTCGTAAAGAGCAAGAGCCCGATTATGCAGGGTAATCCTCAGAAGCGCGGCGTGTGCCTGTCCGTTAAGACCCAGACCCCCAAAAAGCCGAATTCCGCACTGCGCAAGATCGCCCGTGTGCGTTTGACCAATGGTATCGAGGGTACTTGCTATATCCCCGGTATCGGACATAATCTGCAGGAGCACTCCGTGGTTCTGATCCGCGGCGGCCGCGTCCGGGACCTGCCCGGCGTCCGCTATCACATCATCCGCGGTGCTTTGGATGCCTCCGGCGTAGAGAACCGTAAACAGGCTCGTTCCCGTTACGGTGCCAAGCGCGGCAAAAAGTAAGATGGGATGAAGGCTCTGCTGCGGGAGGAATTGGAACGCTTCCCCGCGGCGCATGCCGGATGCCCGAACGACGTTTCCGAACAGCTTTCGGAACTATGATTTATTGACTTTAGGAGGAAAATCCAAATGTCCAGGCGTGGAGGCGCACCCAAGCGCGAGGTACTGCCTGATCCCATGTACAACAGCATCGTCCTGACGAAACTGATCAACCAGGTGATGCTGGACGGGAAAAAGGGCACCGCTCAGCGGGTTACCTATGATGCTTTTGATATTATCCGGGAAAAGACCGGAAAAGAACCCATGGAAGTGTTTGAGCAGGCTATGACCAACGTCATGCCCGTGCTCGAAGTCAAAGCCCGCCGTGTCGGCGGTTCCACCTACCAGGTGCCTATGGAGATCCGCCCCGTGCGGCGTCAGACCCTCGGCATCCGCTGGATCGTGGAATTCTCCCGCAAGCGCGGTGAGAAGCTGATGAGCCAGAGACTGGCCGCCGAGCTGATGGACGCTGCCAACAACACCGGCAACGCCGTCCGCCGTAAGGAAGAAATGCACCGTATGGCCGAGGCCAACAAGGCCTTTGCCCATTACCGCTGGTAAGAGCGGTCCAAACCGCAAGGAAGGTACAGGAAATATATGCCCAGACTTTATCCCTTGGAGCGTGTCCGTAACGTCGGAATCATGGCCCACATCGATGCGGGCAAGACCACGACTACGGAAAGAATCTTGTTCTATACAGGCCGTGTGTACAAGATCGGCGAGACCCACGAGGGTTCCGCCACCATGGACTGGATGGAGCAGGAGCAGGAGCGAGGGATCACGATCACTTCTGCGGCTACTACCGCGATCTGGAAGGATCACTCGATCAACATCATCGACACGCCCGGACATGTGGATTTCACAGTCGAGGTTGAACGCTCCCTTCGCGTGTTGGATGGTGCCGTCGCAGTTTTCTGCGGCAAAGGCGGCGTAGAGCCGCAGAGCGAAGCCGTGTGGCGTCAGGCTGACAAGTACAACGTCCCGCGTATCGCTTATGTGAATAAGATGGACATCACCGGTGCTGATTTCTACCGTGTGGTGAACATGATCCGTGACAGGCTCGGTGCGAACCCCGTGCCCGTCCAGATCCCGATCGGGGTGGAGGACACCTTTGTCGGACTGGTCGACCTGATCACGATGAAGGCCGAGGTGTACGAGGATGAGCTCGGCACCGTCATGGACGAGACCGAGATCCCCGAGGATCTCAGGGAAACGGCCGAAGAATACCGCGCCAAGATGGTGGAAGCCGTCGCGGAGACCGATGAAGCTCTTATGGAGAAGTATTTCGAAGAGGGAGACCTCTCGGAAGAAGACATCATCAAGGGCCTGCATCTCGGGACCTGCAGCGGCACAATGATTCCCGTCCTGTGCGGATCTTCCTACCGCAACAAGGGCGTTCAGCCCCTTCTGGACGCGATCATCCGCTACCTGCCCGCGCCGACCGAAGTGCCGGCCATCACGGGCACGGATCCGGACGACGACTCCATCCAGATCACCCGTCAGTCCAGCGACGACGAGCCTTTCTCCGCTCTCGCTTTCAAAATCATGACGGACCCCTTCGTGGGTAAGCTGGCCTTCGCCCGGATCTATTCCGGTACCATCCAGGCCGGCAAGACCGTCTACAACCCCAAGACCCGCCAGCGGGAAAGGATCGGCCGCATCCTGAGGATGCACGCCAACCACCGCGAAGAGGTCCAGGAAGCCTATGCAGGCGACATCGTGGCTCTGGTCGGGATGCGCCGCTGCACGACGGGTGATACTCTCTGTGATGAGAACAAGCCTGTTGTCCTGGTTCCCATGGAATTCCCCGATCCGGTCATCCGCGTGGCCATCGAGCCCAAGACGAAGGCCGGCCAGGATCGTATGACCATGGCTCTTCTGAAACTGGCGGAGGAGGATCCTACCTTCAAGACCTACACCGATACCGAGACGGGTCAGACGATCATCGCCGGTATGGGTGAGCTCCATCTTGAGATCATCGTGGACAGGCTGCTGCGCGAATTCCGCGTGGAAGCGACTGTCGGCAGCCCGCAGGTGTCTTACCGCGAGAGCATCACGAGATCCGCGCGTGCTCAGGGCCGCTTCGTCCGCCAGACCGGCGGTCACGGCCAGTACGGCGACGCTGTGGTCGAAGTCAGTCCCGGCGAGCCGGGATCCGGCATCGTGTTCGAGGATAAGACGGTCGGCGGCGTGATCCCCAAGGAATTTATCCCTTCCGTGGAAGAAGGCGTGCGCGAGGCCTGTGCCAACGGACCTCTCGGCGGCTACGAAATGGTGGATATCCATGTGGATCTGGTCGACGGTTCCTATCACGAAGTCGACTCTTCTCCCGTGGCCTTCAAGGTCGCCGGTTCCATGGCGCTGCGTGAAGCTGCGTCCAAGGCCGGTCCCGTCCTGCAGGAACCCATGATGGCAGTCGAAGTCGTCGTGCCTGAGGAATACCTCGGAGACGTCATCGGCAACATCAATTCCCGCCGCGGCCAGGTACAGAACCTGGATGTGGCTGCAGGCAGCCAGATCGTCAAGGCCATGGTTCCGCTGAGCGAGATGTTCGGTTATGCGACCGACCTGCGCAGCCGGACCCAGGGACGCGGCAACTTCACCATGATCTTCTCTCACTACGCACAGGTCCCGAAGAACATCGCCGACAAGATCGTCGGCAGATAAGAATCATTAGGAGATTTTTCAGATGGCTAAACAGACTTTTGAAAGAACCAAGCCGCATATCAATATCGGCACCATCGGCCACGTTGACCATGGCAAGACGACCCTGACCGCCGCTATCACGACTGCTCTGTCCGTGTACGGCCAGGCTGCCGCCCAGCGTTACGACGAAATCGACAAGGCCCCCGAAGAGAAGGCCCGTGGTATCACGATCAACACCGCACACGTCGAGTACGAGACCGAGAAGCGTCACTACGCTCACGTCGACTGCCCCGGGCACGCGGATTACGTAAAAAATATGATCACCGGTGCTGCTCAGATGGACGGCGCGATCCTGGTCGTGTCCGCTGCTGACGGCCCCATGCCCCAGACCCGTGAGCACATCCTGCTCGCCCGTCAGGTCGGTGTTCCCTACATCATCGTGTTCATGAACAAGACTGACCAAGTCGACGACGACGAGCTGCTTGAACTGGTCGAGATGGAGATCCGTGAACTGCTGAGCGAATATGACTTCCCCGGCGACGAGATCCCCGTGATCAAGGGCTCCGCTCTGCTGGCCCTGGAAGCTGCTCAGAAGGGCGGCGATCTGAAGAACGATCCGGACTGCAAGTGCGTGTTCGAACTGATGGACGCTGTCGACTCCTACATCCCGACGCCCGAGCGCGACGTGGACAAGCCCTTCCTGATGCCTGTTGAAGACGTGTTCTCCATCACCGGCCGCGGCACCGTGGCTACGGGCCGTGTCGAGCGTGGTACCGTCAAGGTTCAGGATACCGTCGAGATCGTCGGTCTGAAGGACGAGACCCGTCAGGTCGTGGTAACCGGCGTTGAAATGTTCCGCAAACTGCTGGATCAGGCCATCACCGGCGACAACATCGGCGTACTGCTCCGTGGTGTGCAGCGCAATGAGATCGAGCGCGGCCAGGTTCTGGCCAAACCGAAGTCCATCACGCCCCACACGCATTTCAAAGGCGAAGTGTACGTGCTGACCGCAGCTGAAGGCGGCCGTCACACCCCGTTCTTCAACGGCTATCGTCCCCAGTTCTTCTTCCGCACGACGGACGTTACCGGCACCATCGCTCTGCCCGAAGGCGTAGAGATGGTCATGCCTGGCGACAACGTCACGATGGAGATCACCCTGATCACCCCCATCGCCATCGAAGAAGGCCTGCGCTTCGCTATCCGTGAAGGCGGCCGTACGGTCGGATCCGGCGTCGTGTCCGCGATCATCGGCTAAGACAGATACTGTCTCGGTTCAAAACAAGGAGATCCCGCTTATCGGCGGGATCTCTTCTTTGAAACAGGGAGAAGAAACGGTTTTCCTGTGCATGGATCGGCTAAGAAACCGGCGTACATCCTGTGCAAGTTTTTTAGGGAAAATGGCCGTCAAGTCCTTGACATGCATATGGTGCTGTGTTACAATATCCGAAGCTGTCCTTCCGAGGACTTATTTGTCGTGTAAAGGAGAAATACCCATGCGTGTGAAAGTGACCCTGGCGTGCACCGAGTGCAAACAGCGCAATTACGATACAAAGAAGAACAAGAAGAACGATCCCGATCGTCTGACTTTGAAAAAGTACTGCCGTTTCTGCAAGCGGACCACCGAACATCGGGAAACCCGCTGATTGAATCGGACGGAGGACAGGAACTATGCCCGATAATGGCAAGAAGAGCATCGCGCCTCAGAAGGCCAGTGCGCCGAAAAAGAACGCGAAGCCGAATATTTTCAAACGTACTGCCCGCTTCTATCGTGAAGTCGTAGCGGAGCTGAAGAAAGTAACCTGGCCCACGAGGAAAGAACTCGTTACGAGTTCTATCGCGGTCATCGTTTTCATTGCGATCTTTATGGTGATCCTGTTTGGAATCGATACCGGTTTTACAGCCCTCATCAACCTGATCGTGGCGTAAACAGGGGAAGGCAATGTCTGAAGCAAAAAGCAGTCAGGCCCTGTGGTATGTTGTACATACCTATTCCGGCTATGAAAACAAGGTAAAAGCCAATCTCGAAAAGACCGTGGAAAACCGCGGAATGCAGGATATCATCCAGGAAGTCCAGGTACCGATGGAGGAGATCCTTGAGGTTCGCAATGACAAGCGTCATGTGCGCCAGCAGAAGGTTTTCCCGGGTTACGTCATGGTCAAGATGGTCATGACGGACGAGTCTTGGTATGTTGTGCGCAATACCCGCGGCGTCACGGGCTTTGTAGGTCCGGGCAGCAAGCCCGTTCCGTTGACGGAAGCTGAAGTCGCCACAATGATGCAGGAACGCGCACCGATCGATGTCGAGCTCCATCTGGGAGACCGGGTGAAGGTGCTTGGCGGCGCCTTGGAAGATTTTGAAGGCGTGATCGATGAGCTGTACCCCGAGCGCGAACGCTGCCGCGTGATCGTGTCCATGTTCGGAAGAGACACCCCTGTCGAACTGGGATTCCTCGAAGTACAGAAAATCTGATTTGTATGCTGTCCCTCGAAAGAGGGTTTGCAGAGTGGGAGGGTGTACGCCCGCTTTGACCACATTATATTTGGAGGTTTTTTACAATGGCTAAAAAAGTCATGGCTATGGTGAAGCTGCAGGTGAATGCCGGCAAAGCTAATCCTGCGCCCCCGATCGGCCCGGCTCTGGGCCAGCACGGCGTGAACATCATGGGCTTCTGCAAAGAGTTCAACGCTCGTACCGCTAACCAGGCAGGTCTGGTCATTCCCGTGGTGATCACGGTCTATCAGGATCGTTCCTTCACCTTCATCACAAAGACGCCCCCGGCTGCCGTTCTGATCAAAAAGGCATGCGGCATTGAATCCGGTTCCGGACGTCCCAACCGCGATAAGGTTGCTACGATCACCAAGGATCAGATCCGTGAGATCGCTACCCTGAAGATGGAAGACCTGAACGCCGCTTCTGTGGAAGCCGCGATGAGCATGGTCGCCGGTACCGCCCGCAGCATGGGCGTGACGGTCGCCGACTAACACAACAGTGGGAGGAGCTCAGCTCCGTTCATACCACAAGGAGAATGAAATGAAACACGGCAAGAAATATACAGACAGCGCCAAGCTGTTCAACAGGCAGCAGCTTTATACCCTGCCTGAGGCGGTAGAACTTCTTCAGAAGACCGCCAAAGCCAAGTTCGACGAGACTGTGGAGATTTCCATGCGTCTGGGCGTCGATCCCCGTTATGCGGATCAGCAGGTGCGCGGCACCGTGATCCTGCCCCATGGCACCGGCCGTACCATCCGCGTCCTGGTGTTCGCCAAAGCTGAGAAGGCTCAGGAAGCCATCGATGCAGGTGCGGATTACGTTGGCGCTGAGGAACTGGTGGACAAGATCCAGAAGGAAAACTGGTTCGACTATGATGTCGTAATCGCGACTCCCGACATGATGCGTGTGATCGGCCGTCTGGGCCGTGTCCTCGGCCCCAAAGGCCTCATGCCTAACCCCCGCTCCGGGACCGTTACGGACGATATCGCCCGTGCTATCACTGAGACGAAAGCCGGTAAGGTTGAATACCGTGTGGACAAGACCTCTATCGTGCATGTCCCCGTAGGTAAGGTTTCCTTCGGCTCTGAGAAGCTGAGTGAGAACCTGACCGCTCTGATCGATGCCGTCGTTCGTGCGAAGCCTGCTGCCGCGAAGGGCACTTACCTGCGCAGCATCGTGGTTTCCACCACCATGGGCCCCGGCATCCGGATGGTCACCAATTTCTAAGTTGACAATAGGCGGAAAACCGTCTATAATCAATAAGTCAGTAACCGAAGACAGCAGGCGTCCGAAAGGACCCAAGGACGTAAGTCTCCTGCCGAGGCCGACATTCCTTTGAATGCGTACACCCCGCGTCTTGTTACTGCGCGGGGTTTTTTCATGGCTCCGCGTCATCAAACGATAAGGAGGTGCAAGATGAACCAAGAAACGATTCTGGCAAAAGAGCAAGTGGTTTCCGACATCCAGGATAAATTCAACCGCTCTGAAAGCGTGGTCTTCATTGATTACACGGGTATGACCGTGGAAGAAGTGACGGCTCTGCGCGCCAAGTTCCGTGCCGCCAATGTCGAGTACCGTGTCCTGAAAAACACGATGCTGCGTCGTGCTGCCGACAACCTCGGTCTCTCCGCTCTGGATCCCCATCTGGAAGGCGCTACTGCGGTAGCCTTCTCCTATGACGATCCTACGGCTGCGGCCAAGATCATCACGGATTTCATTCGTGATTCCAAAAAGGGCGTCGTGAAAGTAGGCGTCATTGGCAATCAGGTCTATGGACCTGAAACCGTGGATGCTCTCTCCAAGATTCCGGAGAAGAATGTCCTGCTGGCTCAGCTGTTCAGCGTCATGAACGGCCCGGCCGCCGCGTTCGCCCGTGTGGTCAACGCAATACGCGAGCAGAAAGAAACTGCTTAATCATTGAAGGAGGATTTATCTCATGTCTAAAGCTGAAATCATCGAAGCCCTGAAGGGTATGAATGTTCTCGAACTCTCTGAGCTTGTCAAGGAACTGGAAGAAGTCTTCGGCGTGAGCGCTGCTGCCGCCGTTGCCGTCGCTGCTGGCCCCGCTGCTGCTGGTGCTGCTCCCGCTGAGGAAGAGAAGACCGAATTCGACGCCATCCTGACGGAAGTCGGCGCTGAGAAGATCAAGGTCATCAAGGTCGTCCGCGAAGTGACCGGTCTGGGACTGAAGGAAGCCAAGGCTGTCGTCGACGAGGCTCCCAAGCCTCTGAAGGAAGGCATCTCCAAGGAAGAAGCCGAGGAAATCGCCAAGAAGTTCGAAGAAGTCGGCGCCAAAGTCGAGATCAAATAAGATCAGATCAACCCTGCAGAAAAACCGCCTGTACAGGCGGTTTTTCTTGTGCCTCAGTGATAAATATGGTACAATTAAAAAAGGGCTTGCGGGCCCAAAATCATGGAAAGGAGGTGAAACAGAATGGAAAGAACCAATTATGCGCTGTTCGTGGATCTGGAGAATTGCGGAGGAAAAAGCGAAACACTGCAGGATGTAATCGAGAAGGTTAAGATCCGGGGCGATATCCTGCTGGGTAAAGTCTATGGTTATTCAGAAAGCTACAGCAATCTTAAAGAACTGCTGCTGTCTAATACGTTCAATGTTGTGCCCTCGATCAGATGGGGGTATAACCAGAAGAACAATCTGGATATCCAGCTGGTCATCGACGCATTGGAGGTGGCCTACAAGAACGATTTGATTGACTGCTTCTGCATCGTTTCCGGGGACAGCGATTATACCCCGCTGGTAGGAAAACTAAAGTCTATGGGCAAATACGTCCTGGGGATTTCCCGCAGCGAAGTTGCCAGCAAGGTCTTTATCAATGCATGCAGCGAGTTTATCTTCCTGGAACGTGTAACGGCTTCCCGTTCGGGGAAGAAGACTGTTCGCCGCCAGAGTAATGGCGGAGCGAATACGACCTCTGCGGAAGATCTGAACGCACTTATCGTCAGGATTCTTGGAGACCTTGATTCTGGAGATGATTATCTTTACGCCAGTGAACTGAAAAAGACGGTCAGCCGTCTTATGCCGGAATTCGATGAACGTTCTTTCGGCTTTGCGTCTTTCGGTAAGTTGTTGCTCATGCTTGCGCAGAAGTACAGGTCGATCCGTGTTGTCGATGATAATCATTCGCTGAAGGTTTATCTCAACGAGACAGAGACCGTATCGATCATGCCGGAAGCGGCTTTGAATCGAAACAACTGGAAGCAGGTTTTCTCGGATGCTCTTCAGAAGTTTAAGGAAGAAGGATTTGATCGTGTCAATCCGTCTATCGTAAAAGGAGCGATCCAACAGGATTATCCAGATTTCGAGGAAAAGGATCTTGGATATTCACGTTTCTCGGATCTCATGAGAGAACTGGAACGAGATCATATCGTCCATGTCGAAATGGATGAGTCCCATTCCATGCTACTTAAGATCCTGTAAAGAAGCTTATGGAGTTTCTGAAGACTTCGTTTTGACCCATCAAAAAACACGCTGTCAGGTGATCAAACCTGGCGGCGTGCTTTTTTATACCGGAACACTTGACGATGTACGGACAGCAGCAAACAGCTGAATGAGTTTTTTACAGAATGACCTCCATAACGGTTTTCAGAGGCTTCATGCCGCAGGCCTGATAGAATGCCATTGCCTCCTTGTTCAGAGTCCAGACGTTCAGAGTTACGTGATAGCATCCCATGAGACGGGCCTGATCCACAGTATACTGATAGAGGGCTTTCCCAAAGCCTTTTCTGCGCATGCACTGATCAACGCAGATGTCATCGATATAGCAATGCCGGCGTGCAACAAGATTCCCGCCCGCAGGGATATCCTCCAGCTGACAGAATGAGTAACCTCTGACCGTCCCGCTTTCATCTTCAGCTACGTACACGGGAAGATTCTCATCCTTCAGGATCATTTCGAGCTGCGTGTCTGTATACTTGCGTCGGTTTGGAATGAAAAGATCCGGCCTTCCTTCCGCATGAACATTATTGACTTGCAGAAGAAGTTCGCCGATACGGGGGATATCGCGCTTCTCAGCGCGGCGCAGCAGCATCACTGCAGTGAAGCCAAGGCTTCACGGATTCCACGGGCAAGCTGGTCAGGACAAGATGTGCCTTTGGTGCCGCACTGGATCCCTTCCATACGGCGGATCGCTTCCTGAGCATCCATTCCTTCGACAAGAGCGGCGACACCTTTGGTGTTGCCGTTACACCCGCCATCAAAACAAACGTTATATACTTTGCCGTCGATCAGATCGAAAGTTACTCCTCTGGAGCAGGTGCCACGATTAATGTGCTTATACATCATAAATCCTCCTTTAGGTCTTCATCATAAAGATCCTGCGTCATGTCCTGCAGGAAGCGGGCATAGAGTTCACTTCCCTGCGATTTGAATTTTCGACTGAGAAGCTCTGCTTCATGGGCGGAAGAAGCGGACATTTCCAGTTTGAAAATCTCCTGCCCGTTTTCCGTCAGTTTGAGAGTAACAGAGAAGTCGTCAGGTGTGTTCTGGCGGATGAGCGCGACCGTATCGGTCTGACGCATGAGTTCCGGCCAGTTGGAAGAAATGATCTCATCCAACGCATCCCTGACGGCGGGCTGGATCGTACCTGCCAGAGGAAGAATGACCGAGAGTCCGGAAGAAGTGATCCGATACAGTTCCATCTGATCTCTGTCTTCTTTAGTCGTGAGACCTTCATCGAGAAAACCCTGGAGGAACTCTTTGAGATCAAAATAGGTCATCCATCCGCGGTCTACCATCATGACGGTAAGCTGATCTACTGACAGAGGTCCTTGCATTTTGGCAAGGGCATAAAGAATCATGAGCCGGCTTTCCGTCAGATGCTCGGGGCGGTGAAGAGGACGCATTTTTCTTGTACTCATTCTTGTACCGTGAATTCCCGGATCGCTTCGATCACTGATTCGGGATCTTCTCCGTAAATGTCGAGGTGAACACTGGCCTGGGGGCCGAGACTCATGATGCCCAAAATGGATTTTGCATCCACGACATACCGGGATACACGCAGATCCATTTCCTGAGGGAACACGGATACGATGGATACGAAAGACTTGATAGCATCCATGTCTGGCAGGGATATGACTTGAGTACGGGGAGTGAGCATCAGACGACCTCCTATGGAATGAAGGAACGGATCCACCGTTCACACTTTTTCATTATATCACGAGTGGGACGGAACGCAAAGATATTCCTGTGAAAAGGGGAAAATGCAAATGCACTGTCAAAAAAGACAATCATGAGTCTGAGACGAAAAAAAAGCTTGCAAAAACAGAACAGTTTATGTATAATGAGTAGGCGCTTGGGATTGTAGCTCAGCTGGTTAGAGTGCCACGTTGACATCGTGGAGGTCGATGGTTCGAGCCCATTCAATCCCACCATATTTCTTATCCTGGGATGTGCGTGCTGCCCTGTTTAGGACCCACATTATAGATCCGGGAATCAAGGTCTGCCAGCAGATGTCATGCCCCCCGCTTTCGGGCTGATGGGGAAGACAGCAAACCGGAGCCTGATACCCACCTGCCGAACGGCGGGTCTATAAAAGGGCGATACGGCATCTTGGGAGAATAAGGCAAAAGAGTCGGTTCAGCACCGGCTCTTTTCCTTTTGTTCTTCTTGAAGTTGGTATCCGAAAAGCGTATATTAGGAGTAGAAAAAACGCCTATATCGGCGACATGGAGGACATTATGGTATGGATCTTCGGCGGGGTTCTTCTCGCCTTGGCTGTCCTGATTCTCGTGGGAGCCTACTGGGCTTACAGTTTCAGCTATAAGAGAGTCAACAAAACGCCTGAGCAGGAAACGGACTACAGTGCCTATAAAGAATACAAGGATGATATCCAGGCTCTTTTGGAGCATATGGAATCGCTGCCTTATGAGTGGGTTACGACAAAGTCCTATGATGGCCTTCAGCTCTGGGGGCGTTATTTTGCATCCAGACCCGGCGCGCCTCTAGTGATCCTGTTTCACGGTTACCGCAGTTCTGTGAAGCGTGACTGCGTAGGAGGCATCAAACTGTGCCATGCACTGGGCTATAACGTGCTGGCTGTCGATCAGCGGGCACATCAGCGCAGTGAGGGCCATGCGCTGACATTCGGAGTCAAGGAAAGAAGGGATGCACTTTCCTGGACGCAGTTTGCTCAGAAGGAGTGGGGAAAGGATTATCCGATCTTCCTGTATGGTGTGTCCATGGGAGCTGCGACCGTGATGATGGCTGCTGATCTGCCTCTGCCTGAAGAGGTAAAGGGCATTATTGCCGATTGCGGATATAATTCTCCCAGAGACATCATTCGGACGGTATGCGGATACAATCACTGGCCGATCGGACCGGCATATTTCCTTGCAAGGGTTGCTGCCATCGTCTTTGGTAACTTTGATCCTGAATCTGCATCTGCAGAGAAGGCACTCTCGAAAACGAAGATTCCGCTTCTTCTCATCCATGGAGACGAAGACGACTTTGTGCCGTATCCTATGAGCGGAATCTGCTATCAGGCGTGCGCTTCTGAGAAGGAATTCCTAACGGTACACGGTGCGCGTCATGCCATCTCCTATCTTGTGGATACACCGCTGTATGAAAAAACCGTGACAGATTTTTTCAAAAAACATATTGGCTCAGAGACGGTAACGGCGTAAAGGAATTACAACCGTAGACCAGGCCGTTTGGAACAGAAAGAGAGCAGACCATGTTGTTCGGGAAAAACAAACAGCAGCACTTTGATTCCGCACTTCTCAAGCCTGTAATCCGTTCGAGCATCTGCACAGGAGAAAAGTCAGCAGGATTTGTGGAATTGTCTACGGGCCGTTTCCGTGAAGTCATGCTGATTCGCAATGCTTCCGATCTTGCACGGTTCCGAAAGGAATACGGGATCACCGGGGACATTGAAACATTGTACTGAATGTAAGGCGGAAAAATGGAAAGAACTGTAGAATTCAAGAATGAAACAGGTCAGACGGTCAGAGGGGTGTTCTTTGCTCCCGACAAAAAGGGACGAAAACCTGTAATCATCGTGAGTCACGGATTCAACGGTTGTTATCGGCATGTTGCCGGTCACGGGCCGGTATACGCAAAAGAGGACATCTGTTGCCTTGCTTTCGCTTTCTGTGGTGGAGGCGTTGAGAGTGAGAGCGACGGGAACATGATGGACATGACAATCGGTACGGAATGTGCGGATCTGGAAGCAGCGATCGAATTTGTGAAGACTCTTCCTGAAGTCGATCCCGAAAAGATATTCCTTCAGGGAGAAAGCCAGGGCGGACTGGTTTCGGCTCTGACTGCTTCGAAACATCCGGAGCTTGCAGGCGTCATACTCTGGTATCCTGCATTCATTATTCCGGAGGCTGCGAAAAGACGTATGGAATCCGGTGTGCATGAGGCTTTCGGTGTTCCGTTCGGTGAGGCATTGGATCGTGAGGCTGCTGAGATTGACGTATATCATGAGATATGCGGGTATCATGGCCCGGTTCTCATCATCAATGGAGACAGTGATTTCGTGGTACCGCTTCCTGCAGTAGAGAAGGCTCAGGAGGTCTATGATGACTGTGACATGGTCATCATCGAAGGCGCAGGACATGGCTACAGAGATGAGGAACTCAATCTTGCAAGGCAGAGGACGGCAGAGTTCGTGAAAGGAGAAAGAGATGCCTGAGAGGGAAGTGTTTGATTTGTACACTGCGGATAGGGTAAAAACAAATCGGACAGTCTTCAGGGGAGAACCTATACCTGTGGGACTCTATCACCTTGTCGTTCATATCTGCATCTTCGATAGCTGCGGAAGGATGCTGATCCAGCAGCGGCAGCCGTTCAAGCAAGGCTTTTCGAATCTGTGGGACGTGTGTGTAGGAGGAAGCGCTGTACACGGTGACAACAGTCAGTCCGCAGCTGAACGGGAAACATT
>JAEEJN010000034.1 GCA_016281935.1 Bacillota bacterium | reverse complement strand
CTCCCTGCTGAACGCGCTCCTTCCGGAAGCTTCGCGCGAGACGGGAAGCCTGTCGGAAAAGATCTCCCGCGGCAAGAACACCACGCGCCACAGCGAACTGCTGGATCTGGGAAACGGATGTTTTGCCGTGGACACTCCCGGTTTTTCCCTTCTGGAATCGGAGACGATGGAACCGACCGCTTTCCTCGCTACCTATCCCGACTTTGCCCCGTACGCAGACCGCTGCCGTTTCGCCGGCTGTCTGCATGACAGAGAAGCGGGATGTGCGCTGCGGGAAGCCGTAGAAGCGGGGGAGATCCCGAAAGAGCGCTACGAGCGCTACCGGGTTCTTCTCTCGGAAGTCAGAGAACTATGGAGGAACCGATACAATGGATAGGATCATGAGCCCTTCGATCCTGGCGGCTGATTACCTGAATCTGGAAAGGGACATCCGGAACGCGGTAGCCTGGGGTGCGGACTGGCTCCATGTAGACGTCATGGACGCGCATTTCGTACGGCCGCTGACGTTTGGGGCGCCTATGGTGGCGCAGATCCGTAAGATCTGCGGGATCCCGCTGGACGTGCATCTGATGACTGACAGACCCGAGCAGATCGCAAGGGACGTTCTGGACGCTGGAGCGGATATCGTGACGTTCCATGTGGAGGCGGCGGAAGATCCCGCGGCCCTCATCGCCATGATCCATGAAAGAGGGAGCAGAGCCGGGATCGCGCTCAAGCCCTATACGCCTCTCGAGGCTGTCGTTCCGTATCTTGAGACCGTGGACATGGTCCTTGTCATGACCGTGGAACCCGGCTACGGCGGTCAGAAACTCATGCCTCATACGCTGGAGAAGGCCAAAGCCCTGCGGGAACGCTGTCCCGACCTGGCGATACAGGCTGACGGAGGGCTCTGCGGAGAGACGATCCGGGACGTCGTACGTTCCGGTGTCAACGTTATGGTCGCGGGATCCGCTGTGTTCAAGGCGGAGGATCCGTCTTCCATGATCCGTTTCTGGAAGACGTTTGATCCTGAAGATCCGGCGTGACATTCGGGACAAAGGAGACTGTCCGTCCGAAAGACCGGAAAAAGACTGATTCGCTGTAGATAGTCTCGTGATCCGATCCTGCCGAAGAGAAGAATCGTCAATTTATCCACAAATATTTGCGATAATTTTACTCAATCTGAGAGAGCGTTATTGCTTAGCTGAATTGACAACAGGACCTATTTGCGGTATAATTTATCATATAAACTGCTAGATGGGGGAGTAAATGATCAATTCTTTTTTCATGGCGTTCGTCAGTGCTTATAATGCGCATAGAAAGATCACGCGTGCAGCGACGTTGAGCGCGAATCTTTCGGACGGTTATCCCAAGGTCCTGATGAATCTCAAGAGTATGGAAGGTTGCCTTCAGAAAGAACTTGCAGAAGCGTGCCGTGTGGAGCCCGCAACGATGACTGTTCTGCTTCGCGGCATGATGAAAAGCGGTCTGATCCGCAGGGAAGAGACACACGTGTCCGGAGGAAAGCGTGCATTTCGTGTATATCTGACGGAGAAGGGATTGGAGATGACGGATGAGATATTCCGTATCTTTGAAGAAACGAACTGCAAAGCACTGGAAGGCATGTCTGAAGAGGAGGTCCAGACGTTCATCAGCTTCCTGAACAGGATACAGAAGAATCTCGAAAATTGAAGGAACGGGACCCAGGACACGATCCGAATCCCGAACGGCCCGGCATCATGCCGGGCTTTTTATTTCGTCCGCGGCAGGAACGGATCGGCAGGTGCGGATGATGCGATCGAAGAAACAACGGCGCTTTCCTGCGGCTTTCGGCCATATGAGTCTTCACAAAGAAATGTGAATTCGCTATACTGGAGCCCGGAGGGGGAACGCATGGAACGATACGCCTACGCGAAAGTGAATCTCTGCCTTGCTGTGACGGGCATCCGTAACGACGGTTATCATCTTCTGGAGACCTGGATGCAGCGGATCAGCCTCTGTGACCGGATCACGCTTGAGGAAACGGATGGGATCCGGCTGGATACGGACCGTTTCCCCGGTCCGGAAAATCTGGCATACCGGGCGGCCGTCCTCATGAGGGAGGAATCGGGAACAGACCGGGGCGTCAGTATCCATCTGGAAAAAAGGATCCCGGCAGGCGCGGGACTCGGCGGCGGTTCCGCTGATGCCGCTGCGGTCCTTGCAGGGCTCAACGAGCTCTGGGAACTGCACTGGACGCGGGAAAGGCTCCTGAAACTGGCTTTACGGCTGGGGGCAGACGTTCCTTTCGGCCTTCTTGGCGGACTGGCCCGCTGCAGGGGCGTGGGGGAGATCATGGAACCGATCCCTCTCCTGCCGAACAGACCCATGCTTATCGTGTTCCCCGGGGAAGGCGTTTCCACGCCCCGGTGTTTCAGGGCCTGGGACGAAACGGGCGTACCGCATCGAGGACCGGCCCTTCCTGGCGCCGGCGAGACGGAGATGTCTGTCTATGCCCGCCTTTTCAATGATCTGGAAGCTCCGGCTGTCCGTCTCATGCCGCAGCTCGCTCTCCTGCGGACCGCACTGGAGTCGACGGATCCTCTGTACTGCGGGATGAGCGGGAGCGGTGCCGCATACTTCGCTCTTTATACCGACGTACAGACAAGGACGGCGGCGATGGAACGTATGAAACCGTATGGATGGGAGCTCTATGAAACGAGGACACTGGGACTGGAAGAGGATCTCAGAGCATAAGGAAGAGAGAAGAAAAGCTGTTTTCCGAGGATCGTGTGATCCGGGAAAACAGCTTCTTTTTTGTCAGTCTGTTTCTGCCTCGGTCGGTGACGGTGAGGGCAAAGGCATGGGCGAGGGGGTAGGACCTTCCCTGTGCCATGGGTTTTCAGGATCGGGATCTGTGGGATCCCAGCCCCGGTACGGGCTTTGAGGATCAATGGTCAGAGGCACGGG
>JAEEJN010000033.1 GCA_016281935.1 Bacillota bacterium | reverse complement strand
CATCCCGGGAATCTGTCAAGCATTTCCCGGAAAAGCCCCTTCATCACGGGAAAAACGGGCCATGATATCTTCGAATTCGGCCAGGGAGGAGGCGGCATAGCATTCTTTTCTCCATGCGGCCACGCCAGGGATCCCCCGGACGTACCAGGCCATATGCTTGCGCAGAAGGGGCACCGCCCAGTGCTCCCCTCTCCACTCGCACATCTCCCTCGCATGACGGACGGCGACGGATGCGATCTCTTTCCTGCCGGGCGGAACGAAGGTCCCGCCTTCCAGCGCAGCGCGCACGGCGGAAAAGATCCAGGGATCTCCCAGGCTTCCTCTTCCGATCATGACGCCCGCGCAGCCGGTGTCTCTCAGGACGCGCAGGGCGTCCTCAGGGGTGAATACGTCCCCGTTGGCGAGGACCGGGATGCTCACGGCCTCCCTGACCTTTCGGACAGCCTCCATATCGGCGCGGCCGGAATACTGCTGTTCGCGGGTCCGTCCGTGCACGGTCAGAAGAGAGGCGCCTTCATCCTGCATCCTTTTCGCGAAATCCGCGGCTCCGGTAGCGTCGTCCCATCCCAGACGCATCTTGACCGATACCGGGACGGAGACCCTGCGGACGATCTCGCGCACGATCTCCCCCGCAAGCTCCGGCTCACGGAGAAGCGCAGAACCCTGCCCTGCCTTCGTGATCTTAGGCGCGGGGCAGCCCATGTTCAGATCGATGCCGGCGTAATGCTCCTGCATTTTTTCCGCCATGTCCGCCATGATCCCCGGAAGGCGTCCGAACAGCTGGAGCAGCACCCTTCCTTCCCCGGGAAAAGTCTCTATGAGACAGGAAGAGCGCTCGGGACCGTACAGCAGTCCCTGGGCGCTCACCATTTCCGTGACGGTGAGATCAGCTCCCATCTCCGAGCAGATCCGGCGGTATACTGCGTCGGTCACGCCCGCCATGGGAGCGAGCGCTACGACGGGGCGGTCAGGGAACCCGTACATAGCGCGTGCTCACGTAGGCCTCGCGGCCTTCGAATTCGATCTTGTACCATCCGTCTTCCTCGCCCAGGATCTTCACGACGTCGCCGTTGTTCAGCGCGCCGAGTTTCTCGAACTGGCTTCCGGGGCCGGAGCGGACATTCAGCTGGGAGTCTACGATGACGGTGCCCTTGAGCTCGGGTTCGGGCGTCGGAGACGCGGTAGGCCGCGCGGGGATGACGTTCCCTGTGAATTCGGGTTCGGGAACGGGAGTAGCGGTAGGTCTCGGCGTCACTGCGGGCTCTTTGGTCGGCGTGGCTTTGGGTTCGAGGAGCTCCTTGATCTGTACGTCGTCGATCAGCCAGTGGCCTTCGATCTTGACGCAGCTGATCTCAATCCTCGTACGCTGCCAGTCGTCCACCGGTTCCGTGACCGCCTGTCCTTTCTCATCGATCTTGCCGGTCTCTCTTTTCCCGTCGAGCGAGGACACGTCCAGGACGGCCTCCATCCTGAGGCTCCTGCGTCCGGGCATGACCCAGAAAGGTTCGAGAGCGAGATCGTAGTCATAGGACGTGATGGTGTCCCCTGCGTGAGGGCTGTTCAGGAGCATCTCGTCCGATTCGAGGAAGCGCTGGGTGAAGTAGCTGGAAAGGTCCGTCTGGTTTTCGGCGGGCAGAAGGATCTCAGCGATCCTCTCGCGCATGCCGTCCGTCACGATGATGTAGGCGTGCGTCGTATCCATCCCCACCCTGAAGCCGATCAGCATGAGGATGACGAGCAGCAGCACCGTAACGATGTTCCTGGCAAAAAAGCGGAGAGCGCGTACGATGTATTCCATGATGCCTCCTTTACCAGCGGGTGAAGCCCCAGGCCATGCCTGCGGCGCAGATGACGATGAAGAGAGCGGCGGCTCCCGCCCTTACGGCGGTCCTGCCGCGGAAAGGCCCGAAACCGAAGGCAAGGCCGAGCAGATAACCGCCGGCAAGCCCTCCGATGTGGCCCCAGTTGTCGATGGATCCCTGAAGGAAGCCCATCCCCAGACTGATACCGATGTAGATCAGGATCTGGATCCCGAAGAAACGGTCGAAGAACGCCCGGTTCTGGCTCCGGATCGAGAGGAAAGCTCCGAGGATGCCGAAGACGGCCCCCGACGCTCCGACCGAAGAAGAGCTGGAGAAAGCGAAGCCGGCGACGCAGCCGAGAAAGCCCGAGCCCAGCAGAAGCAGCCAGTATCTTTTCTTCGTAAAGAAGTACTCGGCGATGGGGCCCCAGATGAGAAGCGCCAGCACGTTCATGAAGAGATGCAGGATCCCGCCGTGCAGGAATACGGGCGTCAGGAGACGCCAGTACTGGCCCGCGGCGATCGCGGAATTGACCCGTGCGCCCAACTGGGTCAGGATACCGCTGTAAGCCGGCGCCTGAAGTCCGTAAACAAGCCACGCGGACGCGCGGTCCGCGAGGAAAACGGCGATGCAGGCGATGCAGAACCCGTAAGTCCAGACGGGCTTTCTTCCGTCAGGCATTCTGCGCAGCAGCGGCATGGATCTCTCCTTTATATCAGTCAGTTTTCAGGAACGTCGTCGTCGGGATTGTAATAAGTCATCCTGGGCACCGAGGGATACTCGGAAGTATAGACGTCTTCCCTCGCGATCTCGTTCCCGGTCTCCGGATCCGCGAAGATCCTGTAGGTCAGAAGGATACATCCCTCCTGTCCTGCGGCCCGCACGACCTTGCCGCGCTTCACGTCCGCCGAAGGGACGAAAATGGCGTCTTCGGGGATCGGGATCTTTTCCTTCACGGTGGTATGGATCTCGACTTTGTACGGTTCCATGGCGGGCCTTCCGTAGATCTCCGCCGTCAGCGTGCCCGCTTCCATGTCCGCCTTCAGGATGAGGACGGTGTAGGCTCCGCTTGTGTTTACGAATTCCAGATCGTCGTCTCCCCCGACCTTCGCTTCCTGTCCTTTGGGAACGAAGGCGGTCATGTCGGGATCCGGGCTGTGGGTCCGGATATCGAAGCCGGCGAGGATCGCGCAGTTCATGAGCGTCGTCGCGGTCTGGTTCGCCGCGTACTCGGGACGGGCGCTCATATGGTAGCCCGCTTCCCCGGTGAGCTCACCCACAAAGCGTTTCCAGGAGAAGGTCTCTCCCGCCTGAAGAACCGTGCCCGTGAGTCGTTCGCAGAGCAGCTGCAGGTTCTCGCACAGCACCTCGTCCTTCGGGAGCAGCGTGGAAAAGCTGGCCGCCTTCGCGTTGGATCTTTCGAGATCCGACACGAGGATGGAAGGCATGATGGTTTTGGACCTGACTTCGACGATCCCGTCCTGTCTGTCCAGGATCTCACTGCGGACCGCGTCCCAGAGCCAGTCGGGATCCACGACGACCCCGTATTCCTCTTTCTTGTAGGAGAAGCGCTCGAATTCGGGCTTCGTGGGATCGAATGAAAGAAGGAGGGCGTTGACAGGCGGCGTGGAAAGCGCCTCCGCCCTTGCGCGGACCTCCTCTTCCAGAGGCGAAGGATCCACTTCGACGTTCAGGGAAAGATCGATGGGATAATACGGAAGCTGGTTCATGAAATCCCTGTATTCGTAATCCGACAGGTCTTTGCCGATCTCCTGCGCCTCCTTGAGGACATCGTCGAGATCGGTCCGGAGCATGTCGGGCGTGATGCGCAGCTGATAGGCTTCCTGCCCGAAGCGTATCGTGACCGTCATGAGCGTGCACCGGTTCTCCAGAGAAGTCAGGAGCTGTTCTCTTGCCTCTTCATAGCTGAGGGAACCGATCGGGACGGAATCCACAAAGAGCCCGTTGGGGTACTTCTCGCTCGTCCTGAGTTCCCTTGCCTGGCTCTCGATCTGGTCCCTGTAATCGGTGATGCGGCTCTGGATCAGGAAGAGGAGAGCGCACAGAAGCAGCGTGAAGGCGGCCGTAACGATATAGGCCCAGGTCTTGATCCTGACCCTGCGCCTGACCGCGTTCTGTGCTTCGCTCATGTCCGCCCCCGTATCTCTCAATTACCCTTGATTATACATGAAAAAAAGAGGCGGTTCAAGTTCGCCACTGACAGAGCAGAAGATCCGGCCCGCGTAACGCGGACCGGATCCGTAGGGTATTCGTTTATTCGCCGCCTTCGCCGGGATCCTCAGGCTGAGGATCAGGAGGCTCGGGAGTCGGCTGGGGAGGCTCAGGAGTCGGCTGAGGAGGTTCCGGAGTCGGCTGGGGAGGCTCGGGAGTCGGCTGAGGAGGTTCCGGTGTCGGATCAGGTTCGGTAGGCTTCTCCGTGGGCTTCTCCGTAGGCGTATCCGTAGGTTTGTCCGTAGGCGCCTGGGTCGGCGTCACGTCGGGCGTGGGCGTCGGCGTCAGCGTGGGAGACGGGGACGGGCTCTTGGAAGGATCGCCGTCGTTGGGGTTGTAGTAGATCTTGGCCGCGACCGGCGGATAGTAGTCGTCGAAGAGCTTGACGCGGCGGACTTCCTTGTCGTTGGCGTCCTTATAGACTTTATAGGATGTGCAGCGGATGCCGTTGCGGGCCTTGACTTCCGTCGTCGTGCCAGGCTTCTGCTTGGAGTAGGACACGTAGCTCACTTCCCTGTTCGCGCCGATCGTAGCGGTCGTTTCGACCTCGATGTCGATCTTCTCGCCGTTGGGAAGAGGCTCGCCGTAGATCTGCGCCGTAACGGTCAGCTTGTCCAGATCCGTCGTCATGACGATGATGATGGGCGAAGTCTTGTTGTTCTTGAAGCAGAAATCCTTGTGGCCGTAGTCTACAGTCGCATCGCGGCCGCGCTTCAGATAGCCCAACTCATAGGAATGGGTAAAGCGCTGGGTGATCTCCAGATCGGCCATGGCCACCGCGTTGAACAGTGTGCCGGACACCTGGCAGATGCCGCCGCCCATGCCGCTCTCGGTGCGGTCGCCGCCGATGATGACGCCGGCTTCCTTGAAGCCGCGTTCGGCGGTGCGCTTGCCCACGACGCCGTTGAAGGAGAACTCGTCTCCGGGCTGCATGATCTTGCCGTTGATGATGGAGCAGGCCAGGGATACGTTGTTGTTGCGGTTGTTGTCACGGGTCAGGTTGGTCGTGAAGGAGGTGATCATGGAGAACTGGCCCTGCAGGCTCGCCTTCGTGATCTTGGGCTGCGTCTCTTCGAAGGTCACTTCGACGACGCCGTCCTCACGGTTCGTGATCTCCTTGGATACCGCTTCCCAGAGCTTGTCGGCATCGGCTTTCAGACCGGGCTGCTCGTCCTGGAACACGAAGCGCTCTTCTTCGGGCTTGTTCGCGTCGAATTCGATCAGCTGGGCGTCCACGGGCTCCTGGGTCAGGGATTCCGCGAGTTCGCGGACCTTGGACTCGAGGGACGAGGGATCCACCTTGATCGTCGTGGAGAGCTTCACGGGGTTGTTGGGAAGCTCGGCGATATACTCGGCGCGGGAAGCTTCGTCGCCCGTGCGGCCGATCTGCATCGCCTGTTCGAGCACTTCGTCCACGTCGCTCGTGATCATGTTCGGAGTCACGGAGAAGACGGAAGACTTGTCGCCGTACTTCACGGTCACGTCCAGAGCGGAAAGCTTCGACTTCTGGGCGTCCGTGATCTTCTGACGGGCTTCCTCGCGGGTCATGCCGCCGAGGGAGATGTCGTCTACGAACACGCCGGTATAGAACGTCGCGTTCGCGTCGTCGGGATTCTCGGGCTCCTTGACGTCCGAGGCCTGCGTGGCCGCGGGCGCGGGAGAATTGTCAAGCACGGGATTCAGCTGTCCCTTGTCGGGATGCAGGATGGAATCGATCAGGAACCATCCGCCTGCCAGTACCGCGAGGATCATGACGGAGAGGACGACGATGAGGATCGTGTCCTTCCTGTTGGTCGCGGATTTCTTCTTCCCGCCGTTCTGCGGGGCCTGGCGTTTCTGCTGCTTATTCGCGCTTCTTCTTGTCGCCATCTTTCAACCTCATATCTCAGGATTCGCCGCTGTCCCGTTCGGGAAACGGCTTATATGTTCCCGGGATGACCCGGGTTTTCGTCTTTTCCTCCCCGTTTCGGGGAACGGCCGCGCCGACCGCGGCACATACTAAAGTATTATACCACAACTTCTTTCAATTGGAACCACCTCCCGACAGATTTTGTGGATTTCGTCAGCGATTTCCTATATAATACAGAAGACATGTCTCACGAGGAGAGTCCATGATAGCAGTCTGGGTAGAAAAAATCAATAAGTCCTTCGGCGCTCAGGAAGTCCTGAAGGACGTCTCCTTTAAGCTGCAGGAAGGATCCCGCACGGGTCTCGTCGGTCCCAACGGTTCCGGCAAGACCACGCTTCTGTCCGTCATGAACGGGAGCCTGGATCCCGACAGCGGGTCCGTGCGCTGGGCCGGCAGCCCCAAAGTGGGCTATCTCGCGCAGATCCTCCCCTTCCCCCAGGAATGGACCGTATGGGAGACCATGCTGGACGTATACCGCGGCGTCTTCGCGATGGAAGACCGGCTGCGCGACCTTGAACGCTATATGGAAGCCGTACATCCCGTGGATCCCGACGCCTACAGACGCTACGGCAATGAATACGCGTCCCTCATGGAGCGTTTCGAGGAAGCGGGCGGCTACCGCTACCAGAGCGACATCCAGGGCGTCCTCTCAGGCCTGGGGCTCCCGCAGGAATCCTGGTCCTCCCCCCTCTCCGTCCTTTCGGGCGGCCAGAGGTCCCGCGTCTGCCTCGCAAGGCTCCTTCTGGAAAAGCCGGACGTCCTCCTTCTGGACGAACCGACGAACCATCTGGATCTTGAGGCGATCGCCTGGCTCGAGAACACGCTGCGCTCCTTCCGGGGCACGCTCCTCGTCGTATCCCACGACCGCTGGTTCCTGGACGCGGTCTGCGGGAGCATCCTGGAGGTCTCGGGCGGTTCCGTCGACAGCTACGACGGCAATTACAGCGACTATCTCTCCCAGCGTGAGGAACGCTACCGCCAGCAGCTCAAAGCCTACGCCCTGAACCAGAAGGAGATCCGGCGCAGGGAGGCGATCATCCGGCGCTACCGCTCCTTCAACAGGGAAAAGAGCATCCGGGCGGCCAGGAGCTGGGAACGCAGGCTCGACAAGATGGAACGCGTGGACCGGCCGAAGGACCGGGAGAGTTTCAGGCTCGAGCTCCGCGTCGACACAAAGTCGGGAAACGACGTGCTCCTGACGGAAGATCTGGGCATGTCCTTCCCGGGCAAGCCTCTGTTCTCCCATCTCAGCCTTCACCTGCGGCTCGGC
Organism: Bacillota bacterium; assembly: GCA_016281935.1. Classification (GTDB taxonomy): domain Bacteria; phylum Bacillota; class Clostridia; order Christensenellales; family UMGS416; genus JAEEJN01. The sequence continues at coordinate 22,018 of JAEEJN010000033.1, read as the reverse complement.
GACCGCGCCGCGCTCATCGGGCCGAACGGCGTCGGGAAAACGACGCTCCTCCATCTGCTCTGCGGACATCTGCGCCCAACGGAAGGCACGTTCCTTCTCGGTACCGGCGTGAAGATCGGGTACTACGACCAGCAGCAGGAGAACCTGTCTCCCGAAAAGACCGTGCTGCAGGAGGTGTGGGACGCCTATCCCCAGATGACCCTGCAGGAGGTACGGGACAGTCTCGGCGCCTTCCTGTTCCGCGGCGAGGACGTCGACAAGATGATCTCCGACCTTTCCGGCGGCGAACGCGGACGCGTATCCCTGCTCAAGCTCGTTCTCGGCGGAGCCAACTTCCTCCTTCTGGACGAGCCCACGAACCATCTGGACATCGACAGCCGTCAGGTCCTGGAAGAGGCCCTGGCTGATTTCCCGGGCACGATCCTGCTCGTGTCCCACGACCGCTATTTCATCGACAGGGTCGCGAACCGGGTCATCGAGATGCAGGGCGGAGACGACTTCGTACAGTATCCCGGCGCATGGAGCGAGTATCTCTATCACCGTTCCCTCATCGAGGAGAAGGCCGATCCCGCCGCCTCCATGACGCTGACGGAACAGCGCAGGGAGAAAAGACGGCAGCGGGAGGCACGCAGCGAAGAGAAAGCCAGGAAGCAGGCCCTCCGTGAAGCCGAAGAGAACGTAGACCGTCTCGAAAAAGCCTGCGCGGAAGCGGAAGCCCTCCTCTCCAGTCCCGAGACCTACAGGGATCCCGCTCTCCTCGAGGAGAGGACCCGGAACTACCGTTTCCTGAAGGAACAGCTCGAGGAAGCCATGGAGACATGGGTCTCCCTCGGGGAATCTCTGGAATTATGACGGATGCTTTTCCGCACCGGTTCCCGCACAGGATCAGGCTGCACGCCGTGCAGTCTGTTTTTTTGCCTGTGTAAGTCAAATTTGTTTTAGTTCAGCAACAGGAATTTCCATACAGGTTCCGAAATATCGATCCGAATTTGCTCTGATTTCAACAAATCAGCCCTAAAACGGCGTCTGTTGCGTGCATGAATCACTCCGTTTTCGGGAAATCATGCACTTTTTCACACGGATCGGCAGTTTCGTCAGGCTTTACAGATAGAGCAAATTTATGCTATTATTCTTTTCATGAGATAAAGAACTGAAAGGAGTCCGTCCTTGATCGTATCATTCCTGAAGAAATACGGTTGGCGCTATTTCCCCGGTATCGTGTTTCTGTTCCTCTCCAGCTATATCGAGACGCTGTCGCCCAAGATCCTCGGACAGGCCATCGACCTGCTGTCGCAGAGTCCCATAGACAGGCGCGGCGTGTACCTCTGCGCGCTCTATACCGTGCTCGTGGCGCTCGGGATCCTCGCGACCCGGTTCATCTGGCGCTACTTCATCATCGGCAACGCCAGGAACCTGGAGTGCTATCTGCGCGAAGAGCTCTTCGATCATCTGCAGAAGATGCCCGTGACCTTCTTCAACCACCAGAAGACGGGCGACCTCATGGCCTACGCCATCAACGACCTGAACGCCGTCCGCATGACTTTCGGCATGATGATCGCCCAGATCCTCACATCGATCTCCACGGGCTATTTCTCGATCGGCTCCATGTTCACCCTGGTCGATCCCAGGCTGACGGTCCTGAGCCTCATCCCCATCCCCGTCGCCCTGTTCCTCTCCGGATGGATCAGCGTGCACGTCCGTCAGCGCTTCAAGCGCGTACAGGACATGTTCGCCCGCCTTTCCGGCACGGTCCAGGAGAACGTCTCAGGCATGCGGGTCATCAAGTCCTATGCTCTTGAAGAGAACCAGATCGACCACTATCAGGGCAAATCCGCCGAGATGCGGGACGCCCAGGTCGACCTTGTGAAACTCTCCTCCCTCACGAACCCGGCGATCACGCTCATGTTCGCCCTCTCCTTCACGATCAGCTTCATCCTGGGAAGCCGCATGGTCATGGAAGGCAGGATCAGTCTGGGAGACTTCGTGGCCTTCAACGGCTACCTGACGCTCATCATGCGGCCCGTCACGATGGTCGGCCGTATCCTCAACTCCCTCCAGCGGGGCATCGCGTCCTTCCGCCGCCTGAACCAGGTCCTCGAAGCCCCCACGATCCCCGAAGCTGAGCAGGCGGATCTGGAGCAGCCTCTGGAAGGCGCCATCCGCGCCGAGCATCTTGACTTCAGCTATCCCGACGGTTCCGACGCCGTCCTGAAGGACATCTCCTTCGACATCAGGCCCGGACAGGTCCTGGGCGTCTGCGGTCCCACCGGCTGCGGCAAGACCACCCTGACCCACCTTCTCATGAAATTCTATACGCCTGAAGCCGGCATGCTGTTCCTGGACGGAAAAGACATCACGGATCTCCCCGCGAAGGGCATCCGCGATTCCGTCGGATACGTGCCGCAGGACAACTTCCTGTTCAATACGACCGTCGAGGAGAACATCCTCTTCTATCAGCCCGGAGCGACCCATGAGGACGTGGAGAAAGCCTCCCGTCTGGCCGGTCTGGAAAAGGATCTGGGCAGCTTCTCCCAGGGCTACGACACCGTCGTGGGCGAGCGCGGCAACCACCTGTCGGGCGGTCAGCGCCAGCGCGTCTCCATCGCCCGCGCGCTCATACGCGATCCCAGGATCATCATCCTGGACGACACGCTTTCCGCTGTCGATATGGAGACGGAACACGAGATCCTGCAGAACCTGAGGAGCTATTTCAACGGGCGTACCGCCGTCATCATCGCCCACAGGCTCTCCGCTCTCGAACGCGCCGACCTGATCCTCTATATGGAGAACGGACAGATTGAAGAGAAAGGCACCCATGAGGAACTCATGGCCCTCGGAGGCAAGTACGCCGATCTCTACAGCAAACAGATGGAGAAAGGAGGCAGCGAAGCATGAACATGGGCGGAGGCCGCGGCCGCGGCGAAGCGATCCCCAAGGATTATCAGTTCCGTTTCGATACCGTACGCAAGCTTTTGAAGCTCGCTGTCCCCTACAAGTGGCTGTTCTTCTTCTCTTTCCTCTGCATCCTCGCAGTGAACGCAGCGGAAGTCGCCACCCCCTACATCACAGAGATCATCATCGACCATCATCTGAGCCTGGGCTATTTCGGCGAAGGGCTGAACTCCATCACCTTCTGGGCGATCCTCTATTTCCTCGTCTCCGTCGTGAGCGCGGTCGGGACCGTCATCCAGCAGCGTCTCGTGTCCCGCGCGGGCCAGGGCCTGCTCCACAACATGCGCGTCACGGTCTTCTCCCATATCCAGCGCATGACCCTTGAGAACCTTGACAAGTACAGCACGGGCCGTCTCGTCACCCGCGTGACCAACGACATCGAGACGCTGAACGAGTTCTATTCGGACGTGCTGGTGAACCTGCTCCGCGACGTGTTCCTGCTCGTCTTCATCGCCGCCTCCATGCTGGCCATGGACACGAAGCTCGCGCTCGTATCCTTCGCCTGTCTCCCCCTCATCGCCGTGACCACCTTCTCCGTGCGCAACGTCATGCGCCGGAACTTCACGCGCATGAAGGCCCTGATCGGAGAGATCAACGGCTTCTTCGCGGAGAACATGGCGGGCATGCGGATCGTGCAGGCCTTCAACCGGCAGATCAACAAGATGAAGGAGTTCCGCGCCCTCAACCAGCGCTACTTCCGCACCACCATGATCCAGGTCGTCGTACAGTCCGTGCTGCGTCCCATGATCGAGGTCGTGAACGCCCTTGCGGTCGCTCTGCTCATCGTCTACGGGTATCACAGGATCTCCGGCGGCGTGCTCCTGGTCGGCGTGCTCTACGCCTTCATCAACTACATGAAGAAATTCTTCAACCCGATCTCCGACCTCTGCGAGTTCTACAATACGATCCAGTCGGCCCTCGTGTCCGCGGACCGCATCTATGAGCTCCTGGAGGATCCGGCGCCCCTGGAGGATCTCGAATCCGGCACCCACGGCGGCGAAGTGATCGGCAAGGTGGAATTCCGTAACGTCTGGTTCGCCTACGTCGGTGAGGAATGGGTCCTCAAGGACGTGTCCTTCACCGTGAACCTGGGCGAGAACGTAGCCTTCGTTGGCCCGACCGGTGCGGGTAAGTCCACGATCATCAACCTGATCAGCCGGTTCTACATCCCCCAGAAAGGTCAGATCCTCGTAGACGACGTGCCTCTGGAGGACTGGAAGCTCGGAGACCTTCGCCGCGGGATCGCGGTCGTGCTCCAGGACGTCGTGCTCTTCTCCGGCGACATCTCCGACAACATCCGCGTGAACCAGACGGACATGACGGACGCGGAGATCCGGGAAGCGCTCCGCTACGCCATGGCGGAGGATTTCGTGGACGGCCTGGAAGACGGGATCCACTCCCCCGTCACCGAACGCGGATCCACCTTCTCAACCGGCGAGCGCCAGCTGCTGTCCTTCGCCCGGGCCATCGCCCACAAACCGAGCATCCTCGTGCTGGACGAGGCGACCGCGAACATCGACAGCCACACGGAATCCCTGATCCAGCGGTCGATCGAAAACATCTCGCAGGGCAGGACGGCCATCTTCATCGCCCACCGTCTCTCGACGATCCGCAACTGCGACCGGATCTACGTGATCGACGACAAGCACATCGCCGAATCGGGGACCCACGACGAACTCATGGAGAAGAAGGGCCTTTACTATGCTCTTCACGAAGCACAGTTCGAGGACAACTGATCTGGAACGTTGGAACAGCCGGAGCGATCCGGCTGTTCTTTTTGCGTCTCCGTTATCTTTTGTCGGACCTTACGAGCGGCGACCCTCTGTTTTTGGAAGGGGAATCCTTGTCATACGGCCCGCAATATTGTATAATATCAGAATGTGGTTCATCCACATGATCCCTCATCAACGAAAGGACTATTCATGGCCCATCTGAAAAACCATACGCCCGAAGAGATCCGCAGCGCCATCGAGGGAAAGCTTTCCCGCTATTTCGGCTGTGAAGTCTCCGACGCCACCGATCAGCAGCTCTATGAAGCCGTCGCTTCCACCGTGCGCGACCAGATCATGGAGATGTACACTCCCTTCCGCGGCGAACGCACCCGTCAGAAAGCCAAAAAGCTCTATTATCTCTGCGCGGAATTTCTCGTAGGCCGCACGCTTTCCAACAACATGATCTCCCTGGGATGCTATCAGGCCTTCCGTGAAGCCCTGGACAGCATGGGAGTCGATTTCGACAAAGTCTGCGAGCAGGAGCCCGAACCCGCTCTCGGCAACGGCGGTCTCGGCCGTCTCGCCGCATGCTTCATGGATTCCCTCGCCACGCTGGACCTTCCCGCCATGGGATGCACCATCCGCTACGAATACGGACTGTTCCGTCAGCGCATCGTCGACGGACAGCAGGTGGAGCTTCCCGACAACTGGCTCGCAAACGGCAATATCTGGGAGATCCCCCGTCCCAACGAGACGATCGAGGTCCACTTCGGCGGCACGATCGAGGAGAAATGGGAACAGGACGGTCTCCACGTCGTTCACAAGGACTACAAGACCGTTCTCGCCGTCCCCTACGACATGCCTGTTCTGGGCTATGAGACGCCCAACGTCAACATGCTCCGTCTCTGGAGCGCCAAGAGCCCCAAGACCCTGGACATGCAGCAGTTCAACCAGGGCCAGTACGCCCAGGCGATGGAGGAAAGGGAACTTGCGGAAGTCATCTCCAAGGTCCTCTACCCCGAAGACAACCACGCCGCAGGCAAAGAGCTCCGTCTGCGCCAGCATTATTTCCTCGCAGCCGCTTCCGTCGGCTTCATCCTCCAGGATTTCCAGAGGACCTACGGCGGCCGTTGGGAGCTGCTCCCCGACAAGATCGCGATCCACATCAACGATACGCATCCCGGCCTTGCGATCCCCGAGTTCATCCGCGTGCTCGTGGATGAGAAGCACCTCGACTGGAGCTTCGCCGAGTACCTGACCCGCCGCGTGTTCGCCTACACGAACCACACCGTCATGGCGGAAGCCCTGGAAGTCTGGAACGAGGATATGCTCCGTCTCCATCTCCCCAGGATCCATTCCATCCTCGTGGAACTCAACCGCAGGCTGAGCGCCCGTCTCTGGGATTACTATCCCGATCAGTGGCAGCGCATCTCCGACATGAGCATCCTGTCCTACGGCCAGGTGCATATGGCGAACCTCTGCGTCTCCATGAGCCACCACGTGAACGGCGTGTCCAAGCTCCACGGAGAGATCCTGAAGGATACCCTGTTCCACAACTACGCCGTCATGAATCCCGAAGACTTCTCCGGCATCACGAACGGCGTGACGCACAGGCGCTGGCTCCTGGAAGCCAACACCGGACTGGCCTCCCTTCTGGACGAGACCATCGGCACGGGATGGCACAAGGACGCCTCCCAGCTCTCCCTGCTCAAGCCCTATGCCGACGACGCCGCATTCCGCGAAGCGTTCGCGAAGGTCAAGGCACAGAACAAGGAGCGCCTTGCGCATTACCTGAAAGAACATCAGGGCGTGACGCTGCGCACCGACGCCGTTCTGGACGTGCAGGCCAAGCGCATGCATGAATACAAGCGTCAGATGCTGAACGCGCTCCATATCCTCAGCCTGTACAACCGCATCGTCGAGGATCCGGATTTCACGATCCCGCCGGTCACCTACGTTTTCGGCGCCAAGGCCGCCGCAGGCTATACGAGGGCCAAGCTGATCATCCGCTTCATCCACGCCCTCGCAGCGAAGATCGAAGCCCATCCGAGAGCCCGCACGATGCTGCAGGTCGTCTATCTGGAGAACTACTCCGTTTCCAATGCCGAACTGCTCATCCCCGCAGCCGAAGTGTCCGAACAGCTCTCCACGGCCGGCAAGGAAGCCAGCGGAACGGGCAACATGAAGTTCATGCTGAACGGCGCCGTGACGATCGGCACGATGGACGGAGCGAACGTCGAGATGTACGAACAGCTCGAAAAGAAGGGCATCTACATCTTCGGTCTCTCCGCTTCCGAAGTCGAGCAGATCTACCGTACCGGCAGCTATCAGGCTCACGAACTGTTCACTTCCGCCCCGGAGCTCTACAAGACGATGATGACCCTGCTCCAGGGCAATCTCCTGCCCAATGATCCCAGAGCCTTCAACGACCTGTACAACTCTCTGGTCATCGGCGACAACGGCAACATGGCCGACCCCTACCTCACCCTGCGCGACTACGCTTCCTACGCCGCCGCCCACACCCAGGTCATCTCCGACTATCAGAAGCCGGATCTGTGGTGGAAACAGGCGATCTGGAACACGGCCTGCTCCGGATTCTTCTCCAGCGACAGGACGATCCAGACCTACAACGAGCGCGTCTGGAACATGGAGCCTCTCAAGCTCGATACTTATCTCAACTGATCCTCATACAGACCGCAAAGCCCGCATCCCTTTTGGGACGCGGGCTTTTTCCATGGAAAAAGCCTTCCCGAAGGAAGGCTTCCCGATCTCTGTTTCGATTATTCGACGCTGAAGGGCAGCAGGGCTACCACGCGGGCGCGCTTGATGGCGACGGCCAGTTCGCGCTGATGCTTGGCGCAGGTGCCGGTCATACGGCAGGGCAGGATCTTGCCGCGCTCCGTGATGTAGCGGCGCAGACGGGCGGTATCCTTATAATCGATGGGGGTCTTGTCCACGCAGAAGGCGCAGACTTTGCGGCGGCGGCGTACACCACCGCGATTCGGACGGCGTTCGCCGTTTTCAAATTCGCTCATTGCTTTATCCTTTCAATACAGGCAGATGTTAGAAGGGCAGATCTTCGTCGATCTCTTCCATCTCCATGTTGGCGGAACTGCTCTGGGGCTGTACCGGAGCGTTGTAGCTGCGGCTCTGGCCTCCAAAGCCTTCCTGATCATCTCTTCCGGCGATGCGGTTCAGGAACTTGACTTCCGCGGCGACCACTTCGGTCACGTAACGGCGGGTACCGTCCTGTGCGTCGTAGGTACGGGTCTGGATCGATCCGTAAACGGCGACCTGGCTTCCCTTGCGAAGATACTTCGCGCAGTTCTCGGCCAGTTCTCTCCAGGTGACGATCGGAATGAAATCCGCTTCCTGACGGGCGTTCTCCCCGTTGGCGGAGTTTCTGGAATTGCGACGGGAGATCGCGATGGTAAAGCTGCACACGGAAACTCCGGTGCTCGTCGTAGTGCGCAGTTCGGGATCGCGGGTGAGGTTGCCAATCAATATACACTTATTCATGCTGTCAGTCTCTCTTTCCTGTTATTTCGTGATTCCGGTTGTTGCTGATAGATAATGGACCTTACTCCTCGGATTCCTGGCGAACGATGATGTAGCGTACGACGTCTTCAGTGATCTTGAAGTTGTGTTCAAGATCCGCCAGCAGGGCAACTTCGGCGTTGAAGGTCATCTGTACGTAATAGCCTTCGTTCTTGAAGTTGATGGGATAAGCCAGGCGGCGTTTGCCCCAGGGCTTGATCTCAATGACTTCGCCAGCGTTGTCCTTGACGATCTGAGCGAACTTCTCAGTCGCCTGAGCCACTGCCTCTTCATCCAGATCTGCATTCAGGATGTACAGAGTCTCATACTTGTTCATTGGTTTCACCTCCTCTTGGTCTAGCGGCCCCGTCACGGAGACGGAGCGAGAATCGGCAGACGGAATGTCCGCCGAAATAAAATTATACACAAAATAGTGCCCTTATGCAAGCACTATTTTTCATTTCTTTGATTTTTATAGCCGGAAACTCAGCTTGCTTCCCTGTCAGGAGACGATGATACGGGAGGAAGCTCGAAATACCGGAGCATACAGCCTGCCATGAACCAGAACACCAGTCTCAGTGCATCCAGGTGCATGGCGGAGATACGGTAGAACACATGGAACGGGACGGAAAGCAGACCCGGAAGCGCCGTCTCCGTCCATGCAAGAACGATCATGATCAACCAGAGGACGCCTGCGGCTGTCAGCGCCAGAGCTGCGGCCCTTCCCTGCGTCTTCTTCGTTCCTTCAGGAGGCCTGTATCCCGCAACGAGACGCACGACCTGCATGAAGGTCCAGCCAAGGACGATCGCCGCCAGAGCCTTTCCGAAAACCATGGTCAGGACATAAGGCAGGACGATGTACGACGTGCTTTTCAAAATGAGCGTCTGCCTTACCGCGAAGAAGTATGCTGCGAACAGGATGACGCACAGGCACAGCGCAGCCGCCAGTACGGCCGTGTCCCTGCGCCGCGCATTCTGCGATGACGTCCCGTAGATCAGTTCCGTGGCATCCGTTCCGAGGACTTCGGCGATCTTCGTCAGGGTCTCGACGTCCGGACGGCTCCTGCCCTGTTCATAGTTTGAGACCGTCTGACGCGTGCAGTAGAGGCGTTCCGCCATCTCTTCCTGTGTCCATCCCCTGCGGATCCTCGCTTCCCGTATGTTCTTCCCTATGTCTCTCATGTGAAACACCTCCCGCGTCCATTCTCCCACGCGAGCGGGCTCCTGTCACGCAAAGAAGCTTTGCGCATGAAAAAAGCCGGCCCGAAGCCGGCTTTATCATTGTTTGATCCGTTTGTACATGACGCCGTCGATGAACATCCGGTCCCTGTTGATCATGCACCAGCATCCGCTGCCCTTCTCGCGTCCCTTAACGGAATCATACGTATAGTCGTTGATCTCGAAGCTTCCTGTTCCGAGAATGATGCGCAGTCCGTTGTCCTTCAGGAAGCGGTAGTTGCCGCCGTCGTCGCTGATTCCGGTATGCTTGATCTTCATATCCTTTTCGAAGGTGATCGTGCAGTCCACGACGCCGGAATAATGGTATTCGTGCTGGTAGGCCCAGGTCCCCAGTATCCACTTTTCGTAATTCGGCGCGCAGGCAGTCAGCATGCTCATGATCATGATCAGCAGGAGCGCTGCGGCAAGGATACGGCGAAAGGATCTCATTTCAGTACCTCCGATTGGAATGTACCTATTATATACGCTCACGGGATCGTTTTCAAGTACGGCCATTTTCCGCTTGCGGCACAGCCCCCGTCCGTGTCATAATTGACGGAGAACATCCTGTTTTCCGGAGGCAGCATGAAGATCCCGACAGAAACGAAAAGCTACGAAGAGGTCATAGCCCTCCCCCGTCCCGAAAGGCTGAAGCCCATGCGGCCCAGCCGCGTCCTCGCCGCGGCCGTACGGCTGTTTTCCGAGGCCGACCTTCGGGCCGTGCATTTCACATACACGAAGAAACGCATGGAAGCGGCCGGGAACGGTCCCTGGCTCGTGCTCATGAACCATTCTTCATTCATCGACCTGGAGATCGCGTCGAAGCTGCTGTATCCCAGGCCCTACAGCATCGTCTGCACTTCCGACGGTTTCGTCGGCAAGGCCGGTCTTATGCAGAGACTCGGCTGCATCCCCACACAGAAGTTCGTCCGGGACGTAGGCCTGATCGGCGACATGCTGACGGCTCTGCGCGGGAACGGGGCCTCCGTCCTCATGTACCCCGAAGCCAGCTACACCTTCGACGGCAAGGCGACTCCGCTCCCGAGGAAACTCGGGATCCTTCTGAAGAAACTGGCCGTGCCCGTCGTCTTCATACGGACTTACGGAGCCTTTGCCAGGGATCCCCTGTACAACGGCCTCCGCAAACGCAAAGTGGACGTCAGAGCGGAGATGACCTGCCTTCTGACTCCCGAAGAGATCCGGTCCCAGTCCGTCTCCGAACTGGACGCCATCCTCGACGAGGCCTTCACATTCGACAATTTCAGATGGCAGAAAGAGAACAGGATAGAGATCACGGAACCTTTCCGCGCGGAAGGCCTCGAACGGATCCTTTTCCAGTGCGCGGCCTGCGGAACCGAAGGCGTGATGCGCTCTCACGGATGCACCGTCGAATGCACCCGCTGCGGAAAGAAGTATACGCTGGACACGCTGGGCGAGCTGAGAGCGGAAGAAGGAAGAACGGAGTTTCCCTTCGTTCCGGACTGGTATGACTGGGAACGTGAAAACGTGAAAAAAAGTCTGGAAAACGGGACCTACCGGCTGGATACCGAGGTGGATATCCTCATGATGGTCGACTATAAGGCCGTTTACCGTGTAGGCAGCGGCAGGCTCGTGCACAGCACGGACGGTTTCGTCCTGGACGGCTGCGGAGGTAAGCTTCACTACGAACAGGACCCCCTCGCCTGCTACAGCCTGTACTCAGACTACTACTGGTACGAGATCGGGGACATGATCTGCATCGGGAACGCAGACGCCCTCTATTACTGCTTCCCGAAAAAGGAAGGCGTCGTCGCAAAAACGAGACTGGCAGCAGAAGAGCTGTACAAGATAAAAAGAGCAAAATAACAAGTCTCCGTCCTCTGTTTTCGGACCGTTTTTTTCTTGACAAACGACTGGCGGAAAACTAGACTGTACTTGGATTTCAAGAAGAAGGGAGCGATGCGCATGGATCCTGGCAGTACCCAGTACGACCACCACTTATGCGATAAAAATACGGGATCTCTGCGCGCACCGCAGCGGATCCTCTGAAGAAGGAGGCCGTTTCCCATGGGGATATCTATGAACTGATCCAAAACAAAAAATACCGTGACGTCCGCCGCATCGTGGAAGACATGAACGAGGTCGACATCGCCGACGAGATCAACGAATGGGACGACGTCGGCGCAGCCGTCATCCTTTTCCGTCTCATGCCCAAAGACCTGAGCGCCGAAGTGTTCGCCTATCTGGATCCGGACGCCCAGAGGCGCATCGTGGAAGGCATCACCGACAGCGAGCTTCGCGGCATCATCGACGAACTGTTCCTGGACGATACGGTCGATTTTCTGGAAGAGATGCCCTCTTCCATCGTCCGCCGCGTCATGCGCGTATCCGACAAGGAGACACGCGACCAGATCAACCGTTTCCTGAGTTACCCGGAAGACAGCGCCGGCTCCCTCATGACGCCGGAAATGCTGCATTTCCACGCGGACTGGACCGTCGGCGAAGCTCTTGCCCACCTGCGCAGGAACGTCGAAGAATCCGCCGCCATCACGCAGCTCTATGTCGTAGATTCCGGAAGGAAGCTCATCGGCGGCCTCACGCTGCGTGATCTGCTCGGTTCCAAGGATCCGAGCCCCATCCGCGATATCCTGGACGAGAACGTCGTATCCGTCAAGACGACGGACGACCAGGCCGACGTAGCCGATCTCTTCAAAAAGTACGACCTGACCGCCATGCCCGTCACGGACAAGGAAGACCGTCTGGTCGGCGTCATCACGATCGACGACGTCGTAGACGTCATGGAAGAAGAGACGACCGAAGACATCTACAAGATGGCCGCTATGGAGCCTATCGAAGACAGCTACATGGAGACCGGCGTCTTCACGCTGGCGCGCAAGCGCGTCGTCTGGCTCGTGCTCCTCATGATCTCGGCCACCTTCACCAGTCTCATCATCCAGCATTATGAGATGGCGTTCCAGGCTAACCTGCTCCTGACGTCCTTCATCCCCATGCTGATGGACACGAGCGGAAACGCCGGTTCCCAGGCTTCCGTCTCCATCATCCGAAGCCTGACGCTGGGCGAGGTCGAATTCAAGGACATCCTCACGGTCATCTGGAAAGAAGTCCGGATCGCAGTGCTCGTGGGCGTCGTCGTGAGTGCCCTGAACTTTCTCCGCATCTGGCTCTTCAACAAAGACGTGCTCGTCGCACTGACCGTTTCTCTCGCGATGCTCTGTTCCATCACGGCGGCCAAAGTCGTCGGCTGTTCCCTGCCCCTGCTCGCCGCGAAGTGCAAGCTGGACCCCGCCCTCATGGCCAGCCCCATGATCACGACCATCGTGGACGTGGTCGCCCTGCTCGCCTACTTCAACATCGCGCTTCTGGTCATTCCCGGATTATAAGAGCTATAACCGGTCAAACGATAGGAGGTCAACATGTCCGAAGAAAAATGCAAAGTCTGTTCCAACACCCATCCCTGCCCCTGCACCAACGTGGGCTGCGCGAACCACGGCCGCTGCTGCGACTGCCTCGCGAACCATCTGAGCCACGGCGGGCTCCCCGCCTGCGCCCGCGCCGTCATGGAGAACAAGAAGGACTGATCTTCGGACCCCGAACGGCAAATACATAAAAAAGCGTCCCGCAGCCGTCGATACGGATGACTGCAGGACGTTTTTTGTGATATCATGGGATCGAGAACGATAGGATACGAAAGGAGTCTGTCATGGAGAAGCGGAACGACGAATCGACGCGCGTGCTTTTCTTTATCCTTCTCGGGCTGTTCCTGTACGGGATGGCCGCCGAGATCGTCCTGAAACTTGTCAACGCCGCGATGGCCATGCCTTCACCGGAGCCGAGGATCTTTCTGAATCAGATCCTGCAGGAATTCGGTAATGAAGCGGTCCCACTCTTTGCGTTTCCCGCGCTGGGGCTGAACCTGATCCCCATCATGCCCCATAATAACTGGGCGTATGCGTTGCGCTGGCTCCCCTTCCTCGTGCTGTTCTTCCTGCCGGCACTGTGCGCGGTGCCCCGCCTGAAGACGACGCCCCTGATCGTCTGCGCCGCGGTGTACGGCGTCACGGCGGCCGGCCTCCTGCTGACGCAGATTCTCCGCCCCAATCGGATGTTCAGCGTCTGGTCCGCCATCCCGTACGCGGCCGAGACGGCTGTGCTCATCCTGGCCTGCGTCGCGCTCGGGCTGAAGAATAAAGGGTTCGCGATCTCCGTCGGAGTGATCTCATTGCTGTTCGCGGCCGTATCTCCTGTCGTCAGCTCATTCATCAGCGGGATCGATACGATCCCTCAGGGGATCCCCTTCTCCACCTATCTGACGATAAGGCTGAAGACCTTTCCTCTCTCCGCCGCGGTCTCTCACTGGCCCATCTTGAAGACCTTCGCGTTCATCATGTATGCGCTGATCCTTTTCGTGCTCCCCGTGCGTTTCTCGAAAAAGGAGGACCCTTATCTGCGTAAACAGCCTTACATACAGGCCCGGAGCCTGCAGCAGCCTCCCTTTCCAGGTGGCCGCTGAGGACCGGACAGATCGAAAACGCCCCGGGAACGATACGTTTCCGGGGCGTCTTTTTGTGTTCCTGCGGGTCTACTTCTCGAGGACGCTGCACTGTTCCAGGAGCTCGATGATCGGAAGGTGCTGGGGGCAGGCACCTTCGCACTGGCCGCAGCGGATGCAGTCGCTGGCCTTGCCCTTTCCCTGGGTCACGATCGTGTACTCGCGGATCGTGCGGAACTCCGGGCTCCCCTTGCGGCGGTTGGCCACGGTGAAGATGTCAGGGATCGGGATGCCCATGGGGCAGCCCTCCACGCAGTAGCGGCAGCCCGTGCAGGGGATCGTCTGGTCCTGATTGAGAGCGAACTGAGCCTTGCGGATCACCGCCTCCTCATGCTCGTCCAGAGGACGGAAGTCCTTCATATAGGACAGGTTGTCTTCCATCTGCTCCAGGCTGCTCATACCGGACAGGACGGTCAGGATGTTCTCTTTGCTCGCCACGTAGCGGATGGCCCATCCCGCGTAGGAAAGGCCGGAGCCTTCCGCGTCGAACACGGCCTTCACGGAATCGACGGGATCGGCCAGGATGCCGCCCTTCACGGGTTCCATGACGACGACGGGCTTGCCGTGCTTTTTGCAGATCTCCCAGTTCTTCCGGGCCGCCACTCCGGGATTCTCCCAGTCGGCGTAGTTGATCTGGAGCTGGACGAACTCGGCATCCGGATGCTTCTCAAGGATCTCCTCCAGGAGTTCCGGATCCGCGTGGAAGGAGAAGCCGTAATGCCTGATCAGGCCTTTGGCCTTGAGTTCCTTCACGTAGTCCCAGAGATGATACTTCTCGTAGTTCTCATAGTTGCCTCTCTGCAGCGCGTGCAGCAGGTAGTAGTCGAAATAGCCGGCTCCGCTGCGCTCGAGGCTGGTCGTGAATTCCGCCTTCAGGGTCTCCTCGTCCAGGTTCGCGCCGTTGGCGATGAGTTTGGACGCGAGGGTGTACTTATCCCTGGGATAGCGTTCCACCAGCGCCTTTTTGATCGCGGCTTCGGAACCGTTGTAGGCGAAGGCCGTATCGAAATATGTGCCGCCCGCTTCGAGGAAACGGTCGACCATGAGGCTGACCTGCGGGATGTCGATCTCACCGTCCGCGAGGCGCGGAAGGCGCATGAGTCCGAATCCGAGTTTGAACGTTCCTTCTCCCAATACGCTCATTGGGGTTCTCCTTTCCCGCTTCATCCCAGAAGGTAATGAAGCATCTGTTCCGTGTTTTCCATAAAGAGTTTCGTCGTCTGATAGTGTTCGGTTTCTCTGTAGTCGGTCTTCCGGATCCCCTCCCCGTCCAGGAGAAAGACTTCCGCTCCGGGGTAAGCCATGAGGATGGGCGAATGGGTCGCCAGGAAGATCTGGGACCCGTCGTCGACCAGGCGCTTGAGCTCGATCATGAGCGTCAGCTGCCGCATGGGCGAAAGGGCGGCTTCCGGCTCGTCCAGGAAATAGAGACCGTGGCCGAAGAACCGGTTCTGGATCAGTTTCAGGACGCCCTCGCCGTGGGAGCGCTCATGGAGCGAACCGCCTCCGTAGGACGCGTAGCCCGTGGAATCCTCCCTTTCCAGCTCGTCCACGTAGCTGATGACCTCATAATAGTTCTCGGCTTTGAGAAAGAAACCGTCCCGGGGCCTCAGAGGGCCCCGGCCGATCCTCAAATCCCGATACAGGCCGGAGCCTTCCCGGATCTGTTCCCGGCTGAAATGGCGGCTGCCTCCTTCCGACTGGAAGCCGCAGCAGCGGGCGACCGCTTCCAGAAGGGTCGTCTTCCCCGTGCCGTTCTCGCCGACGAGCACCGTCACGGGGCTGTCGATCTTCAGCATCTCCTCGGACAGGGCCTTCACCGCGGGGATCCCGCGGAGATAATCCTCCATGTCCTCGGAAGGCCGAACGCAGAGGCTTTCCACGTAAAGCCGCCGTATATCAGATCTTTTCACGGACGTATACGGTCATTTCGCCTTCGCCGCGGTTCGCCCAGGCGTAGTACGGGATGAACTGCAGTTCTCTCTTCCGGAAGGACGGGCCGCAGTCTCTGCGGTAGAGGACGTCGGAACCGTCGTCCGCGAGCTCCAGGGCTTCCGTCTTCAGGACTTCCACGCCTTCCAGCAGTTCGGGGCGGAACTCGGCGGAGATCTCCGCTTCACGCGGCAGATAGATGCGCTGCAGGTTCTTTCCGTTATCGGCTTCCTCCAGGCAGTATACGATCGGGCCCTTCTGCAGGCAGACCTTGCCGATGTCCTCCGTCACGCGCAGAGAAGCGTAGACCCTCTGCACGGAAAGATCCAGAGTCAGGACGACCGTATCGCCGTCCTCGAACGGACCGCAGACCTTCGCGAACCCGTCTTTGACTTCCGCTTCGGCCTTCACGCCGTTCTTCGTGACGCACCAGCAGTCACGGCTCCAGGACGGGATGCGCAGGTTCAGGTCATAATCTCCCTTGGAGAGGCGGAAGGCGATCTGTCCGTCCAGAGGATAGCGCGTCGTCACGTCCAGGGTCACGGGACCGTTCTCGGTCTCGAGTTCGGATACGGACGAATCGTACAGATAGGCGTATACGTCTCTGCCGCGCACTCCGTAGAAATAGTTGCCGAGAGACGCCAGGAGCCTGGCCAGGTTGGGCGGGCAGCAGGCGCAGCCGAACCAGCGGGGACGCACAGGCAGCACGTGGCGCTTGCCGGGATCCTTTTTGCTGGCTTCGGGCAGGACTTCCAGGGGGTTCACGTAGAAGAAACGGCGTCCCTCCAGATCCATGCCGGCGATGCAGGTATTGTACAGCGCGCGCTCCATAGCGTCAGCGTACCATCCGAGCGGCTCCATCTGCAGCATGCGCTGGGCCGCGAAGACAAGGGCGATGGACGCGCAGGTCTCGGCGTAGATGGTATCGTTGGGAAGATCATAGTCAAAGGAGAACGCTTCGCCCACATGAGTGGAACCCACGCCGCCCGTCACGTACATCCTGCGGTTCACGCAGTCGTCGAACAGGGTCCTGCAGGCGTCCTTGAGCACTTCGTCTTCCGTCAGGCGGGCGACGTCCGCGACGCCGGAGAGGAAATACAGGGCGCGTACGCTGTGGCCTTCCATGGTCTTCTGCTCTGTCACGGGCGCATGGGCCTGCCAGTAACTCAGATCCAGTCCCCAGCGGCGGCGGGATTCTCCCGTGTCGCCGCGCTTCTTGGCTTCTTCCTCGAAGAAGTTGGGGCTCTTGCCGCGTTCCTTCACGAAGAAGGCCGCCAGATCCAGGAGCCATTTCTCGCCCGTCAGGCCGTACATCTTGACGAGGGCAAGCTCGATCTCCTCATGGCCCGGATAGCCGGGGATCTTGCCTTCCTCCACGGGCCCGAAGCGGTCGTAGATGTGTTTCGCCATGCGCAGCATGGTGTCCAGGAGCACGCGCTTGCCGGTGGCCTCGTAATAAGCCACAGCGGCTTCCATCATGTGTCCCGCGCAGTACATCTCATGCCAGTCGCGCAGGTTGGTCCACTTCTTGTCGGGCTCCTTGATCGTGAAATAGGAATCGAGATAGCCGTCGGGCAGCTGGGCCTTGGCGATGATGCGGATGATCTCGTCAGCCTTGGCTTCCAGATCGGGATCGGGATGCTTCATGAGCGAATAGCCCACAGCTTCCAGCCATTTGGCGGTATCGCTGTCCTGGAACACCCTTCCGTCGAACTCGCCGTCGGATTCGCCCGCCGCGATGCGGAAATTCTCGATGCTGTGGCTGGGCTCCGCGTCCTCCACGAGGTCGTTCAGCGCCCTGTACTGATAGGGGATCACGTTCCTGCGGACCAGCTCGTCGAAGCGGGTCCAGAACCCGTCTTTCCACGTCACGTTCCGGAACGCGGACGGCTTCACGTACTTCATTCTGCTTTTCCTCCTCTGTTTATCGCTTGATCGCGTTTTTTATCCGTTGAGCCGTGCGTAAGCCGCGGCGGCCAGATAGGCCGAACCGCGGATCATCACGGATTCATCCACATCGAAGCGGGGATGGTGGTTGAATTCCCCGTAACCGTTCCCCAGGAAGGCGAAGACGCCGGGAACGCGCATCTGATACTGGGAGAAGTCTTCGGACACCATGATGGGATCGGTCTCGAAAAGCGGGATCCCCGTCTCCGCGGCGACATTCTTCGCGAACACCGAAAGCTCCGGATCGTTGATGACGACGGGACAGTTCTGCTGATAGTCGAGAGCCGTCTCCACGCGGTACGCGGCGCCGATCCCGTCCAGGATCCTTTTCATCATGAAGGGAAGCTCTTCCCTGAGTTTCATATCATACGTGCGGCAGGTCCCCGTCAGGACCGCCTTGTCGGCGATGACGTTGAACTTCGTGCCGCTGTGGAAGGTGCCGATGCTGACGACGCAGGCTTTCTGCGCGTCCACTTCCCTGCTCGGGATCGTCTGGACCGCCTGCACGAAGGCCGCGGCCGCGGGGATCACGTCCAGCCCCTTGTGCGGGGTCGATCCGTGCCCGCTCTTCCCGTAGAACTCCACGGTGAACAGGGAGGATCCTGCCATGCGCGGTCCGGGAGCGATGTTCAGTTCGCCCAGAGGCATGCCGGAAAAGACGTGCACGCCGAAGATCGCGTCCACGCCGTCCAGAACGCCCTGCGGGATGATGGACAGCGCGCCTGCGCCGATCTCCTCGGCCGGCTGGAAGATCACGCGGAGCGTGCCTTTGGGAACGCCCCTGTCCTTCAGCATGGAAAGAGCGGTCAAGGCCATCGCCATATGGCTGTCGTGTCCGCAGGCGTGCATTTTTCCGGGATGACGGGACATGAAAGCAAGCCCCGTGTCCTCCGTGACCGGGAGCCCGTCGATATCCGTGCGCAGAGCGACCGTGGGTCCGGGCTCAGCTCCCCTGATCTCGGCTACAAGCCCCGTGCCTTCCAGGCGCCTGTAAGGTACCCCCATGGCGTCAAGGACGGACGCGAGGTATTCCGTCGTCTCCTTTTCCTGAAAAGCTTCCTCCGGGATCCCGTGAAGATCCCTGCGCCAGGCTTTCGTCTGTTCGTAGCGCGATTTGGCTGTTTCGATCCATTCGTTCATGATGAATCAATTCTCTCTTCCGTCGGGATTTCCTTTAGTTTCCCTGCCTTTGGGGACAAAACCGGGGCCCGGATCCTCCGTGTCTTCACCGACGTGGGTCAGTTCGGGCATGGGGATATCGTCCACGGGCTTCAGGGTACGCATATTCCCGCTCTCGGGATCCTGCATCTCCGTGATGAGGATGCTCGCGAAATCGTCCATGTTCTCTTCCAGGCAGGCGCCGCAGTTGTCGCAGATCTTCTCGGGATCGAGATCGCAGCGCAGGCATTCCCCGCAGTCCGTGCAGGGACGGTCGTACAGGATGCATTCTTTTCTTTTCATTTCGGTAAACTCCAGAACAAACGTTTTAATTCTACTGATTCTGTGATATACTTGGACAAAAGGAGGATCCGCATGGCACGCACCAGGAAATACAGAAGAAACAAAGACAAGATCTATAATTTCATCTGCGATTTCGTCATGGAGAACGGGTATCCCCCCACCGTACGCGAAGTCGGAGAAGCCATGGGCATGAATTCCACGTCCACCGTCCACAGCTACCTCAGGAGCCTCGAGGACGAAGGCCTCATCCGCAGGGAACCCTCCAAGAACCGGGCGATCGACATCATGACGGAGATCCGGCCTCTGGAAGAGCGCCAGATCCGCACCCTGCCCCTGGTCGGACGGATCGCCGCAGGCGTCCCCATCACGGCGGAGCAGCACGTGGAAGACACGCTCCCCGTCGCCAAGGACCTCATCCGCGACGAGAATTCCTTCCTTCTGAAGGTCCGGGGCGACTCCATGATCAACGCCGGGATCTATGACGGCGACTACATCGTCGTCCGTCCCCAGGACACCGCCCAGGACGGAGAGATCGTGGTGGCTCTCATCGAAGACGAGGCGACCGTAAAGCGTCTCTATCACGAAGGAAACATGATCCGTCTGCAGCCCGAGAACGACGAGATGGAACCCATCATCCTGAAGGAAGTCACGATCCAGGGCGTCGTCACGGGGCTTTTCCGCAAGCTCTAGTCTTCCGTCAGCGCAGAGACGCACTTCATGAGCGCGATCTTTCCGTGCTCATAGGTCAGGGCTCCCTGCATGTAGGCGATATACGGCGGACGGAGCGGTCCGTCGGCGGACAGTTCGGACGTCGCGCCCATGATGAAGGTGCCCGCGGCCATGATGACCTCGTCCTGATAGCCGGGCATGGCCCAGGGTTCCGGAAGCACGTGTCCCTCCACGGGAGAAGCTCCCTGCACGCTGCGGCAGAAGGCGATCAGCCTGTCCGCGCTCCCCAGTTCCAGCGCCTGGATCAGATCGTAGCGCGGCGCTTCCGCGTCGGGCGACACCTTATAACCCAGTTTCTTGAAGACGGCCGCCGCCAGGACGGCCGTTTTGAGCGCCTGGCTGACCGTGTGAGGTGCCATGAAGAGCCCCTGATAGAAATCCCGGTAGCCCGCGGGATAGGAACCGCCTTCCGCACCGATCCCCGGCGCGAAGAGATGACGCGCGACCGCGTCCACCGCTTCCCTCGTGCCCGCGATATAACCTCCCGTCGGAGCCAGTCCTCCGCCGGGATTTTTGATGCATGAACCCGCGACGAGGTCGGCGCCGAAGTGCGTCGGCTCCTTCGTCTGCGTGAATTCCCCGTAGCAGTTGTCCACGAACACCCGCACGCCCGGACGAGCGGCTTTGGCGGCCGCGGTCCACTCCCCGATCTCCTCGACGGAGAAGGCGTCCCGCCAGTCGTATCCTCGGGACCTCTGCATGTGGATGAGGGTGATCGACGGATCGTCCTTCAGAAGGGCGGTCATCGCCTCCACGTCGCAGCGGCCGTCCTTCAGGGGAAGGACCGTGCACCCGACGCCCCAGTCTTTCAGGGAACCGGTCCCGGGCTCACCTGACAGTCCGATCGACTCCTCCAGGGTGTCGTAGGGCTTGCCCGTGGCACACAGGAGCTTCTTCCCCGGCCCGAGGAGCCCGTACAGGCACGCGGAGATCGCGTGCGTGCCCGATATCACGGAAGGACGGACGAGGGCCGCTTCACAGCCGAACACGTCGGCGTAGAGCGCTTCGAGCGTATCCCGCCCGATGTCCCCGTATCCGTAGCCGTAGGATCCGGCGAAGTGTCTGGATTCCACCCTCTCCTTCTGGAACGCGGCGAGCACCCTTGCCTCGTTCTCCAGCGCCGTCCCGTCGATACGGGCAAAGTGAACGGTCAGTTCCTTCTCGCATCCGTTCACGAGTTCCGCCGCTTCAGGGCGTATGCCCAGATCTGCGAATCCCATCATCTTTTCTCTTTCTCTCATCTTTCATAATCGGCAGCGAAGACGTCAGCCCAGGCGGCCCGGGCCTTCCCTTCCGTCAGTTCTTCGCCGCGAAGCCAGACGAAACGCGGCTCTCTCCTGAGCCAGGTCCTCTGCTTTTTGGCGTACTGCCGCGTGTGGATCTTGATCAGTTCGACCGCTTCCTCTCTGGACAGACAGTCTCCCAGGATCCAGTCGGTCAGTTCTTTGTATCCGAGGGTCTTCATGGCGGGCAGTTCCCTGCCGCATCCGGCTTCCAAAAGACGTCTGACCTCGTCCTCGAAACCTGCTTCCATCATCCGGTCCACCCGGAGACGGATCCTTTTTTCCAGCGCGTCCTTTTCCCAGTCCAGGGCGAACAGTCGCATGTCCGGTTCGCGCAGTTCCCGGCCCAGATAGGCGGCGGACGCGCGTTCGCTCTTATTCGATCCTTCCCTGCACATCTCCAGGGCGCGGATCACGCGGCGGACGTTCTGCCTGTCCGTCACCGCGGCGGTCTCCGGATCCAGCTCTTCCAGGCGTGTGAAGAGCGCGTCTGCTCCCTTCGCCTCCCACAGCTTTTCCAGTTCCCTGCGGTATTCCGGATCCGGACCGGGCGCGTCGGACAGGTTCATCGGATACAGGACCGAATTGAGGAACAGTCCTGTGCCTCCGCAGAGGATGGGGGCCTTTCCCCTGCTCCGGATATCTTCGACGGCTTCGAGCGCCTGTTTCTGATAGTGGGCCACGCTGTAATCGTCTTT